>JBBRWC010000065.1:0-23287 GCA_038246255.1 Planctomycetota bacterium
GAGGCTGCCAACCCGGTCGGCGATCCCCGCGGTTTGGGCGGGCACGATCGTGAGGCCACGCACGGTGTCGAGGGCGTCGTCACAAAAGCCCAAGCGCACCGCGACCGACGCCTGCAGGAAAAGTTCTTCACCCGGAAGCACGGGGGCGTCGGTGTTGAAGCCGATGGCGGTGTGTCCGGCTTGCTGGTACGCCCACGCCAGGCCCTCGAGCCGTCCGTCGTGGTCGACGCCGCGGCTCTTCACCTGGCTCGACATGTTGCGCGGACCGAGGATCGCCGGCACCCCCAGCGCCTGTGCGATGTGCGCGATCTTCGTCGCGTCGAACTCGCCGTGGGCGATGAACATCGGCAGGCTGTTTTGGCCCGTCAGGATGCGCATGCTCGAAAGCACGACCTGCGCGACTTGGGTGTGGGTGACAACGCGGATCTCACCGCGGAGCAGCGGCCGGAACACCTCGTACTGCGCATCGAAGGCGGGTTTTTCGCCCTCGCCACGCTCGTAAGCCTGCCAGCGCAGCGCATAGGCCACACCGCGGCGGCTGATTTCGTCGATCGACCAGTTGAGGAAGATCCGGCCCATGCCGTAACCCCAGCGCGCGGGGTTGTCGGCTTGTGCGACCTTGAGCGCACCCGGATCGCGGATGCGGGCCGCTTCGTAGTGCGCCAGGCCCGTTTTGAGCAACACACCTTGGCCGCCCATCGTGGTCGCGGAGCCGGGGATGAACAGCACCGTCGTCACGCCGGCGGCGAGGGCCATGCGCATCGCCCGGTTGGCCGGGACCGTGGAGACGCTGGCGCGCAGTTCCGGACTCGCCTGGTAGACGGCGTCGTTGATGTCCATGCTCCCACCGATATGGGAGTGCAGGTCGACCATGCCGGGCATCACCCACAGTTCGCCGAGCTCGCGCTGCTCTGCGTCCGCCGGGACGTCAATGCTCGAGCGCGATCCGACGGATTGGATGCGGCCGTCGCGGACCAAAATGGTGCCGCGATCGATGTATTGGAGGCCGTCCGGCGCAACCGTCAGCAATTTTGCCGCGTGGATGGCGAGCGCCGCTCCACCCACCTCGCCGGCGGCCGGACGGTCGGCGGCCCCCTTAGGCGACGTTACAGCGGACGACGTTACAGCGGACGACGTCAGACCGCGCGTTGCGGGAGCAGGCGCTGCGACAGCATGCGATCCCACCGCGACCGCGGCGAGCGCAAACACGGCAACCCATACACTGCGTGACGCCCGTTTGCCAAAACGCGGCCGCACACACGTCCCAAGGGACGTGCGTTCGGCGCGCAGGCGTGTTGCGGGCGCGGCGTCGATCACCAGCGCCGGACCTCCGCCGCGTCGTACAGCCGCCGACCGTCGATAAGCGCAAACTCCACGTGGCTGCGCGGGTCGGCGGGGTGGCCGGTGATGACGAGGAGATCGGCGTCCTTGCCGCGCTCCAAACTGCCCAGTCGGTCGCCGATGCCGACGGTGACCGCGGGGATGATCGTGAGGCCTCGCACCGTGTCGAGGGCGGTGTCGCGGAAACCGTGCCGAGCGGCCATGGCCGCCTGCACGGCGAGCTCTTCCTGCGGCACGACGGGCGCGTCGGTGTTGAAGCCGATGCGCTGGTGGCCGCGGGACTGGTAGGCCGCGGCGATGCCCTCCATGCGCTCGGGGTTCGAGCCGACCCAACCGATGATTCCGCGGCTCGGCATGTCGACGCTGCGCGGGCCAAGGATCGCGTTGACGCCCATTTTCTGGGCGAGTTCAGCGGTCATGAACCCGTGGAACTCGCCGTGGTCGATGAACACGTCGATGCCCATCTCGCCCTTCAGCAGCGTGATGGTCGCGAGTACGACCTGATAAACCTGGGTGTGCACGCTGGCGGGCACCTTGAGGTCGAAGATGTGGCGGAAGATCTCCAGTTGCGGGTCGACGAGCGGCTTGGGTCCCGTTCCTTCGCGGTGGTCGCGCCAGCGGTTCGCGTAGGCGCGACCGCGGGTGAAGATCTCGCGGATGGTGTAGTTCTCGAAGGTCTTTCCGACGCCGATCGCCCAGCGCTCGGGGTTACCCCACTGGGCTACTTTGATGCTGCCCGGGTCGCGGATGATGGCGCGTTCGTAGCGCTTGGGACCCGTTTTCATCAGGATCCCCTCACCGCCGACGTTGGTGGCCGAGCCGGGGATGAACAGGATGCTCGTGACGCCGGACGCGAGCGCGAGGCTCAGCGCACGGTTGCCGGGAATGATTGCGGTTTTCGCCCGCAGGCCCGGGTTCGCCAGGTACACCGCGTCGTTGATGTCGAAGGTGCCGCCCACGTGGCTGTGCAGGTCGATCATGCCGGGCATGACCCAGCTTGTGCCCACGTCGACCACCTCGTAGTCCGCGGGGATCTGTGCCCCCGAGCGCGGCAGCACCGTTTCGATCTTGCCGTCCTTGACGAGCACGACCGCGTTGTCCTGGTACTGCTGGCCATCAAGTGAGCAGATCAGCGCCTTTGCGGTCAGGATCGCAAGGCCCGGTTGCCCGGGTTCACCCGCGCGCGGAGCGTCGCGGTCGGTCTCGGCTAGTGCCTGCGTCTGGCCGTGCGCCGCCCCCACGGCAAACACCATCCAAAGGGCGCCCAGGGCGCCAAGCGCGGCGCCGCGCACCCGGTAGAACGTTGTATGTCCCATCGTCGTCGAGCTCACCAAAGTCGTCCCCCAGGCTTGCCGTGGTAGGCGACGCGCCCTTCGATCCAAATCTTGCGCACGGCCGAGCGCGGGTCGGCGGGATGGCCGCTAATGACGAGCACGTCCGCGTCCTTGCCCACTTCGAGGCTCCCCACACGCTCCGCAATGCCCGCCGCCCGCGCGGGAATGATCGTCAAACCGCGGACCGTCTCGAGCGACGTGTCCTTGAACCCAAAACGCGCGGCGAGCGCGGCCTGCAGCGGCAGTTCCTCTTGGGGCACGATCGGCGAGTCCGTGTTGAAACCGACGTCCGTGTGGCCCAGCGACTGGTAACCCACCGCGACACCCCGGAAACCGGGCTCGATGGCACCGGTGAGGCGCGCGAAGGTCGGCGGGTCCACCGAGCGCGGCCCGACGATCGCCGGCACGTCGTACTTTTTCGCGAGCGGCGCGGTGCGCCACGCGCCGATGGTTCCGTGGTCGATGAACACCCGCACGCCAAGGTCGCGGCGCACCATGGTGATCGTGGTCAGCACCACCTGGTAGATCTGCGTGTGCGCGGAAACGGCGATCGACTGGTCGAGGAGGTCACGAAAAACCTCAAGGCCGGGGTCGATTTTTTCGACGCCGGGCACCGGATACACACCCTCGCGGGCGAGCCGCGCCGCCGCGAGGCCGTGCTCGAACGTGTTCCGGATCGTCCAGTTCATCAGGGATCGCGCGACCCCGATCGACCAGCGCTCGGGGTTGCCGGCCTGGGCCAGCTTGAGCGAGCCCGGGTTGCGGATGAGCATGCGCTCGAAGCGCTGGGGCCACGTCTTCAACAGGACCCCTTGCCCGCCGATGTTCGTGCCCGAACCGGGGATGTAGAGGACGCTGGTGATCCCGCCCGCGAGGCCCTGCCGCAGGGAGTCGATGCCCGGTACGACGCTCGCCGACGCGCGCAAACCCGGGTTGACCATGTAGACCATGTCGTTGAGGTCGTTCGTCTGAAACAACGACAACCCTGCGACGTGGCAATGCAGGTCGATCATGCCCGGCATCAGCCAGGCGTTGCCAAAGTCCTCGATCGCATAGTCCGCGGGGATCTCGATATCTCGCTGGCGGCCGACCGCCTCGATCCGACCGTTGCGCACGAGCAGCACCGGATCGTCGACGACACCCCAATCGGGCCCGCAGACAAGGGCCTTCGTGGCACGGATCGCAAGGCCGCCGCCCCCCGGTTCACCGGCCACGGGCGCGCGCGGGCGGAGCCCTCCAAAGGGCGATTCCTGCACGACTTGGAGGGGCTCCGCCGCCGCGGCGACGCAAAGGCCCCACCACAGGGCGACCCCGAGGGCCCCCGCGGTCAGACCCACCACACGGTCACGTCGACGGCGAACAGCGATCACTTGACCTCTTTGCCTCCCACCACGACACGCAGCACCTGGGAGCGCGGGTCGAGCGGGCTGCCATCCAGCAGCACCACGTCGCCGAACAACCCCGGCGCAAGCCGTCCGATTCGGTCGCTGAGTATCAGCATGTCCGCCGCGTCCGACGTCATCGCGCGCAGAGCGGAGACTGGGCTCATGCCCTGGGCAATCGCGTACGCGACCATCAGGGGCAGGTCCCGTGCGCCGTCGGCGGCGCCCGAATGGAATCCGACCCGAATGCCGGCCCTTTGCAGGTCCGCATAGCGGTTGCGGCGCAGCACACCGTCCTCGGGCCTCGATTCGATCACTTCGTGGGAGAGCACCACCCCCGCGACACGACCGTAGAGCCGGTCGACGATGAGGTGTGCGTCGTCGGCACCCACGAGGATGGGTTTGATTCCGACGGCCGCGAACGCATCGACGCACGCTTCGATCTCGTCCGCGCGGGTGACTTCGACGAACACGGCCGCTTTGCCTTCAAGAGCGAGGCGCAGGGGTTCGAGGCGCGGGTCGGCGCGGGGTTCCTTCGGTTTATCCTTGGGCTCCTCGGCCGCGGGCTCCGGCGCCGCGGGTTGGCTGCGCTTCGCGACAGGGTAATCGCGAGTCGTTCGCTCGGCGACAAGGGCGATCAACGTGGCGCCGAGCGTGATTTCCCCAGTCAGCTTCGCTTCTTCGATCGCACCTGTGATGTGAAGCAGCCCTTCGGACCCGATGCCGGTGAGGGTCAGCTTGCCGTCGGTGAAGTGTCCGCGGACCTCGACGAGTCCTTCGGCGAGCGCCTCGGCGCGCAGGAACCCCATCACGGCGCCATCCGCGAGCTGAAGTTGCATGCGCAGCGCGGTCGCTTCCTCAAGCGGCGGCCGCTCGACCTTTGCGGTCCAGATCCCGGTGACCGGATCCGGATCGACGGGCTTCGGTTCATCCTTGCCCTTGCGACGCGCGGGTTTTTTCTCCTCTTCCTTGGGCGCATCTTCCTTCTTCTCGTCCGCGGCGGCTTCGGGCTTTGCGGCCTCTTCCTTGGGCGGCTCGGGCAGCACGACCTCGGGCGGCGTCGGAGTCGGTTTCCACGCGGCGAGTTTCTCGCGGTACTCCACCCAGCGCTTTTGATACTCGACCGCCTTCGCCAGGGCCTCGCGCACCGCCACACCCGAGCGCGCACGGTTGCCGTCGGTCCACGCAAACCGCAAACCGACCGGATCGGCGACCACCATGCCCTCGAAACTCTCCGCCGCGGGGCGGTAGGCCATCATCGGCACGCCGGTGTTGGTGTTGCCCGGGGGATCGAGCACGACGGTCGTCACACCCGCACGCGCCACGGCGCGCGCCGCGCGGTCGCCGGGGGCGACGATCTGACCGAGGCGGAAGTCTGTGGCCGGCGTGCGGCGTCCACCTTCGAGGCCCAAACGGCTCGAGAGGTCGATGATGCCGGGCATGGCCGCGGGAGCCGACACTACGACCGACCCGAGAGGGCGGCCGACACGCTCACCCACCTCGACGATGCGCCCGTCCTGCACGAGCACTTCCCCGGGGCGCATCACCTCTCCATCCCCAAGGTGCAGTTCCTCGGCCCGGATCACCGTCGCCGTGCCGCGGCCCGCCGGCGGCTCGAACGCGAGCTCGCCACCCACCCACGTCGCGCGCAACGACGAGGCGGCGTCGAGCGGATCGCCGCTGAACACCGCGAAGTCCGCGTGTTTGCCCTGGGCGAGGCTGCCGACCTTATCGGCGACGCCATAAAACTCGGCCGGCGTGAGAGTCAATCCACGCAGGGCGTCCGCGCTGCTCAGTCCACCCCGCGATCCAAGGATCGCGGCAAGCCGCAGGTCGCGCAGCGGCACGGCGCTCGGCACGGAGAACGCGACGGGCACACCGGCGGCACGCAGGCGCGCGGGCACGTCGAGGCGCGGCTCGGGCTCCTCGGCATCCACACCCCGGTCGCGTCCGGCGCGCCCCGGAATGAACGGCATCTCGTACACCACTCCCGCTTTCGCGGCGGCGAGGGCTTCACCCAGTTCGCCCGCATGGTGTGCACCGTCGACGATCAGCGGCAACCGACGCGCGACGGCGACAGCAATGAGCGCGCGCACTTCCTCTTCGGCGAACGCGGTGACACGCCACGGCGTTTTGGCGTCGACGAGCGGCGCCAGGTCGCGCACCGCGAACGGGCCGTACGCCTCGACCGGGCGGTTCGCGGCCACACCGTCGAGCAGTTCATTGATGGCGAGCACCGCACCCATCAGCGAACGGGGCAGTTGTTCGAGCGGGACGCCGAGCCCGACGTCGCTGGTCGCCGGCACCGGGGGCTCCCAGTAACCGGGGGTGCGCCGCGCCTCGGCGCTGATCGCTGCGTGGATCGCGGCGGGGGCGCGCAGCACCCGGCCACCCGGGCTGGGCTCCGCCAACTTGACGACCGCAGCCTGGCCCGCAATCAAACGGCCGCGGGCGGGAGTGATGTAGGCGGACGTGACACCGCCCGCGAGCGCGTCCGTCTGATCGGCATAGAAGTCGAAGCCGTCGAGCGCCTTGAGGCTGGGCTCGGCGGTGCGCGCAGACGGCGCGCCCTCGGCGAGTGCGCTGCCGGCGGCCACAAAGCCCGGCACGATCACCGCGTCGGGACCGTAGTCGACCACGTGCGCATGCGGCGGGATCGGTTGGTTAGCGCCGACGAAGCGGATCAACCCGCCCTCGATCAGCATGTAACCGTCGTTCACGATACGGCCGCCGTCGACGGTGTGGATCTGGCCCGCGCGGACCACGACCGGGCCCGATTGCGTCGATACAGCGGGCACGTTGGCGCCGAGCGTGGGTGCGCCGAGCAGCGCGAGGAGAAAAAGCGGCAGCATGGGGGCTCCGGTCAGGCGTCGGGTGCGGGGGTTCGTGGGAGCGCTCAACGGGCGCCTGCGCGGCTTGCGTCGAGCGCGCCTTCGACACCCATCGGCTCGATACCGTCGATGAGGTACTTGTTGCGGACGTCCTTCGCTCGGTCGTAAACCATCTCGCCTTCGATGATCGCGTGCTGGACCCACGCGTCGTTGGCGAGCGGGTCACCGGACAGGAGCAGCACGTTGGCGAGCCGCCCGACCGCGAGGGTTCCCACCTGATCGCCCAGGCCGAGGATCTCCGCGGGCACACGTGTCACGGCGTCGATCGCCGTCTTGCGGTCGAGGCCGAGGCCGATCGCCCGGGCCGCCTGGAACCACAGGGAGTTGCTGCTCGAGTTTTGGGAGGACAGCGCAAAACGCACACCCTTCTGTGCGAACACACCGGGGACGAACGTCTCGGTCTCTTCGCCGGTCAACGGGTCGCGCTCGATATGGACGAGCGGCGCTTCGAGCACGACAGCGACTCCGGATTCGGCGACGACGTCGGCGGCCTTCCAGCAGCTCGGGTCGAGCACGAGGGTCGTGCGGTCGAGGAAACCGTGGGTGCGTGCGATCTCGAGAGCGAGGTGAACATCGCGCGGGCTGCCGCACCAGATGAACGCCGTTCCGCGGCCTTCGACGAGATCGAGTAGCGGCGCCTGCTTTTCGTCGATCGCGCCGCGGGGGATCAACTCAAGCCCTTCCACTTTCCAGGTGTTACCACCCATCGCGCGGCCCGTGGCCTTTTCGCCCGTGAGGTCACGGCCCTGGAACATGGCCTCCCGGCGCGCCTTGTCACCGCCGTCTTTCGCGTCCTGGACGATGCCCTCCAAATAGCGGCGCAGGTCCTCGAATGCCGTGCGCAGCGCCTGTGCCTGGGTCGCTGCGGATTTACCGGACTTCGCGGCGGCGCTCAACTTGAGGCCGTAACCCGGGCGCACGGTCATCTCCTCGATGGTCAGTCCCACCGGCCTGACGATGCGACCCTGGGCGCCGACGACGCAGTTGTTGCCTTGCTGGATGTTGACCGTGGTCATGCCCCAGCGGCGGCAATCTTCGAAGTAGAGGTTGATCGGGTCGATCGAATCGCGCACGTCGAGAAACGGCGCCACGTCGATGTTTTCATTCGGGCGGTCCATCCCGCGGTTCGAGTGGGCCTCCACGAAGCCCGGGAAGGCGACGAACTCGGGCCCGCCAACCACGGGCGCGTCCCACGGTTTCTCGACCTCGCCCTGGCGCCCGATCGCCACGATGCGACCGCCTTCCACGACGATGATGCCGTCGGTGATCTCGGTGCTGGCGTCCTGCACGATGCGCCCGGCTTCGATCACGAGCTTTTGAGCCACGGCCTCCGGCGCGGCGGCGACGAGCAGCGCCGAGACCAATGCGGCAGGGAGGAAGCGGTCGAAGCGGATGGATTGAATCATGGGCGTGAGAAGGTGGAACGCGCGCCGCGGGACTTTGTGGCGCGCTGGATGGGTGTGTGGGAATTCGCCTGGGCGAGCGCGTCGGGCCGTGGATCCGGCCCTCGCGCGGTCGCCCCAGCGGGTTACTGCGCCGCGCGGGGGTCGACGACGAGGTCGCCGTCGAGCATCACGCCGACGACGTCGGAGGTGAAATCGAAGGGCCGTCCGTTCCAAAGGACAAGGTCGGCGTCTTTCCCGACCTCCAGGCTGCCCACGCGGTTTTCGATGCCAAGCATCCGCGCCGGGGTGATCGTGACGGCGCGCAGCGCGCTCTCGAACGAGAGTCCGCCGCGCATGGCGTATCCCGGCTGCACACTGAGGCGCTCATCGCGGTCCGTGGCGTCGCGGCCCGAAAACGCGAACACGACGCCGGATTCCTCCAGCAAAAGGGCCGTGTTCCAGGCGTGGAAACCGCGGTCGAATCCGACCCGTCCGTTCCACGTGAACGGCGGAAGCACGACCGCCGCGCCGGAGCGCACGAGAAGGTCGGGCTCTTTCCAGGCCTCGGACGCCTGGTCGAGGATCAGGTTCGGGATGGCGAACTCCTCCTTGAGGAAGATCGCCGTTCGCACATCCTGGGTCGGGCCAGCTTGAACCATCAGCGGCAACTTGCCATCGAGGACGGCGTGCAACTGCTCAACTCCGGGGAACGATTGTTCCGCGTCCTGACGCGCCACGACGGCGTCGTAGAACGCCTTGCGCCACTCCCACTCGACACCCATGCGTGTCGTGGGGCGGCGGTTGTAGAAGTCGCGCGAGCGCCCGAATGCGGGCGAGTTGCGGCGGCTGGGTTGGGACCCGAAACTGCCGCGCAGCACGGCGTCGGCTTTCACGGTGCGCTTGGCGATGGAACCCGGTCCGCCGGTTTTAACAACGACGGAAAGTCCGCCGATGACGTTTTCGTCCGGCGGTGAGCACAGGACCGTCGTGACCCCCGAGCGCAGGGCGCGGTCGAAGGACAGGGAGTACGGATCGAGGGCGTCCGCGACCCGCAGGTGCGGCGTGATCTCGTCGGACTGCTCGACCGAGTTTTGCGAGAGGTCGATGTTCGGCGAAAGGTCGATGAGTCCGGGTGTAATCGCGGCGACGCGCAGCACCCCTTCCTTGTCGCGGTCGCGGCTCGGGATCGGCCCTATGGCAGCGATCTTCCCGTCCACGACGCTGATGAAACCGCCCTCGATCGCAGCGCCGTTGGCGGTGAAAATCTGGTCCGCGTGGACCGTCCAGGTGCGCGATTTTTCGGCCGCCGGGGCCTTCGGCGCGTTGTTCTGGGCGCGCACCGCGGGGGTGCACAGGCCGATCGCCAGGGTGGTCGCGACGGCGGTGGTTCGAAGCAGCGTTCTCATCGGTTGGCACCTGTGTGCTTGGTGTCCGCCTTCGCCCGCGTAGAAGCCGGCCGCGTGGGAGCCGGCCGCGTCGAAGCCGGCCGCGTGGAAGCACGGTGCACGGCCTTGCCGTCCACGTACACGACGACCGGAGCACTGGAAAGCTCGAGGGGATGGCCGCTCCAAAGGACGAGGTCGGCATCAAAGCCGCGCTCGATCTGCCCAACGCGCCCACCAACTCCCGCCACTTGCGCTCCGGTCACGGTCAGCGCGCGCAACACCGCGTCGGGGCTGACCCCGCGGCGCAGGAGCTGTGCTGTGGCCATGCGCATGCCGTCGGCGTCGACGTAGGAGAAAGCGAACGGGTTGCCGCTTTTCGCGTAGTCCGCCATCGCTTCCTGGATGCGTGTATTGATGTTCGGCCCCGGCGTTTCGAACACGACCGTCCACCCGCTCTTGTCGAGGATGTCCAGCTGCTCACCCGCGAGCGCGGCGCCGATCAGCGCACCCTTAAAACCCATCTCGGCCCCAAGATCGACGGCACGCGCGACGTGGTGCCGTTCCCGCGCGGCGACCAATACCGGTAACGTGCCGCTCTTCACTTCGCCGTAGACACCTTCGCCCGCCGTGAATAACCGGCGCAGTTCGGTGGTGAGGCCGGAAAAGCTCGTCGGAAAGCGTCGGTCGTCGACTGCGGCGTTGGACATCGACAGCGCGAGGTGCGCGCGGCGCTTGAGGACGCGGCCACCGGCGGTTTTCACGACACCGGTCACCCCGCCGACGACATTGCCCTCGGTCGGTGCAAGAACCACCGTCGTCACACCCGCCGCCAGCGCCTTCGACAGCGCGTCCGACTCGGGGCGGAAGGCGTGCACGATCGCGGCATCCGGGAGGAAACCCCGCGTCGCATCGAAGCGCTCGGCAATCGGCAGCAGGCTCGAATGGGGCAGCACGAAGCCGGGCGCGAGGTGGCCGTGCAGTTGCACCGTCGGTGTGCCGCTCGGCACGTCGACGGATGCGCCCACCGCCCGGATGCGACCGTTTTCGATCAGCACCGTGCCGTTCTCGACCGTGCGCCCGTCACCCAGGTGGACGACGTCGGCGCGCAGCGCGAGCAGTTCGCGCGCCGCGGGGGCGCCGGCGGGGGATTCCGCCGCGGGGGTGACGGGTGCGTCGACCGCCACCTCGGGAGTGCCCGTGCCAAGCGCGAGCAGCGCGAGCAGGAACGGAGCTTGCAGGAACGTTTGACCGATCATCGATTCGTCTTTGGGGATGTGCGGGAGGACCGCGCTTGCCGGGTCGAGGTCCCCCAATCGGGTGCGGGACGCGAGGTGAACAAAGCGGCGGCCCTGCGCGGGTTGCGGGAGGGCGCGCCCCGTCGAGGCCGCGGCGGGGACGCGCTCAACGGCCCTCAAAGGCCACTTCGCCCGCCAGGAGGACGGCGCGGACCCGCGTGGTGGTCGCGAGCGGGTCTCCGCTCAGGATCAGCACGTCGGCATCCTTGCCGCGCTCGAGACTGCCCAAGCGGTGCCCGACATCGAGGATGCGCGCGGGCAACGTGGTGAGGGCTTCGAGCGCCGTTTTGCGCTCGAGGCCACGCCCAACGGCCATCGCCGCAAGGAGCGGCAGGTTGCTGGAGGCGTCGGGGTCGATGCCTCCGCTCCCGAACAGGACCGTGACTCCCTTGTCCGCGAGGTCCGCGGCGAGGGCGAAGCCGTCCTGGTCGAACGCGCCGCCCCGATCGCTGCGGGCCGGCACGACGATCACCGGGATGCGGCGCTCGGCCAGTTCCTCGGCCACGAACCGCCCGTCGGCGACCCCGGCGAGCACGAGCCGCAGGCGCGGATACACCTTGGTTTTTTGGAGTAGAGCGCGCAGGTCCTGGACACGATCGACTTCTACGAACAGGGGGAGTTCGCCGGTGACGACCCGCGCCAATTGTTTGGCGTCGGCGTCGTAGCGCGGAGCTTTTGGCTTCGCGTCTTCCTTGTAGGCCTTCTCCTTGAATTCCTTTTTGGCCTCCTTGGCGTCCGCCATCTCTTTCTCGCGGGCGCGTTGGACCTTCTTGAACTCCTTTTCGGACTCCGCTGCCTTCTCGGCGATCGCCTTTTGCCACTCGGCGAGCTTCTTGTCGTACTCGACGACGGCGTCGAGCTGGCGCTTGCCCTTCTCGAGCTCGGCGATCAGTCGATCGATTTCGTCGAGCCGGGCGAAAACGTCGGTCCCAGGCTGGGGCCCGATGGCGGCGGAGACGGAGGCGTCCTCGAGGACGATCGAGGTCTCGCGGTCGAAGCGCGGCGAGTTCCGCACCAACGCCGACAGGCCGCCAATGCGTCCGTCGCGCCCGATGCCGATCCGCACCGCCGTGATGCCGGCGCCGAGGGCCGCCTCGCGGATGTGGTCCTGGGAATAGGGGTCGAGCGCATCGATCGCGCGCGCGGACGCGGTGGCCGTGCGGTCAGAGATCGAGGCACGGTCGAGCCCCACCGCTCCCCACGGATCGATGATGCCCGCCATCACGACCTCACCCTCCAGTACCCGCGCACCTTCGGGGGCTTCGATGCCGGTGCCCACCGCGACGATCCGACCGCCCTGGATCAGCACGGCGGCGTTTTCGAGCTCGTGGCCGGGCCGCACGATGACACGCGCGCCGCGAACGAGGACGGATTCGACCCGGACCGGAGCCGGGGCGGTCGCCGGAGCGGGCGCGGTTGCCGGGGCTGTCTCGGCCGCAGGCGCGGGCGGTGTGGTGGGAGCATCCTGGGCGCCAGCGGACGCCACGCCCGTGAACGCAACGAGGGCCGCGGCCACCGTCCGAACGCTGCCACGACGGGCGCAGGTCGAGAGAGCGCGGGCGAAGTTTTTGAGGGGGCTCGACGAGCGAGCGCGTGTTGCCGAGTGGGGCATCGTTGGCGGTGCCTCGGGGGACGAGGTGGGCCGGCCGTGGCTGGGGGGGAGGATGGGTCGGGAGCGCGGCGAGCTACGCCGGGCTGTCGCGGAGATTCCGCAATGGCGCTCCCAAGGGTGTAAGAGGTGTGCGCCCCCGCAGAGGGAGCACTCCGGAGCCTTCCGGTTCGGCGGAGGATACGCGGCCGAGCCGCGCGCGGTGACTCGACGCGGAATTCCCGCGCCACCTAGGAGCCGTTCTGGGCCAGAGCAATGCGACTCTGGGCCAGAGCAAATGCGACTCTGGGCCAGAGCAAATGCGACCGAGCCGAGGGAGCCCCGACGCGGTCGAGCGGGTGCGGCATAGGACGCGCCGGTTTTTTCAGCGCGCGCAGGGGCCATCCCCCGCCCCCACCCACCCCGGGTGGGCCCCTTCGAAAACGGGGTCAGCGCCCGGGCGGTTGCGGTGGACCCCACCAGGGCGCGTGCAAGTCACTGATCTAATATGGGTTACGGCGACGCATTTTACGCGTCCGCTGCCCGTGCAGGCCCCGGCTCTAGCCCGGCTACTGCTGCGCCCGGGGATTCTCAGGCGAGGTCAGTCGCTCCGCGCGGCGTCGTCGCGCGCCGCTCGCGTCGGCGCGGGATTCCCCCGGGATGCCCGTTCGGTTCTGCCCCGCTTGGGGCTCCCGCCTAGGATCGTGGTCCCGCAACCCTCTTCTCTCCACCCGCTGCTCCTCGACGCCACCTGGTGGCGCGAGCGCTTGCGGGCCATGGACCGGGTCCCGCGGCACCTTTTGGTGTTCCCGCGGCCAGAGCTGGCACCGCCCGGACGCGACGTTGCGGAGCTGTGGCTGCGCGCCCACGACGGCATCCGATTGCGAGGGATTCTGGGCCGATCTCCCATGGCGCACCCGCGGCCGGTGCTCCGCCTGGCCCTCTTGCGGCCCGGCGAGCAGGGTGAGCTTGAGTGGTCAAAGATTGCCGGGGGCCGCTCGGACCTCCTCTTCGAGCCCCCGCCGTCGCGCCGCCTCGAGGACCGAGTCCTCGACGTGTTGCGGATCTGCCAGGCCACCCGCGTCGTAACGCAGGTCCATGATGGGCCCCTGCGGCTCGACCTGCCCGGCGGGGATCCACTTCCGGACGAGCTTCGGATTGCGGATAGACTGCTCACCGAAGGTTGGATATAGCCACGAAGTCAGTCCATTGGGGCACCTTTGATGACTTTTTGACGGCTTGCTTGGAAGGCAAAAAAAGCGCTCCAGAACGCCGTTAAGGTGCTTCTAAATACCGTATATTCCACTCCCTAAATTCGGTTAGCCCACGTGCCGGCCGAACGGATCGCCCACTCACGGCGCGGTGTCGCAAGCACTCGGCACCACCACCCGCCTTCGCGGTGGCAACTACAATCGGAGCATCCCGCCCACGCTGGGCCTGCGCCCGCCCGCCATGGAACCGAACCTCGAGCCGATCGGCGACGCTGCGCTGTACGACCGCGCGCGGAGCGGGGATCGGGTCGCCATCGCGACGCTGCTCGAGCGCCACGTGCCGCGCCTGCGCGCGTACCTGAGATTGAAGGCCGGACCGCTCGTGCGGCGCCGGGAGCGCACATCCGACCTCGTGCAGTCGGTGTGCCTCGAATTGCTCGGGAACATCGAGCAATTCGAGTACCGCGGCGAAGCGGCGTTCCGCCACTGGCTCTACACCGCCGCGCTGCGCAAGGTCATCGCGAAGGACGCGTACTGGCGCGCCCAAAAGCGCGAAGCTGGCCGGGACCACGTGGACGGTGGGCAGAGCGAAGCCGACGTGTTGCTGCTCGCGGAGTACCGCCGGCTCTCGACGCCCAGCCAAAACGCCCTCGCACGAGACGAGCTCGAGCGGATCGAATCCGCCTTCGAGCATCTGAGCGAGGAACACCGCGAAGTGATCCTCTTGGCGCGTGTCGCCGGCCTCGACCGCACACAGATCGGCGCGGCGATGGGTAGGAGCGAAGGCGCGATCCGGGTGCTGCTGCACCGCGCGCTCGCACGGCTCGCGAGCCTGCTCGACCTCGCGGATCAGGGCGGCCTCGCAAGCGACGGCGCGTGAGGGGAACGCGCCCCCACAGGCGCGCCGCACGGGAGGGCAGTAAACTCCGCGCCGCCCTTCCGCCGCCCTTCCGCCGCCCTTCCGCCAACGTTCCACCGCGCCGTGAACGCTTACCCGCAGCCCAAAGAGCTTACCCGCGCTGCCCACCCGCTCGCCGGTGTCATTGACCACACGCTGCTGCGCGCGGAGGCAACCCTCGCCGACATCGACCGCCTGTGTGCGGAGGCGCGGACACACGGTTTTGCGAGCGTGTGCGTGAACGGCGTTTGGGTCCGGCGCTGCGCGGAGCAGCTCGCCGGCACCCCTGTGGCCGTGTGCGCCGTCGTCGGATTTCCGCTGGGCGCGAGCGCGCCGGAAGTCAAAACATTCGAAGCGCGGCGCGCCCTCGCGGACGGCGCACGCGAGATCGACATGGTGATCGCGATCGGAGCGCTGATCGGTGGTCACGACGCTTTCGTGGAGGCGGAGATTGCCGCCGTGCGCGGCGTGTGCTGCGCGGGCAGCGCACGCCTCAAGGTCATCCTTGAGACCTGCCTGCTCGACGACGCGCAGAAGGTGCGCGCGTGCCGGTTGGCGGTGTCGGCGGGGGCGGACTTCGTGAAGACCTCGACGGGTTTTTCAAGCGGCGGCGCCACCGTGGAGGATGTCGCGCTCATGCGCGCAACTAGCGGCCCGACCATGGGTGTCAAGGCGGCGGGCGGAGTGCGCACCGCGAGCGGTGCCTATGCGCTGCTCGCCGCCGGTGCAAACCGCCTGGGTGCATCCGCATCGGTCGCCATCGTGTCGGGCGAACACACACCGGACGGCGGTTAATGACGCCCGCGCGCTCGCGCGTTCCCCTCCCACCATGGACACCGTCTCCATCCCCGGCGCACCGCCCCCCGCGGGCCACTACAGCCCCGCGGTTCGCCATGGCGGGCTGGTTTACGTCTCGGGCCAATTGCCAATCCACCCGGGCAGCGCGCCGGACCCGGCGATGCCCCTCGACGAACAGGTCGAGCTCGCGCTCGCAAACCTGCAGCGTGTCCTCGTCGCGGCCGGCAGCGACTTTACGCACTTGATCAGCGTCACCGTGTACGTCGCGGACAGCACGGCGTGGGAGCGCGTCAATCGTGTCTACGCGGCGGTCCTTGGCTCAGCACGGCCTGCGCGCGCGATCGTGCCCGTGCCCGCGCTGCACCACGGCCTTGCGATCGAAGTCCAAGCGATCGCGGCGATTGCCGCGGATTGATCGGGTTCGTCGCGCTCACCGACCGGGCGCGAACGTGCGCGCGCGGTGCACAAGCGCGATCGCGGTCAGGGAGCCCCATCCGCGCGGCGCCCGGATCTGACCGCGGCGGGACAGTGGCATCGCCCGGCGGGTTGTTACAGCCCGAAGCGCAGCGAGATCCCGATCAGCATTCCCGGGTGCAGCCGGCTGCGCGCGACGGTTCTGTCGTTCTCGAGAAATGCGATTTCCCGCCAGAGGTTCGATCCCACGAAGATGGAGAGGCGCTTGGACGTCGGCTCTTCGCTCCCAAACCGCGGATCCCAATCGAGGCCTACCAATCCGGCGAACGCGCGGTCGCGCATCACCCCCTCCGGCAGCGGCCCACTGTCGTCGAGGCGGTATTGGCGCGATTGGTACTCCACCGACGCGTAGGCGCGGAACCCGCCGTCGAGTTCGCGCGACAGCTCGATCTTGGGTCCGCGCGTCGCGATCTGCGTGCGGGCGTCGATGCGCCAGTCCACCCCGATCACGGGAATGACCTGGGCGCTGTCTTCGAGCTGCGTCAAGGCGAGCGCCCCAAACGTCCAACCGATGCGCGCTTGGGGCCGGTAGGTGGCGGTGCCGAGCACGGCATAGGTCAGTGCGTCCCCAAAATCCGCGTCCACTTCACCCGCCGCGCGCACGGACACACCCGCGAGCCACTCCCAGCGCTCGCTCACCCGGCCCCGCCAACCCGCGCCGGCCCCGATTCCAACGACGTCCTCCGTCGGCGAATCCGTGTTGAAGAGGAGTCCAGTCGCCCCGCGGAAGCGGTATTCGGACACTTCGATGCCGACATCGACAAGCGCACCCTCGTCCCGGTCGCCGCGCAGGGCGCGGATATCGGCGCCGAGCCGTCGGGTTTCGAGCCGCCCTTCCGCGCTCCCGAGCTCGGCGGACGCCGCGTGTTGGGTTCCGAGCTGGAGCTGGGTCCGCCACGCCCCGCTCCGACCGGGATCGGCGCTCACGATCGGCGCCCGGTAGGGCTCGGAGGGTGCCGCGGGGCCCAGCGCGGGCGTCCACGGGCCTTCGCCGCGCAGTTGGCGGCCCAGGGCGTCGAGCCCACCTTTTTCCTGCGGCCCTTCCCCCTTCGCGCCATCCTGCGGCAACGCGCCGCGCGCGAGCGGCAACGGCTCCTCACGCGGAAGGTCGCCAAACGGCGCCCCCCGGGCGAGGAGCGGCGCGGCGGCGACGGTGGCACACAGGGCGAGCGCGGAGCGGAGGGAGGGCATCGAGTTACTTCAGCGCGCGGAGGTGGGGCAGCCTAACGGGCCCAGCGCGCGGGCCACAAGGCGGCGCGGTCCCAGCGGCTACCGAGTTGCGACGGCTGCCGCGTGTCGGAGCGCCCCGTTCACCGCGCCGCGGCCAACAGACCCGGCAGGGCCGCCGTCAGCAGGCGTTGGAGCCGCGCCGCGCTCGCCCGACCTATCGCCAGGACGTCGCCGTGGTCGAGCGCGCCCGGCGCCAAGCCAGCGGCCGCGTTGGAAATGCACGCGATTCCCGCGACAGCGAGGCCCTCGGCGGCTGCGGCGAGCGCCTCGGCGACCGTACTCATGCCCACGGCGTCCGCGCCCATCCAGCCCAGCGCCCGCACCTCCGCCGGCGTTTCGTAGCTGGGGCCGAGGACACCGGCGTACACCCCACTCTTGAGGGGTTCACCTAAAGCTTCGGCCGACCCCAACAAAACGCCGTGCAGCGCCGGATCCCAGGGACCTTCAGCCGCCGAATCCCGACGGCCCTCCCCGGCGGATAGGGGCGCATCGCCCTGCAGGTTGATGTGGTCGTGGATCGCCATCAGCGTGCCGGGCTCCCATTCCGCGTGCAGGCCTCCGGCGGCGTTCGTCAGCACCAGCACCTTCACATTCAGGCGGGCGAACGCGCGCACCGCCAGGCTCACGTCCCGCGCACTGTGGCCTTCGTAGAGGTGGACCCGCCCCGACTGGACCAACACCCGCTGACCCGCGAACTCTCCCACCGCAAAAAAGCCCGCATGGCCCGGCACCCGCGAGCGCGGCAGCGCTTCAATCTCACGACCCTCGATCCGCCGCGCACGAGCGAGCCCGTCCGCGAGCCCACCCATTCCGGAGCCCAACACCACCGCCGCGCCGACCCCCTCGGCGCCAATGCCGGCAAGGGCTGTCGCCACCGCTTCGATGCGCGCTTCGAAGGCCCCGTCGCGGCGTGGTGCCGGCCTCACAGGAACGCACCCGCGATCGCGGCGGACGAACAGGAGGCAAGCGCTCCACCCACCATGGCGCGCGTCACGAGGCGCGCGATGTCTTTCGCGCGTGTGGGCGCAAGCGTTGTGATGCCGCCGATCTGAACGCCGATCGAAGCGAAGTTCGCAAAACCACACAGGGCGTAGGTCGCCATGGTCGCGGAGCGCGGGCTCGCAAAGACGAGTTCGGCGCTTCCGCCGGGAAGCATTGACTGCATCTGGCTGAATGCCACCAACTCGGTCAAGGTCAACTTCACGCCCAAAAGATTGCCGAAGACCTGCGCATCGTTCCAGCCTTCGACACCCAGCAGCAAGGCAAAGGGCGCCA
Organism: Planctomycetota bacterium; assembly: GCA_038246255.1. Taxonomy (GTDB): domain Bacteria; phylum Planctomycetota; class UBA1135; order UBA1135; genus RI-242. The sequence goes on from JBBRWC010000065.1 coordinate 18,488, forward strand.
GAACCCAACCGAAGATCCGCCCCAGGGAAAGCTGTCCGTCGACGTTCATCGCGTGGCCCAAGGCGCCGAGGGGCCAGTCGATCAGCGCCACGAGCGCCGTGAACGTGATCAACATCGCGATGACGTTGAGCCACAGGGTCAACCCATCGCGCGTCCCGTTTGAAGCCGCCTCAATCACGTTGCCAGCCGTGCGCTCCATCCGCAGCGGGATCGCCCCCGCGGTTTGGGAACGGCCGACTTCGGGCAACATGATCTTCGCGATCACGAAAGCCGCCGGGGCGCCCAGCACCGACGCGGTGATGAGGTGCGGTCCGTACTCCGGCCCGAGGAAACCGAGGTAGAGCGCGAGCACCGTGCCGGCGATGGTCGCAAAACCGCCGGTCATCATTGCGTTCAGCTCGGAATCCGTCATCGCTTCGATGTAAGGACGCACGACGAGCGGTGCTTCCGTTTGACCGACGAAAATGTTCGCGGCGACGGCCATTGCCTCGGCACCTGAGACACGCAGCGTGAGCATCATCGCGCGCGCAACCACCCACACGACCACCTGCATGATGCCGATGTGGTAGAGCACGGCCATCAGCGCGCTGAAAAACAGGATCGCCACGAGGCCGCGGCCCGCGAACGCAAATACGAACGCGTTCTGTGGCCCGAAGATCGGCGCCATTTTCGCTGGGTCCGCCAGCGGTCCGAACACGAGGTCGGCGCCGGGTTGTGTTTTGCCGATCAGCTCGCCCACGAAGCCTGCCACCGCGCGGAACGCAGATTGGCCGCTTTCCGTGGCGAGGAACAGGCCCGCGAAGAGGACCTGAGTTGCGATCCCGAGCAACACGATGCGCCAGGGAAAACGGCGGCGGTGGCTCGACAGCGCCCACGCGATCAGACAAATGACCGCGAGTCCGACCAGCGCGCGCAGGATGTTCATTGCCGCGGATTCACCACTGTCGCCGGCGGAAAGTGCGGGGCCGAGGGCACACCCCGATATGGCGCGGTGTCATTCGCCGACGTACCCCATGTTCTGCAAGCGCACCAGCACCTCCTCGGTCACTTCCACTCCCACCGGCCCGCGCTCGAACCGCTCGAGCAGTCCCCGCGTCCGGGTGCGGTGGTGCACAAAACGCGGTTCCTCTGCCTCCGGGATCGGATCGATGCGGCGCTCCGATGCACTGTCCGAGAACTCGGTCAGGATCCGCGCGCCGTGTTCGTCCCACAGGTAACGGTGCGGCCAATCGACCACCGCCCAACGGGTGGTTCCGTAGTGCATCGACTGGTACACGGGTCGGTCCGCGGCCTGTTGGAGCAGCGAACGGCCAGGCCCTGGGCTCACGGTCGATTCCCCCGCAAGTTCCAGCACGGTGAGCGCCACGTCCGCGAGCGACGCCGAGCGCCGATCGATCCGCGCGCCGAACCGCGGGCCGCGCACGATCAGCGGGATGCGTGTGACACCGTCGTGGAGCCCCTCGCCGTGGAGCATCTGGCCGAGCTCCCCGAACGCCTCGCCGTGGTCGCTCGTGAAGATGACCGTCGTGTCCGTGGCCATGCCCGAACGCTCGATTTGCTTGAGCAACTCGCCGAATCCGCGGTCGAGGTCGTGCACGCCGCCGTAATAACGCCAGCGCATTTCGTCGCCAAAGCGCGCCATCAGCTTGTCGGGATCCACCCCCGAGCGCAGCTCCAATGCCTTGGGGAACGCGCTGTTCACGCGGGTCTGGAAATCCGACCATCCGGTTGTGAATTCGGGCGGCAGCGCAAACTGCGCGGCGGTTTCCGGCGTGACGTAGTAGGGCGCGTGGACGCGGAACGTGTGCGCGAACAAAAACAGCGGGCGCCCGTCGTCCGCGTCGATCGCGCGCTGGGTCATCGCCAACAGGTTCGGCAAGCTGCGCGACTGGTCGGCCACGTGCGTTTGGCGCGTCAGGTAGACCTCAAAACCCTGATCGAGGCCGAATACCGGCTCGAGGAATCCCGTGTCGGCCGTGGACTCGGTGCGGTAGCCCGCGACGCGCAGGCGCTCCGCGACGGTGGTGAGGTCGCGCGGGAGTTGGAGTTCTTCGCGCAGCGTTCCGTGCTGCTCGGGTGCAAGCCCCGTGAAGAGCGTGGCGTGGGATGGCAACGTCCAGGGTGAAGGGCTCCAAGCGCGCTCGAACAGCGTTGCGCCGCGGCCAAATGCGTCAAGGATCGGCGTCACTTCCGCGGGCGGTGCCGACGGTTGGTCGCGGTAGGCGCTCAACGCGTCGGCGCGCAGCGTGTCCGCGACGAAGAGGATGATGTCGGGCCGCTTGGGCAAAAGTTCCTTTGGGCGCGTGCCGCGCGTACCGATGTCCCGCGGCCCGATCACCGGCGATGTCACCGCGAGTACGGCGGCGGGGCCGCGCGCGCGGAACTCGATGGCGACGGTTTTGCGGCCTGCGGGCAGGTCAAGCGCAACCCGCTCGGGGCGCGGTGCGGGCACGATCGGCACCGGATAGTCGTGCGCCAGCACGCCGTCGACCCAGACTTCGAGCCGAGCCGGGATCGTCTGGGCTGCCTCCGCCGCCACCGCGTACGCCTCGACACCAAAACGCAGCGTGGAAGGCCCAGCACGTCGACCCCAAAGCGCGATGTCCGCTCCGACCGGCAAGACGAAACCCTCGGCCGCGGTTCCTGGCACTTCGATGCGCCACGCGCCGTTTTCACGCCGACCCCGGGGCACCCAAACGGCGGAGCGTGCCGACGCGGGCGCGGCGCCACCGGTGAAAAGCGCAATCACCTGGGACGGAGCCGTCCAATCGCCGGGCCGCAAACTGGCGGCCTCCATGACGGCATCCGCCACGCGAACGTGGCGCAGGTCCAGACCTTCCACTTCGAACGTCTCGGCGGCGGCCTTCGCGGGCGGCAGCCCAAGGGCGCGCACACCCCGCGCGGCGATCCACAGGCCCGCGAGCGGACCCGCCGTCCAATCCGAGGCGACGTACTCGATCTCGAGCCACCAGCCCGCACCGCTCGGATCGTCCCGAAGGGTCCAACGGCCGGGGGTGCCGTCGGCGTGTTGCATGGCGGCGGGCCGCGCCCCAGCCTGGGGCGCGGGAGGTGCGTAGCTTTCGGCGAGGTGGTCCCACGGGGACGGCCGCGCGCATGCGGCCGCAAGCACCACGAGGAAAACCGCCACGGCAAGACCCGCGCGCGAACCGGATCGCGCCTCGGAGGCTCCTACGGCGGCGCTGACCATTGCGGGGAGTCTACCCCGCGTGCCCGACGACGGAATCGCGCGCCCAGTCACATGGAGACCGTGAACTCGTCCTGTCCACCCAGCGGGTATTGCGGTCCGCCGGGGGGACCAATGCGGTCCTGCCACGGGTCTGTGAGGGGCAGCGGCTTTACGAGGGAGCGCACCACCGTCACAGCGGCCGCGTAGCGGGCGCCGAACACGACCGCACTCACCAGCAACGCGACGAGAGAGATCGCGACAAGCAGGACGACACGCCACCCGTCGGGATGGCCGAGCAGCGAGCCGTCGATGGCGCGGCTGACCGCGCCGAGGGCACCGGACACGAGGGCGAGCTCGACGACGAACAGCAATAGAAGTGGCCGCAGCGTGCGGACGGGATGCCGCAGGAGCATCCAGAAGGCCGCAAAACCCGCCAACACGACCGAATTCGACTGCTGCACTGCACAGCGGGCGCGGGTGTAGAGCGCCCACGACAGGACGAGGCCGAGGCCGAGAGCATGCATTCCCGCTTGGCCCCAGCCGAGCCAAAGGGCGGTGGCCTCGCTGTCGAAGAGCTGGACGTCGGGGCGCTCAAGGCCAAACCCGCGCACCAGCAATAATTGCTCGTAGGGCCACGCGAACAGCACCCAATGCCAGGCCGCGAGCAGCACGAGCACGGTCAACGCGAGGCCCAAAAAGCGCCAGAAGTACCTTCCGCCGCCGGTCAGGAATCGGCGGCCCTGGGAGCGCTCCGGCCCGTCGAGCAGCACACCCAGCCAGCCCCCGGCCGCAAACACGCCCAGGAGCAGGGCGATAAGGCCCAGCGGTCCGCCCAAGGTTGCCAGGAGGTCGGCTTGGTGGGCGAGCGCGTCCGCGTGGTCGACGCGGAAGGCGACGTCGAGGTGGTGGACCGTCTCGCCCGCGCCGTAGCGCTGGCCAATCAGGTCCGCCTGGGTGCGCTGCGTGGAAAGGGCGGCGGGCAGCGCGAGGAGCACGAGCGCCAGCGCGTATAGCCCCCACGCGGCAGGTCGGCGCCAGGCGGCGCCCAGCGCAGCTAGAAAAATCGCACCGCCGCGGGCGGGGCGCAGCTCGGGGTGGGTTGCGTGTGCCATCAGCCGCCGACCCTCGCTTGGAAGTGCAGTTGACGTAGAAACTGACTGCCCGCGCGCTCCGCCCAACGCCAGGGCGAAACCGCGTCCGCTTCGGCGAACCAGCGGTTGTTGGAGAGGTCGCCATCGATGAAATAACCGCGATCGGGATCCACCGCAGCGGAGACCAGCTTCGCGGGCGTCCGTTTTTCCCAGCGGAGCCAGGCGCGCTCCTGTTGCTCGGCGCGGGTCCAGACGAAGCGTTCGGTCGTGCCGTCGGCAAACGCGAGCGCGACCACGACGGGCGCGGCCAGTCCACCGCGTTTGCGCACGACCACTTCAACGTCGTGGCCGAGCGGCGGAACCGCGTTGCCCGCGGCCGCGGTGGCCACACCGTCCATCGCGGCTTGCGCTGTTTCGGCGACCTGTGCCGCGCCCGCCGTGTCGCCTGTGCGCTGTACGAATACGCCGTCCGCGCCGGGGAACCAACCCTTGGGCTGTGTGACACGGCGCTGCTCGACGGAC
>JBBRWC010000066.1:0-22930 GCA_038246255.1 Planctomycetota bacterium
CAAACGCAGCTTCGCAACTCTGCCCGGAGTTTTCAACACGGACCGCATGGTGGGGGAGTACGCGGCGCGCGCGTACGGGCCGTTGCTGGCGGCGTGGGACGACCTTGAACGCGGGCGCCAGGCGGGTGCGCGGCGTTTGGCGGCGCGCCACGAACGTCTGCGGCGCTCCTTCGAGCAACTCAGCCTGCGTTCGGCGCGGATCGGCGACCTTTCGCGCCTCAAGAGCGGAGACACGATCGAAGTGGAAGTCGACCTGCACCTGGGCGACCTGCATCCCGAGGAGGTCCTCGTGGAGCTGGTTCTCGGCCACCATTCCCACGGCGCGGGCCTTAACAACATGAGTGCCGTTCGGCTCGGTCCGCGGGGCGAGGAGCGCGAAGGTGTGCAGACCTACACGGGCCACCACAACGTCGAGCTCTCCGGCGACTACGGATACGGAATCCGCGCGCGCTTCCCCGAAACCAGTCCCTTCGACTTGACCCTGCGCAACCTGGTGCGCTGGGCCTGATCGCTGCCGCTCGCGCTGGCACTAGAGCGCCGAGCGCGCGCGGCGCACGAGCGCTTCGGCGGCGTCTGCGCTCTGCGCGAGTGCGGTCAGGTGCCCCATCTTGCGTCCCGGCCGCGGCTCTTTTTTGCCGTACAGGTGCAGGCGCACACCGGGCTCGCGCAGCGCCGCTTGCCAGTTGGGCTCGCCGCGCTCCCACAGATCGCCGAGGAGGTTCGCCATCGCAAACGGCCGCAGGAGCTCGGTTTGCCCGAGCGGCAGGCCGCACACGGCGCGCAGGTGCTGCTCGAACTGGTCGGTGGCCGCGGCTTCGATGGTTCCGTGCCCGGAGTTGTGGGGCCGCGGCGCAAGTTCGTTGACGACGAGATCGTCGCCCACGAGGAACAGCTCGACGGTCAACAGTCCGATCAGGTCCAGTGCCGCTGCGATACCGCGCGCGAGTTCGCGTGCGCGGGCCTCGAGCGCGGGAGGGATGCCGGCGGGAGCGCGTGTCACGTCCAGGATGTGCCGCGCATGAGCATTGCGCAACACCGGAAACGCGCGGAACTCGCCGCCTTGCGCGCGGGCGCCGATGACGGAGAGTTCGGCGTCGAACGGAACAAACGCTTCGAGCACCGCGGGGTGGCCCGCGAACGGCGCAAACGCGAGCGCCGCTTCGTCGGCGTGCGCGATGCGCCGCTGGCCCTTGCCGTCGTAACCGAACTCGGCGGTTTTGAGGATCGCGGGAACGCCTAACTCTGCCAGGCCGCGCTCGAGGTCTTCGAGACTCGCAATCACCCGGAACGGGGCGACCGGAAAGCCATGGGAGGCGAGGAACTGCTTCTCGCGCACGCGGTGGCGGCAGATCTCGAGTGCATGCGCCGAGGGGCGCACCGGCACATGCTTTTCCAACTCCGCGAGCGTCGCGGCGGGCACGTTCTCGAACTCGAACGTCACGACACGTACGCCGATCGCAAGCCGGCGCGCGGCGTCCAAGTCAGAGTACGGGGCCTGGATGTGCTCGTCGGCGACCTGCGCGGCGGGGCAATCGGGCTCGGGGTCGAGGACATGCACCCGGTACCCGAGGCGGCGCGCGGCGATGGCGCCCATGCGCCCCAACTGCCCGCCCCCCAGGATGCCCAAGGTCGCGCCGGGCAACACGATGTGATCCATGGGCGCTAGAGCTTCGCCTCGAGCACACGACGCGTCTGCTCGGCGCGCCAGCGGTCGAGCCGCTGCGCGAGCGCAGGGTCAGCGAGTGCGAGGATTGACGCAGCCAGCAGCCCCGCGTTGGTCGCACCCGCGGGCCCGATCGCAAGCGTCCCGACCGGGACACCCGCAGGCATCTGCACGATCGAGAGCAGCGCATCGACGCCCGCGAGCATCGCGGAGCGCACCGGCACACCCAACACCGGCAGCGCGGTTTTGGCCGCCGCCATGCCCGGCAGGTGGGCAGCTCCACCGGCTCCCGCGATCAGCACCTTGAGGCCGCGTCCGCTCGCGCCCGCGGCGTACTCGAAGAGCAGGTCGGGGGTGCGGTGCGCGGAAACCACACGTCGCTCGTAGGGGATGTCGAGCTCTTCCAGCACGACGGTGGCGTGCCGCAGCGTCTCCCAATCGGACGTGCTGCCCATGATGACCCCCACGAGGGGCATGCGGGCGCCGAAGACGTCGCGGGGGGGCTCGCTCGGTGAGGGTGCGTCCATGGGTGGCTTCGGGGGCGGGGCTGCAAGTCGGTGCGCGGCGGTCCGCCGGACTATAGCCGAGGCCCCGACCCCTGGGCGAGGGTGAGGCCGTCACGCCGCGCGGGCTATCCTCGCCGGGCCGCGATGGACCTCCACGAACTCGACACACATCTTCGCAACCCCGCGACGTACCCGGCCGCGGAGGGACGCCCGGAGCTGATCCACACCCATTGCAGCGTCGTCGCGCTGGTGGGCGACGAGGTTTTTAAGGTGAAGCGCGAGGTGCGCCACGCTTTCCTCGACTTCTCGACACCCGAACTCCGCTTGGCTGCCGCGCGCGAGGAGCTGCGGCTGAACGCGCGCCTCGCCAAGGACACGTACCTTGGGTTGATGGCGCTGATGCCGCAGCCTAACGGCGCGGCGCGCTTCGAGCCGTTCGACGCAGCACAGGATCCGCCCGCGGGCGCGCTGGCGGTTGCCGTGCACATGCGGCGCTTGAGCGCGCAATACCTGTTGGACCGACGCCTCGAGCGCGGCGAAGTCGACCACGAACTGCTCGGGGCGCTCGCACGGCGGCTCGCGACGTTCCACAAGGAAGCCGAGCGCGGCCCGCACGTCGACCGCGCGGCCGATCCCGCGCGGCTGGAGCGGCTCGCGCTCGACAACGTGGAAGCGCTGGAGGGCGGAGCCAAACCCGCGCTGTCGCCTGAGCTCACGGCGTTCCTGCGGCACTCGACAGAGGGCTTTTTCAGGGAGCACCACACAGAGTTGGCAGCGCGCGTCGCGCGCGGCTGCGCGGTGGACGGCCACGGCGACCTGCACGCGGGCAACGTGTGGGCACGGGGCTCACAGCTCGTCATCTACGACGCGCTCGAGTTCGATGCGGACCTGCGCCGTGCGGACCAGGGCCTCGACCTTGCGTTCCTTTTGATGGATCTGGACCTCGCGGGCCACCGCGCGTCGGCGGCGTGGCTTGCGCGCGAATACGCGCGGCTCGCGAAGGATCCGGACCTCGAGGTCGTGATGCCCGGTTTTAAGACCTACCGCGCGCTTGTCCGCGCGAAGGTCGCAGGGCTGCGGGCGGCGTCGGCGGAACTCGACGATGGTGCGCGCGACGCCGCGCGGGTCGCGGGCACGCGTTATGCGCTCCTCGCCGCGTCGTACCACCTTCCGCCCGCGCTGGTGTTGATGTGCGGTTTGCCGGCGAGCGGAAAAAGTTGGCTCGGGGAGCGAGTTGCCCGCCTGCTCGGGGCGACCTTGCACCGCAGCGACATCCGCCGCCGCGAGGTGGCCCCCGCGGGCGCCGATCCGTCCGCGACCGCGGCGCGCTATTCGGCCGAGGCCAAACAGCGCACCTACGACGCGCTGCTCGCGGCCGCCCGCACGGATCTGGATGCCGGTCGCAGCGCCGTGATCGACGGCAGCTTCATCCAAGCCCGCTGGCGCGCGCCATTTGTCGCGCTGGCCGCCGAGCGGGGTGCGCCGCTGGTCTTGCTTGAGCCCCGCATTTCCGCGGACGTGGCGCGGGAACGGCTCGCCCGCCGGGCGCAGGACCCGCGCGAGCCGTCGGAGGCGGACTGGACCGTGTACCAACGCCTCGCCGGGCAGTACGAGGCCCCCGTGGAGCTGGCGCCGGGGCAACACGTGCTCTGGGAATTGGGCGGCCCGGCGGAAACCGCCACGGTGGCCGTGGTGAATGCCATCACCCGGCAAGCGCGCGGGTGACGGCCCCCGGGGGCCAGCCCGGGGCCAAAAACAGGGTCCGGGGCGGACGGGGAATTTTTGGTCACAGTTGGAACGACCGTTCCATATAGCCCGCCGGAGGCAAATGCCATGACCCATGACAACACGATGACCAAGACGGCCGCATCGGCCGATCACCCTCTCCTTGACCAAGCGCGCCGCAAGTTTGGATTCGTTCCGAACCTGCTGACGACGATGGCCACAGCCCCCAAGCTGCTTGAAAGCTATATGAGCGTCGGAGCGCTCTTCGACCAGACATCTTTGAATCCCACCGAGCGCCAGGTCGTTCTGTTGGCGACCAGTTTCGAAAACTCCTGTGCGTACTGCATGGCGGCACACTCGACCATCGCGAAGATGCAAGGGGTCGACGACGGGGTGATCGAAGCGTTGCGATCGGGGGTGCCGATCGCGAACGCAAAGCTCGAAGCCCTGCGCCAGTTCGCGAGTGAGGTGACGACACGTCGCGGCTGGCCGGAAGCCGCGACCCGGGACGCTTTCCGCGCCGCGGGTTACAGCGACGCCCAGGCGTTGGAGGTCGTGCTAGGTGTCGGAATGAAGACACTCTCCAACTACGCGAACCACATGATGGGCACGACCCTCGACACACCGTTCGAGCCCGCTGCGTGGAGCGACCCGCGCTGACAGCTGGGGAAAAAACGGCACGGCCCGCGCGAAGTCGCTGTCAGGTGGCTTTTGGCCTAGCGCCTTGCGGCGCTGGAGCCCGATGTCGGGCAAAAACCGGCCAAGGCTCCGATTTCTCCCGCCATCTGACAGCGACCTGAAACGGCTCAACGGTAAGGCGCGGCGTCGAGCGACGGTTTGCTCGATCGACGCCGCGTCCCCCCGGGGTCTCCCCGGCGGATCAGCCCACGCGGCCTAAGAGGTGCGCGACGCCAGCCAACACGCTTCGCTGCTCCGTGTGTCCCGCTTTGGTGCGCACGTGCACCATCAACGCAACCAGTTGGTTGCCGAGGATCGAGGCCATCAGGGGAGCGGGTGGGTGCGCGCGAATCGAGCCGTCCCGCTGACCGGCCTCGACTAGCGCCTCGAAGAAACTCCGAGTGTCTTCGAGCCCGGCCCGCACGATCGCGGCGACCGCCTCATCGCGGGCTGCGAGTTCGAGGCCGCAGTTGACGAGCAAGCAGCCGTTGTCCGCCGTTGCACCCGTCGGCCCATCGAGCAGGGCCCGAAACACCGCGAGGATCCCTTCGACCGGCGGTTTGCCGGCCGCGGCGTTGACCAGCGCTGCGCGGCGGACCGACACATCGTAGTTCGCGAGCGCCGCGAGGAGCACCTCCCGCTTGCTGCCGAACGTGTCGTAGAAGCTTCCGCGTTGGATCCCCATGCGGGCGAGCAACTGCTCCATCGACGTGTGTTCGAAGCCGTGGGCCCAAAACGTCTCCATCGCAGCGCACAGGGCCGCGGCGACGTCGAACTGTTTTTCCCGCGGCATAGAAGTCCCCCTCCGTACGCGTACCGGTCAGCGGCCAGGATACCTGTTTGAACGCCGCTTGGGCGCGAGTGCGCGGTTCAACGCAGCTCGCCCCGCGTGTCCAGCGCTTCGAGGTCGCTGGCGCCGCCGATGAAGTTGCCGTCGATCAGCACGATCGGGACGGTGCGGTGGTTGTACTTGCGCTTGAGCGCGTTCAGCTCCATGTCCTTGTCGTCCATGACGTGCTCGGTGTATTCGACACCGCGTCGGTCGAGGAGCGCCTTGGCGCGGATGCAGAACGGGCACGAGGACCAGGTGTAGATTTCAGCTTTCATGGGGTGGCTCCTAGAAGGGCAGCATAGGCCCTTCCTGGCGCCCGCTGCAGGGGTCAGGGCGGGTGTTTTGGCCGTCGGCATACCGATCGCGTCCGGCGCCCCCTTTAGGCGCAGCGCTGCGTAGGATGCTGCGCGAGGTAACATCGGGGATTAGCCGGCAACCCCATGGTCGAAAACAAACGTGTCGCCTGCCCCCTGGATTGCCCGGACACCTGCGTGCTCGACGTCACGGTCGAGGACGGCAAGGTGGTGCGGGTGGACAGCGCCCGCGACGGCGCGCTGCACCCGCTCCAGCAGGGCTTCATCTGCGGCAAGGTGCGGCGCATCGCGCGGCACGTGCACGGCGAGCACCGGGTCCGCACGCCCCTCGTGCGGGTGGGTCAAAAGGGCGAAGGGCGGTTCGAGCCGGTGAGCTGGGATCGCGCGCTGGACCGCGTGGCGGGGCGCTACCGCCAGATCGCGCGGGACCACGGCCCCGACGCGCTCCTGCCGGTGTGTTACGGCGGCTCCAACGGCCTTTTGACCCAGGACGCCGCCGATGCGCTCTTCCTGCGACGTTTTGGTGCGGCGCAGGCGGAGCGTACCCTGTGTGCGGCCCCCTCCGGTGCCGCCCAGGAAGCGCTTTACGGTCGAATGGCGGGGTTTGCGATGCCCGACCTCGTGCACAGCCGACTCATCGTGCTGTGGGGCGTCAATCCGCACGCGACCAGCATCCACACCGTGCCATTCATCGAGCGCGCGCTCGACAACGGTGCGCGCCTGATCGTCGTCGACCCGCGGGCTACACCCTTCGCGCGGCGCGCGGATTTGCACCTTGCACCACAACCGGGAGCGGACCTGCCGCTTGCGCTCGGCATCGCGAATCTGTTGTTCGAGCGCGCTTTGGCGGATCTTGAGTTCCTCGCCCAACACGCGCGGGGTGTCGACGCGTTCCGTGACGCCGCTGCCCGTTGGCCGCTCGCGCGCGCTGCCACCGCGTCAGGCGTTGCCGCCCGCGACATCGAGCAATTTGCGGAGCTCTTTAGCACGATCCGTCCGGCGGCGCTGCGCTGTGGATGGGGTGTGGAGCGCAGCCGCTCGGGCGGCATGGGAACCGCCGCGGTGATCGCGTTGCCCGCGGTTGCGGGGCACTTTGGCACGCGCGGCGCCGGCTTTGCGATGAGCGCGGGTTCGGGCGCTTGGCGCGGGCAGCTTGCATCTGCGTGCGATGAACCCGTTGGTAAAGTGCGGAGTGTGAACCTCGCGCGCTTGGGCGCGGCGCTGACCGAGCCTGAAGGCACGCCGATCCGCGCACTCCACGTTTACAACGCGAATCCGCTCGCGACGTTTCCGAACCAGGAACGCATCCGCGCGGGGTTGCTGCGCGAGGACCTTTTCACGGTCGTGCACGATGCGGTGATGACCGACACCGCGCGTTATGCGGACGTCGTGCTTCCGGCCACGACCTTCCTCGAGCACCGCGAGCTCCACCGCAGTTACGGCGCGTTCGCGCTCGTCCACCACGAGCCCGCTATACCACCGGTGGGCGAAGCGCGCTCCAACCACTCAGTGTTTTTGGAACTCGCGCGGCGTTTGGATCTATTGCGCCCGGACGATGCCGTGGACGAGCGCGACTTCGTCGAACGTGTTTTGCGCCTCCGACCCGCGCGCCTACAGGAGCTCGAGCGCACGGGAATGGTCGCGCCCGACTGCGGTTTCACGCCCGTGCCCTTCGTCGACTTTTTCCCCGCGACCCCCGACCGGCGGATCGACCTTGACCCCGCGGCGTTCCATGCCATCGCCGCGGGTGCCTGGAGCTGGATCGCGGAGCCGCCGACGCCGGGTGGTCCGCTCGCACTGATTTCGCCCGCCATCGCCCGGACGACGAGCAGCACCTTTGGACAGCTCTTCGACGGCGACGTCCCGCTGGCGTTGCATCCCGACGATGCCGCGGCCCGCGGCCTCGTCGATGGACAAGCCGTACGCGTGTGGAACACCTTGGGCGAGGTCCACGCTCGGCTGCACGTCGACGCCGACCTTCGTCGCGGTGTCGCATACATGCCGAAGGGGCTGTGGGCAAAGCACACGGCGAACGGCCGCACGGCCAATGCGCTCGCGCCCGACCATCTTGCCGACCTGGGCGGCGGCGCCTGTTTCAACGACGCGCGCATCGAAGTGGCTGCGCGCTGAAACTGGACCGGGGCCCTAAACTCGCACGGCGCGCGGCGCAGCCACTGCTCAGGAGCGCGGCGGACGGGATGAACCGCGACACGCCGCAAGGATCCCGTTAGGCGCCGTGGCCCGCGGCTCCCAAGATGGTGTGCATGCCCCTCGACGCAGCGTCGGCGATCCCGCTCCTGCCGGATCTCGTTCTCCTCCTCGCGGTCGCGGTGCCCGGTGTGCTGCTGTTCCGCAGCCTGCGCCTGCCGTCCCTCGCGGGTTTCCTCGTGATCGGCATGCTGCTCGGTCCGTACGGATTCGGCGGCGTAGCCAACGTCGAGCAAGTCAGCACTCTCGCGGAACTGGGTGTCGTGCTGCTGCTCTTCACGATCGGCCTCGAGTTTTCGGTGCCGAAGCTATTTGCGATGCGGCGCGAGCTGACGATCGGCGGGCTCGGCCAAGTGGTGGGCACGATTGCCGCGGTCGCCGCGGTAGCGCTCGCCTTCGGAGCCTCGTGGAGCTTCGCGTTGCTGGTGGGGTTCCTCGCCGTGACTTCCGCCACCGCGTTCGTGCTGCGCTCCCTCGCAGACACGCGCCAAACCAACACGCGCCACGGCCAAATTTCGCTCGGCATCTTGCTTTTCCAGGACCTGTGCGTGATCCCGATCATGCTGGCCCTGCCCTGGGTTCTTGGCAGCCGAGCGGCCGAGGGCGAGGGTTTTGTTCTCGCGATCATCCAGGCGGTGGGTGGGGTCGCGGTGGTGCTGGTGTTCGCGCGCTACGGCTTTCCGCGCCTTGCTCAGCTCGTCGTGCGCGTCGGCGGGCGCGAGCTGTTTGTCCTGTTCATCGTCCTCGTGGCCCTCGGTGCGGCGCTCGCGACGTCGAGCATGGGTTTGTCCCTGGCGCTCGGTGCATTTGTCGCCGGCCTCTTCATTTCGGAGTCGGAGTATTCCAACCAGACCGTCAGCGAGATTCTTCCGTTCCGCGACGTGTTCAGCGCGCTATTTTTCCTCTCGATCGGGATGCTCGTCGACACACGCACAACCCTGGAGCGCCCGGAATGGGTGTTGGGCGGCATCGGCCTCTTGATTGTCGTCAAAGCGGGCGTGCTCTACCCGCTGATGGCGTGGTTGACAGGATCGACGCGTGTTGCGTTGCTCGTGGCATTTGGCCTTTTTCAGGCGGGCGAGTTTTCGTTCGTGATCGCGCGCGAGGCGGAAAAAGCCGGCGTGTTGACCGGCGCGGACCTTCAGCTCTTCCTGAACATCGCTGTCCTATCGCTTCTGCTCACGCCCTTCGTCGTGCAAGGCCTGCCGCGACTCGTCGACGCGCTCGGATTCAAATCCCTACGCAAGGACCGCGAGGGCGTCCTGACGGACGGCGAGCGCCCGCCGCAGGTCGTCATCGTGGGGTACGGTCCGACCGGCCGGCACCTGGCGCGCGTCCTGCGCGCAACCGGTGTGCCGTTTTGCGTGCTGGAACTCAACGCCCAGACGGTGAAAAGCGCCGCCAAGCACGGCATCCCGATCCTATTCGGCGATGCCAATCGGCCCGATGCGCTGGAGCGTTTGGGCGTGCCGACAGCGCGGGTGCTGGTGCTCGCGATCCCCGACCAAGCCGCGACGCGGCGCGCGTTGAACCTCGCGCGGGGCATGGCACCGCACATCCACATCATCGTGCGCACGCGCTTCATGTCGGACGTCGCGGAACTGCGCCGCATGGGAGCGGATCAGGTCGTCCCGGAGGAGTTCGAAACGTCGGTTGCGATCTTCATCCGCGTGTTGGAGCGCCTCGGTGTGCCCCGCGGCAACATCCTCGTCGAGAGCGAGCTGATCCGCCGCGAGGGTTACCAACTGCTGCGCGGCGGCGATACCAGTGGCGATTCCCTGGAGACCTTGCGCGAGGTGCTCGCGCGCACGGGAGTGGACGAGGTTTATGTGCCCGCGGATTCGCCGGTGTGCGGACGCCGGCTCGGCGAACTCGACCTCCAGGGCCGCACGGGGGCGCTCGTGCTCTCGGCGCTGCGGGACGGCGAGGTTTTGCGCGCTCCCGAAGCCTCGTTGCTGCTCGCCGGCGGCGACCTTCTCGTGCTCGCGGGTGCCCACGACGCACTGCGCGACGCGCGGGCGCTGCTCGAGGGCCGGGGACTCGACACCCTCAAAGAGCCTGACACCGCGCCACCGTTGGGCAGCGCGGCGGGCTGATCCGCATCTTTGAGCACGTGCGCGCAGGCACCGTCACTGCGGGCGCTGGACGAGCCCGCGCAGCGCCTCGTAACCCGACGCGTCGTTCCACTGGTTCCCGTTGAACGGCCACTGGGCAAAGTCCTCGGTGCCACCCCAATCGTTGGGCTCGCCGGTCGCCCAGTTGGTGTAGGTGCCGCTCGCACCCGACACCCATTGGAACGTGCCTTCCGAATAGCGATCGGTGTAGCCGATGTGCAGCGAGCCGCCGGCGAGCCCGCTCGTCACGAACGTGAACTGGGCCCAGGCTTGGATCCCATTGGAATCGAGGGCCGCGAGCACCGCGCCGTGGGTCGCCGCAACCTTCTCACACGCAAACCAAGTGCCCGGCGGCGTGAGGGCGTACTCAAGGCCATTGGCGGGGTGCGGGATCCACACGAGGGGCGCGGGCGCGGAGGGCACGATGATGTCGAGCCGCAACGCGTTGCTGGCGCGCAGGAACCCCGGAGCGGTGACATCAACAAGCCACGCCTGGGCAAACAGCTCCACACCCGTCGGGAAACCGTTGCCGACGCCGTACGGGCCAAATGCGCCAGTGACGACCGGAGTGGCCACACCGACGAGCAGGTCAGGCGCGGGCACCAACGTTCCGCCGGCGAGCGGGATTGGGCTCGATGTCGCGCCGAGCACGAGCACACCCGTCGTGGGGGCGGGCGCACCCGCGAAGAGGAACTCCAGCGACCGGTCGGCGAGGTCCAATGCGGCGCCCAGAATCAGGGGCAGCACGCCCGCGCTGTAACCTTGCCCGAGGTTTGCGACCTTCAGCTCCCCGAACGGCAACAGGCAGCTTGCGAGCACCGCATCGCGAATACGCTGGCGAACGACCGGGTGGAACGCGGGCGCCACGTTCGCGATGCCGCTCGGGCACAGGTGGCAGTAGCTCATCAGCGTGCCGGGTTGGCACACACTTTGGGTTTGGCAGCCACCCCAATAACCGTTCGGCGCGCATTGGTCGAGGGGCGGGCAGTAGTCGTGGGTGTGGGGCGACGCGAAGTTGTGGCCAAGCTCGTGTGCGACGACGAAGTAGTCCCAGTTGAGCGGGCCCTGGGTGACCGGGAAGGGTGTGTTCGCGCCCAAGTTGCCGCTCACGCCGAAGCCCCAATAGGGCGAGCACAGGACGTCTAGCCATGCAACCCCACCGCCCAGGCCAGCACCTGACAGGAAGTGGTTGAGGTCGCCGGGCACCGGCGCGCCATTTTGCCACTTGTCGCGGAACTCGCCCAAAAGATCCCCCGCGCCCCCGCCTTGGTCCTGCGCGACCCACGGGTCCGCGGGGCTTGAGTAGAGGCCGAGGTACGGCAACTCGATCACGACGCCCACCTCCGCGCGGTAGGTGGCGCCGACCGCGGCGAACAGCGTGAGCGCATAACTTTCTGCCGCGGCGAGGTTGCCGAAGAGCTGGAAGTACTGGAAGTCCGTTTCGACTGCGATGCGGCAGCGGTAGAGCGCCATGGAAGCCAGGGCGGCGGACGTCCCGCCTGCGCCCGACGGTGGACGCGCCGGGTCGTAGCGCGGCTGGGGCAGTGCGCCGGTGCCGCACGCGAACGCGGTAGGCGGGGCGAGGTCGCGCTCGTCCACGAGCCGAGCATGGTCCCAGCGCCCCGCGGGCCCCGGCTCGGCCAACAAGTGCGAAACCGCTGCGCCGCGGCGGATCCATCCGCGCGACCCGGCGTTCGAAAACCCGAGGAACACATGCGAGTCGGGCTCGCCCAAGACCATTCCCTGCCACAGGCTCAGTTCGAGCCCGGCTCCCAGCGCGCCCGCCGACACTCCGTCGATGAACAGCTCGCCGCGCGCGGGGCTCGGGACCCGCTCCAACTCGAGCACCGCCCCCGCAAGCCCGTCGACATTCGGCGCGAGAAGGCGCGCCTTCGAGCTCCGCTCGAGCCGCGCAACGGCGTCCCCATCGAGGCGCAACGCGGTGCCTGCAACCCCGTCTTCAGGCGCAAGCGCGCGGAGCGGGAAGGCGAGCGGTGCGGGGCTTTGGGCGGCTGCCAGAAGGAATCCGCAAAGGGTCGTGAGCATGGGGGGTGCTGAGGGGGGGGACGGCGAAATCGAACACCCTTGGACGCCTGGGGCGTCGAACGGGTTCCTGGGGGCATTCCCGCGATGCGCCCGGCCTTGAAGCGAAGGGCCCGGCGTGCTCTACAGCACACCGGGCCCGGGGTTTCGCGGACGGACACACGCGGCGCGCGATCTGCGCTTCTGGCGCGCGTGCCGACGTGGCTCCGGGTTCAGTTGAACTTCACACGCACACCGTTCGTCAGCGCCAGCGCTTCCGATTGCGCCGGGTCTAAGACGAGGCCTTGGATGACGAGGTCAGGCGCCGTGCCCTTAGACGTGATCGGAATGCGCATGCGACCTGCGCCGTCGGTGAACAGCCCGCTGACCAGCAGCAGGAACGGGTCCGTGACGATCGTGCCGCCGAAGATCGGCAGCGCACCTTGGTCCGTTCCGATCGCGAGGAACACAGGTGTGCTCGGGACGTTCGATAGGACTGTGAGCAACGACGTGTTGCCAAACCACAGGGGTTGGCCGCATACACTGAGCGTCGCGGTGCCGGGACCGCCGAAGCCGAGGTTCGTCTGGCAGAACGTCGGGTTGGTCTGGTTGACCCACACTTCGTTGCCTTCCCGGCGGGTGAGGAAGATGTCGTTGTCACCATCGTTGTCGCTGTCGAACACCGCGACGTCGTGGCAGTCACGCATGTCCGCGGCGGTCATGCCAACGACGCCAATCCAGCCGGAGTCGTTGTTGAACTCGCGCTGCTCGCGCATTTCGATGTCCGCGCCCGGAACCGTTCCCAGGTTCGCGTAGATGTTCAACCGGCCGCCGTAGTTGTTGATGTCAACGTCGACGTTGCAGATCAGCACATCGTTCCAACCGTCCATGTTCAGGTCGGCGACGAGGTTGTTGCTGGCGAAGCCCTGGTCACCGCCGGCGAGGAACTGATAGGTCTTCGCAGGGCCCCAAATCGCGCGGCCGAACGGGTCGTTGCCCGTGTTGAGGCGGAAGCGGTCTTGACCGTCGTCGCTGAAGATCATGTCCAGGCGACCGTCGTTGTTCAGCTCGCCCACGTCGATGTGGTACGGCGCAAAACCGACGTGGAAGTCGTGGAAGATCTGGAAATTGCCGGGCGCGGTCGGGCGGTTGTAGGTGATAGACACGTACTGGGGCGCAAACAGGGCCGTCTGCTTGACGACGTCCTTCAGCCCGTCGCCGTTCATGTCGCGGATCTTGACCGCGGCACCGAAGGCGCTTTCGAGCATCTGGAAGGTCATCCGCGCCTGGGACTGGTCCGCGAAGAAGCCCGTGCTGTTGTTGATGCAGAGGCGGTCGTCGAGGTCGGCCGTGAAGCCGCCGTAGTCGCCGAAGTAGAGGTCCGCGAAGCCGTCATTCGTGACGTCGCCGGCGTCGACCGAGCAGAACGACGGGTTGTGCGGCGTGCCGTTTTGGAAATTGAAGAACTGGGGGAAGCGCGCGTTCTCGAAACGCAGACCGAGCCAGTTGCCCGCCAGGTCCTCGCCGAGGTTCATATACACACGGGGGTGGCCGATGTGCTTGGGATCACCGTCCGAGCGCGTCGTCGCGGTCACGACATCCAGCCAGCCGTCGTTGTCCAGGTCCGCCACGACCACGTCGCGGTCGTTGGTCGGCGTGAGGAAACCTTGGTCCGCGATTGGGGTGCCCAACGTCGCCGACGCATACAACGCACTGCGGTCGGTCAGGACGCCGTTTTCATTCATCAAGAGCACGTTCGGGCGCTTGCCCTGGGACGTGAAGTGCTCCTTGCGCGCGACCGCCATGTCGATCCAACCGTCCTTGTCGAGGTCGCCCCAGGCGACGTCGGTCTCGGTCGTGTTGTCGGTCAGCGGGGTCTGGGTGACCAGACCCGCCGGGTCTTTTTGGAAGCGCACCCACTGCTGGTTGAACTGGGCGCTGGCCGCGGGGGTGAAGATGAAGAGGGTTCCGGCGCCGACGAGGACGCCGCGGAGGGGGGACACTGACACGCGTATGAGTTCCTACCCGCGATGGGGGCGTTGGGTCTTGCCGGCCCGGGGCTTCAGAGCCGTCCAAGAAGAGACGTCGAAAGTCTCCCCCAAGTTCGCCAAACGCGCGAGGGGGGTGTGTCGCACCGGCCCGCGAACCGTTCCATCGGCGGGCCGACCCGTTCAACGCTGGAATGCGCCGGATGCCGCAATCCGCGTGGACCCGCCGCCCTGGACTTCGACAGCGTACCTCAGGCTCGCGCCAGGGGAAAACCAAGCTTGAACATGGGCGGCGAGCCAATCGCGCCCCGCGGGCTCGTGGACGTCGACACGCGTCCACGCTTCGATCGCGCCCCGGGCGCCGTCCCCGTCGTCGTCGGCCCACACCTCGACGATGAGGCGTTGGATAGGAGCGCCGCCGTCCACGGCACGCGCCAGGAACACCGTGCGCAGTCGTGGCCCCGCGAGCACGTCCGGCCGCTGCATTTCGACGACAAGTCCGGGCGGAGCCGCGACGGGAAGGCGGTCGTCGGAGGGCAACACCCCGTCGCCGTCGAGCTCGCGGGCGCCCGCCCCCACGCACGCTGCGAGCCACAGGAGCGATCCAAGGGCAAGCGGTCGAGCAAAGGCGCGGTTCATGCGCGCACTCCAGCGCGCCGGCGCACAACGGTCAAGTGCGGCGACCCACCCTGCAATCAATGGTGGTGTGCCACGACCTGGCGCCGATCGAGCTCGAGCAACAGACTGACGTACGTTTGGTCGTTGATTGTGCCCCGGTCGCGCAGGCTCAGGAGTTCGCGGGATTGGGCCACGAGCACCTCCCGGTGCACCGTGTCAGAAACGGCCAGTCGCGTCCGCGCGAAGGTGCGTTCCTGCTCATCGAGCTCGCGCAGGGAGGAGAGCTCGTCGGCCATGCTTGCGCGGAAGTGGTGCACCGCAATGGGGCAGCTCGTCGCGCTGCAAAAATCGTCCAACCGCGCGATGCCGGCCCGCAACAACTGCTCACGTGCCGCGCGTACTTCCCGCTCGCCGTCCGCGTCTTCGCGCAGACCGAGCATGCGTACGAGGGGCGAGAGCGTCATGCCCTGGCAAATGAGCGTGACGAAGATCACGACGAGGGTGCACGCAACGATCGCCGTGCGCCCGGGGAATTCGTCGCCCGACGGCAAAATCGTCGGCACCGCGAGCGCGGCGGCGAGGGAGACGGCGCCGCGCACGCCGCACCAGGACGCGAGCGCAACGCCCTTGGGCGGCGGGTACCCGCCTTCGCGCTCGCGGAGCGTGCGCGAAAACCACAGGGGCACGTAGGCGGCGGGGATGATCCACACGATGCGAGTCAACACCACGACCGCGCTGATCGCGAGCCCGGCCACGATGAGCTCGCGCACCTCGAACATGCGCGAATCGAACAGGATGCGCGGCGCCTCCAGACCCACGTACAAAAAGCACAGCCCGTTCAGCACGAACACAAGCATTTCCCAGGTGCCGTAGAGCTCGACGCGCGCGTTGGGCGGCACCATGTGGATGCGCCAGGCGACGACAAAACCCGCGACCACGACCGCGAGCACTCCCGATAACCCCAGCGCGAACGACGTGTGCATCGCGATGTATGGCGCGAGCAGCGAGAGCACGAGCAGGACGCTGCGCTCCTTGACCCACCGGTTGGCGGCGGCAAAAAGGGCTCCCACGGCGAGGCCCACCGCCACGCCGCCCCCGGCTACGTAGCCAAAATCAAACGCCACGTTGCTCCATTCGAAAGCGCCGTGGAGCAGGACGGCGATGCACAATTGGACACCCACGAGGCCCGTGGCGTCGTTGACGAGGCTCTCTCCGCCGAGGATCGCCGTCACACGCCGCGGAACGCGCAGGCGCGACAGCACGGCCTGCACAGCGACTGTGTCCGTCGGCGAAACGATCGCACCGAGGAGGAAACAGGCCGCCCAGGGCAAATCGGGAAGCAGCCAGCGCGCGGCAAGACCGACCGTCAGGACCGTCAGCCCCACGAGGCCGATGGCGAGCATCAGAATCGGCCTCAGCCAGCGGCGGAAATCGCTCCAGGATGTTTGGAATGCGTCCGCGTAGAGCAGGGGCGGCAGGAAAAACGCGAGGATCAGCGCGGGATCGAGGGGTTCCCGCGGCACGCCGGGTGCGAACGACACGGCGGCGCCCGTCAGCGCGAGCAGCACCGGCTGCGGCACGCGGATCCGCGGCGCAAGCAGGCTCGCCCCCGCGAGGGCCGCAAGCAGTGCGATCAGGAGCGGGAGTTGGTCCATAGCGAACCGTTCAACGCCGCAGCGAAACCACCAAGGCCTCGGGCGCCGCTTGCGCCGCTTGGAACGCTGCCTTGTCGCGGATCCCGCTCCAGCCCTCCTGGATCAGGACTTGGCCCAGCACCCCCCCGAGGGTGTTGCCCGGGCCCGGCAGCAGGATCCTATCGGGGGCGTATTCGCGCAGCAGCACACGCAGGCTCGCACTCAAGTCGTAGGGCTCGGTCACCTGGGGCCCGAAGGTGTAATCGCGCAGCGTGTCCACGTCGCCCGACCACGGGCTGTGCTGTCGCCCGCGCCCGTCGATCAGTGTCGCGAGGGGCCGCTGGAACTCCAATCCGGCGAGCCGTTCGCGCGCTTCGTCCGTGACCGCGGCTAGCCACGGTGTGTGGTACGGCCCGTGCCGCAGCAGGCGGAATGGATAGACCGTGCCCCCCAAGCGCTGCTGGGGCAGTTCCTTGAGAAGGTGCGCAACACCCTTTGGGGTTCCTGCGAGCACCGCGTACCCACCCAAATGGATCGAATGCAGCGCATCGCCCTGTGACGACGCGAGCGCGGCCTCGACGGCCGCGATGCGTACGGGATCGGCGCGCCAGTCCTCGTCGACGAGGGGGTACAGCACCTGTCCGCCGTCCCCGTGGCGCTCCTGGATGAGCGCCATCTCTTGCACGAGGCGAAAGCCGTCCTCGAAGGAGAGCGCCCCCGCGACGGCGAGCGCCGTGTACCAGCCCATCGAATTGCCCGCGACCGCAACCACCCGGTGGCCCGCGGCGGCGACCGTGGCATCGAGCATCGACACCAAATAGATCAACGCCGCGGCATTGGCGGGCCGCAAATGGTCCGCGGCGCGGAACCGCTCCGCGCGGTCCAGTTCGGCGATGGCGGGCAGGTCGAGGTCCGCGCGGATCTCGTCGGCGCGGCGCACCCACGGATGGTCCACAGGCAGTGAATTCAGGCTCTTTTCGGTGTACGAACCGCGCCCCGGGCAGACGATCGCGATCCTGTTCATCGCCGCGCTCCAAAGGCCGAGTTCTCGACGAGGCGCCGCGCGGCAGCCAAGATCTGAACTTCCTGCACGAGCACAAGATCCGCCGCAGGTCCAAGCGGCACATAACTGTCCGCCGCGCGCACGGTCGCGATCTCGATTCCCCGCGGCCCATGCTCGGCGAGCTGCGCGACGATCGCGTCGGCGACACCGCCCGCGGTCGCGCGGCACTCGTCGACGACGAGCACACGCCCGCATTCGGCGGCGTGCTGCGCGATGGCGTCGAACGGCAGCGGATTGAGCCAGCACAGATCGAGCACGCGGGCGCGCACACCGATTTCCTGCTCCAATCGCCGCGCCGCGCGCAAACTGAGCCGCAAACCATTCGCGTAGGAAACGATCAGGATGTCCTGCGCAGCCGCGCCGTCGATACAAACGTCGCCGGGCATCAGCACCTCGTCGTGCGGCGGATACTCCGACAACCAGCCGTTGTCCCCGGCTTCGAACAGGTCGCGCTCGTGGTAGAGCGCAATGGGCTCGAGGAACGCAACCACGCGTCCATGCACCTGAGCCATCGCGAGAGCGGCGCGCAGCAACTTCACCGCGCGATCCGGCCGCGAACCCACGCACAGGGCAAGGCCCGGAATGTCGCGCAGCGCTCCAATCGAGTCGTCGTTGTGGAAGTGCCCGCCAAATCCCCTCTGATACGCGAGGCCCGCGATGCGCACGACCATCGGGTTCGTGAACTGCCCGTTCGAGAAAAACGCGAGCGAGCACGCTTCGCCTCGCAACTGGTCGAGCGCGTTGTGGATGTATGCGAGGTACTGGATCTCGGGAATCGGCAACAACCCAAGATGCCCCGCACCCTGTGCAACACCCAGGATCGTCGTTTCGTCGAGGAGTGTGTCGAAGACGCGCGCCGCACCAAAGCGCTTCGCGAGCCCCATCGTCAGGCCGTACACACCCCCCTTTTTGCCCACGTCCTCGCCGAACAGCAGCGTGTTCGGACGCGCGATCAGCGCATCGGCGAGCGCGGCGTTGAGTTGGGCCGCAAGCGTGCGCTTCTTCTGGTTTTCGGGCAAGTGGCCGCCCAATGCGAGCTGCCGCGCCTCGGGGTCGGCGACACGCACCGCGTCGCGCCGAACCGCATCTTTGTCGTGGGGCGCGAGTGGAGCCATGATCGTGGCGCGATCCGTCAACTTCGGGCGGCACACGACCTCGCGCGCCGCTGCCTGGACACGGTCACGGGCGGTTTGAACGAGCGTGCGCAACGTAGCGGGATGCGCAGCGCCGCGCTCCACGAGGAAGCGGGCGTTTTGCAGGATCGGATCCCGAGCTTCGATCGCTTCGATGACTTCAATCGAGCGGTATCCCGTTTCGACATCGGTTCCCGCATGGCCCCACAAGCGCACGGTTTCGAGGCGCAGGAACACCGGCGCGTGCGCAGTTCGACACGTCATCACCGCGAGCCGGACGGTCTCCCAGATTTCGTCGAGCTCCCCGCGCGCGTCGAAAAAATGCAGATGCCGCTGCGTGCCGTATGCGTCCTGGATCCAGCCGCGTGGTGTTTCCACCGAAATGCCGATCCCGTTGTCTTCGCACAGGAACAACACCGGCGTGGGTGTGCCCTTGCGCGCGGAGTAGCGCGCGGCGTTGATGCCTGCGAGTGCGGTCGCGTGGTTGGCGGACGCATCGCCGAAGCTACAGACCACGATCGTGTCGGACGGCAACGCCGTTGGCAACCCGATGCGGCGCGCGCGCGAAAGTGCGAACGCGGTGCCCACCGCCTTGGGCACGTGGCTTGCAATGGTGCTTGTCTGTGGCGGGACCCATGTGGCACGGCTGCCCCACACTTTGTGACGACCGCCGCTCGTTGGATCGTCGGACGCTGCGACGAGCCCGAGCAGCGTGTCGAACACCGGCGTCGAACCGGGCTGCTGGCGCAGGCGACTCATCATCAGTGCGCCGGAGCGATAGTGCAGGAAACACGGATCGCTCGTTCGAACGAGCGCACCGGCGACCGCGTTTTGCTCATGGCCTGCGCTCGAAATCGTGTAAAAGCCCTGGTTCAGTCGCTTCAGTTCGCGCGCGGTGACATCGAGCGCACGCGAGAGCACCTGGTCCTCGAACAGCGCCAGCGCCCGCCGCACCGTGAGCGTGCCGCTGCGCGAAAGCGGCGCATCGGGCGGCAGGGATTCCGACGAGGGCACCGCGCCCTCGAGATACGCGTCGAGGCGGCGCTCGACGATCTCGACTCGATTCAGGGTCACGGGCGTGTCGGCAGCAGGTCGAGGGGGCAAGCCGGCCGCGGGCCGGGGGGGCACACGGTTCGGCAGAACGATCCGGCGCAGGAGCCTATCGATTCGGCCGCGTCCGCTCCAAACCGGGCGCCCTCGCCGCCGGCGCCACACCTAACCCTGCGTACACCTCGAGGATGCGGGCGACTTCCACCTCGATGGAGTGGTTCGCCACGACATCCGCCCGCGCCCGCGCGCCGAGGGCGAGCAACGCCTCGGGATCGCGGATCAGTTCTTCGACGGCGCGGCCGAGGGCTTGGGCGTCGCCGGTGTCCACGATCGAGCCATTGACCCCCGGGACGATGAGCGCAGGGAAAAAACCCTCGCGAGACGTCACTGCGGCTGCCCCACTCGCCATCGCCTCGAGCGGTGTCAGCCCGAAACCCTCGGAGCGCGCGGGAGCGGCACACAGGGACACACGCTGGTACCACGTGCGGATTGCCGCGCCGTTGAGGTCGCCCAGGAACACACACCGATCGCGCAGTCCCGCGGCGGCGATGCGCTCTTCCAGCTCCAACTTGAACGCGCGGTCGCGCGGCTTGCACAGTCCCGTCATCACCGCGGTGAACTCGGGATGCCGCGGCAGGACGGAGCACATCGCATCGACAAAAAGGTCGGTTCCCTTTGCCTTGCGGATGCGCCCGAAGAGTCCGATGCCGTAACTGCCCGGCAGGCCGCTCGCGCGCCACGCCGCGCGTTTGCATGCGGGGGGTGTGAACACGCGCGTGTCGACACCGTGGGGGATGACCGCGGTATGCGAATCGAGGAACGATGCGGCGCGCTCCGTAACTGCGATGACGGCGTCCGCGCGGTTGACGATCGCGCGCCACCACGCGCCGTGGCGGCGCGGCGAAGGCGAGGTGTAGACGAAGCGCCAGGGTTGCCCAATGGCGCGCAGTACGAGGCCGAGAAGCAATTCACCGGCGCGGCGCGCGTGCCAGATGCGGTGGGTTTGTCCAGCGGGTGGCGCCCACCCAAAACGCAGGAGGTCACGCAGTCCGATCGTGCCGGAGAGCTCTAACTTGCCCCAATCGAGCACCGCCGTCGGTTGGCGTTCCTGCTGGAGCGGCACGAGTGCACGCACCGTGGCGGAAACGCCCGCGTAGCGCGGGTGCAAGTTCGTCACGACGGCCGATGCGTTGCGAAGGGGCGACGTCGAAAGCATGTTTTCGCGGGTCGCGGCGCGGTGCTGCTGGACGCGAGCGGAGCATTCTGCAATCCGTTGGCCGGAAGCTGCAAACGCTGCAACGCCGCCTCGAAGCTGCGCTCGCACCGCGCGTCAGTCGCAGTGGGGGTCGGCACCGGCGACCATATTGCGGATCCACCGCAGAGAGCGCGTCGCGGCACGGGGCTTGCTTGTCATTGGACAGATCGCGCAAGCGAGTCTCACAACGAACAACCCAAGCAGGAGACAGAATCCATGGCACAGCAACAACCGGGCGGCAAAAACCCCTCCGAGTCCCCGAAAAACCAGGGCCAAGGCATGCAAGGCCAGCGCCCCGGTGACCAAGCCGGTAAGGCGGGTCAGAAGCAAGGGGACGCCAAGCCTTCCGAGGGCGACGAGGGCGAGCACTCCGACCCGAACCGCCCCGGTCTTCGCACCGGAGCTCCGGGCTCCACCGACTCTCCGACGTCGAAGGACGCGGCGGGCGGTGCCCGTGGCGCCCAAGCCGGCCAACCCAACAAGGGTGGTCAAGCCGGTCAGCCCAACCAGGGCGGCCAGCAGAAAGGCGGCAGCCCGGGTGGCGGTCGCTCCCACTGATCGGTAACCCGATTCGGATGGACCGCTGGGGCTGACCCCTTGCCGGCACGATTCGCGCGCACCCGCACCCAGTCGCATCCGAGCGCTGGACGGGAGGACGCGCGACGCCAGCAAGAGTTAGCCCCAGCTCGTATTCTTACAGGGTCCGCGCGCGGCGTTCGACGGCTCCTAAAACCTAAGGTTATCCCCATGCAGAGACCCGCACCCGACGAGCGTCCCGACCCGAACCGACCGATCGAACCCGGCGCCGCCAAAGGCTCCGCCCGGGGTTGGAAAGGCCCGGTCAACGATCCGCCGGCCGATCAAGAAAACGTCAACCGGCGCGATCCATCCACGACACGCACGGAGGGCGATCCGGTCGACGACCCGCTCAATCGGTGGGTCGGCGAAGGGGGTAGTCCGGCACCGCGCTCCGACCAAAAGCATCCGTCGACAGTTCGCAGGGAGGGCTCGGAATCTTCGGAGCCCGGCCGCGAGCGCGATAGAGGCGACGGGGCTCCGCGCGACCGGCCGTAAAGCAGTTCCGTGAAGTGTGCCCGTGGAGCGCGTCGAAGGGGTTAGTCTCCCGCCGAGCGCGGGTGCTGAACCGACGCCGTTCCGCACTCCCGGCTCCCTTCGCGTCCCATGGCACAGCTCGAAATCCTCGCCTTCGCGGGCAGTCTGCGTCGCGACTCTTTCAACAAAAAGCTCCTGCGTGTCGCCGCGACGGGCGCCGAGGAAAACGGTGCCGCGGTCCGCATCGTCGACCTCGCGGACTACCCGATGCCGATCTTCGGCGAGGACCTTGAGTCGCGCGAAGGGATACCCGAGCACGCGCGTCGCTTCAAGGCGCTGATGGTGTCGCATCCGGCGTTCTTGATCGCGTCGCCCGAATACAACAGCTCGGTCAGCGCCGCGCTGAAGAATGCGATCGACTGGGCGAGCCGCACGGAATCCAAGGACGAGCCCGCCCTGAAGGCGTTCCGCGGCAAAGTTGCGGCGCTCGTCTCTGCATCACCCGGCCAGTTGGGAGGCCTGCGTGGCCTCGTCCACCTGCGCGCCATCCTGGGCAACCTGATGGTGCACGTCGTGCCGGAGCAGTACTGCCTGTCGAAGGCACACGAAGCCTTTGACAACGAGGGCACGCTGGTCGACGCACGCGCGGCATCGGCGGCGAAATCGGTGGCGGCAGCGCTCGCGCGCACGACACGCGCGCTGAATCGCACCGAGGGCTGACCCGGGTTCTTCACCCGCGTTCCGACCAGCCGTCGCCGCGGGGGCCGCGCTCTGAGGTCGCGTGTCATCCCGCAGCCGGGAGCGCGGGCCTATGGTCCGCCTTGGAGCGGCCGCGCGAGCGCTCTTACCGCCGTCCTTCAGGCGGCAATTGCCCTGACCCTGGGGGCGACGGCGTGACCCCCTGCACCGGCTCGATCGGCAATTGCGAAACGTCGGGCGCGGGCGGCGCGCGCATCCGCAGCGCCATTGCCTGCGCCTGGCGGCTGAAGTCGATCGATTCGCCGAGGATGCGCGCCGCCTCCTGGGGTGCGTGGAAACCGCGGCTGTTTTCGCTGCTGATGAAGTCGAGGCGCC
>JBBRWC010000067.1:0-22672 GCA_038246255.1 Planctomycetota bacterium
CCTCGCGCCCACGGCGCCCGTCGCGGACGGTGCGCGCATTGCCTGAATCCAAAGCCACCCCCGCAGCGGCGACCCCAGCCCGTCGCGGCGTGCGCGCGCCTGCGGCGCAATCGGGCAGAAGAAGGGCGCTTCGAGCTGAATCCACGTGAGTCCCGCACTCGTCGCTTGTCTGGCCCTCGCCGCCCTCGGCTTGGGTTACATCACCTACGGACGCTGGTTGGAGCGCGCGGTGCTCCGGGTCCGCGCGGACGAACCGGTGCCCTCGCGCCAGCACACGGACGGCGTCGATTTTGTGCCCACCCCTCGCGACGTGCTGTGGGGCCACCACTTCGCGTCGGTCGCTGGCGCCGCGCCGATCCTCGGTCCC
This sequence comes from Planctomycetota bacterium, assembly GCA_038246255.1. Taxonomy (GTDB): domain Bacteria; phylum Planctomycetota; class UBA1135; order UBA1135; genus RI-242. Next base: position 368 of record JBBRWC010000067.1, read on the forward strand.
GCGATGGCGATTATCTGGGGCTGGGTGCCCGCGCTCTTGTGGATCGTGTTCGGCGTCATCTTCATGGGAGCGGCGCACGATTTTGGAGCGTTGGTGCTGTCGATGCGCCACGGTGGCCAAAGCGTCGGCACCTTGACCGAGCGCTACATCGGCCCGCGCTCGCGTGTGCTCTTCCTGCTGATCATTTTCTTCCTGATCTGGCTCGTCGGCGCGGTCTTCGCGTTTTCGATCGCAAACCTGTTCGTCAAGTATCCCGCCAGCATCCTGCCCGTGAACGCCGAGATCGCGGTTGCGGTGGCCCTCGGCTGGTGGTGTCACCGCCGCGGCGGCGGAATGCTGGTGCCCTCGCTCGTGATCCTGGCTGGCCTGTACGCGCTGATCGTCGCCACCAGCACGGGCGCGATTGACCTGCCCGCCGAGGACTCGTTCCTGCGCAGCCTCGACTTCTGGCTGGTCGCATTGATGGTCTACGCGTTCGTGGCGAGCGTGTTGCCGGTTTGGCTACTCCTGCAACCGCGCGACCTCATCAACAGCCACCAACTGCTGGTCGGGCTCGGCGCCCTGTACGTCGGTTTTTTTGTGCTCGACCCCGAGTTCAAAGCGCCCGCGGTCGGTCCGATCGATCAGTTGCCCGCGCTGTTTCCGCTGCTCATGGTCACGATCGCATGCGGCGCGATCAGCGGTTTCCATGGATTGGTCAGCTCGGGGACGACGGCTAAACAGCTCGGCCGAGCCTCCGACGCCCGGCCCATAGGCTACGGCGCGATGCTCGGCGAAGCGTCGCTCGCGATCCTCGCCACCATGGCGGTCGGCGCGGGCCTGATGGGTCCTGGAGCGGTTCACGGCAACGTGTGGGCGTTTGTTCACGACGAGGCGATCGTCCGCGGACGTGTGTTCGACGCTTCGGTGGCACTGCGCGGATTTGTCGAAGGAGCGGCGAGTTTCCTCGCGGCGCTCGGCATTCCTGTCGCGGTCGCGGCATCCATCGTGGCCGTGCTCGTCATCAGCTTCGCGGCCACGAGCCTCGACACGGCGATGCGCATCCAACGGCTCGTGTTGGCCGAAGTCGGCAGCATCTACCGCGTGGATTGGCTCAAGAACCGCGCGATTGGTGGCTCGCTAGCTTGCGGTTCGGTGTTGCTCCTGATCTACGTGGACAAACAACACGGCGCGATGAGCCTGTGGCCCGTTTTTGGCGCCACGAACCAGGTGCTCGCTGCATTCACGTTGATCCTTACGGGCATTTACTTGCGAACGCTTGGCCGCCGGGCCATCGCGTATATGCTGCCGGGATTGGTCGTGCTCGCGATCACATTCAGCGCGATGGCAATCCAAGTCGCACGGGATTTCGCGCGCGAGAAGTGGCTCGTCGCCGCCGTCGGTGCGGCCATCGCCGTGTTGGCGATGTGGGTGGCGATCGAGGCCGGACTGGCGTGGCGCAGGGTTCCAAAAATAGCCCTTTTGAAAATCGCCGCGGCGGAGCGCACGTAACACCCGGACATGGATCCCGACCCGCACACGGAATTCCGCGCCTTCGACGCGCTCGCGACGGCCGCCGGTGTGCTCGGGATCGATGGCGAGTGGCGTGTCGTGAACCGGGCGCTCCTGCAGTGGATGCAACGGGTCTGTGGAGTCGGCGCGGGATCGGAGCGACCGGGACTGTTCGAACTCTTGGGCGCGGACGACGCACAGGCCGTGCGCGCCGAAACCGAGCCGCTGTTCGCCCGCGGCAGCGGACGCGCGGCGCTCGAATGCCGACTTGGGCCCGTCGGTCCGGAGCGCCGCTGGACGGCGCTGCGTCTCGCGGCGGTCGCAAACGGCCCGCAGGAAACGTTCGTCGTCGTGGAGCTGACGGACGTCGAGGCCGAGCGCCGTGCGGAATCTCTGCGCGCCGCCTACGTCGCCGACCTCGAGCACAAGTGCCGATCGCTATGGGAATTCTCGCGCAGTGCGAGCCACGACCTCGCCGAGCCCGTGCGCATGATCGCGAACTACGGACGGCTGGTGGAAAGCGAGGCGGGTGGGTTGCTCGACGAGCGTTCGCGACGTTTCCTGGGTTACACGGTCGACGCCGCGGAACGCCTAGGGCGACTCGTCAGCGAACTGCTTGCGCACGCGCGCCTCGAATCCCGCGCGCCGTCCTTCGAGCCCGTCGACCTCGGGCATGTATTTGCCCAGGCGCTCGCACAGTTGGCGCTCGCGATCGAAGAATCGGGCGCGCGCTTCGACTGGGACGCCAGCGCTGTGCCGAATGTGCTGGGTGACCGGCGCCAGCTCGTGCAGCTTTTCCAGAACCTGTTTTCGAACGCGATCCGCCATCGCGGCGACCGAGCGCCTCGCGTCTTTGCACACTTCGAATCTGCGGGCCGCTTCGCGCGCATCACGGTCGACGACGACGGACCCGGTTGTGCGCTCCCCGGGGATTCCCGCGCGGTCAGCGAGCGCGACGCGGACCCGGCGGCGCCCCGCATCGGGCTTGGCCTGCGCATCTGCCAGCGCGTCGTCGAGGCCCACGGCGGAAGCCTCGCGCTTGAGCCGCGCCCGGACGGTGGATGCCGCGTCACCGTGACCTTGCGCGCGGCGCTGCTTTGAACTGCGCTGCTTTGAACGGCGCTGCTGTGAACGGCGCTGCGAGCGGTTGCCTCCTTCGCGAAGAGCTCGCGTTGGAGGAGGTCGCGTATCGCTCCAGGGCGGGCCTGGGAGGCCCGCCCTCCCGGCGCGATCTACCGGTTCACCGCCGCGCCGGTTCGGGCGCGCGTTTCGCGCCCAAGCCTTCGATCGATTCGTCGAGGCTGGTCGTGAGGACGTCGACGAGGTCCATCTTGGTGACGACACCCAGCACGCGCTGGTCGTCGTCGACCACCACGCCGACGAGCCCTTCCGCGAAAAGCCGCCGCAGGCTGCCCGCTTCCTCGCCGCTGCGTACGGTCACGACACGGCGGAACATCACCTCCGCGACGCTGGAGGAGAGTTTGGCGCGGCCCTCGACCAGCTTTGCGAGGAGGTCCGATTCCGTGACCATCCCCACGAGGCGTTCGTCGTCGACGATCGGCAGTTGGCTGAAGCCGTGTTCCTTCATCGTCATCACCGCATCGGCGAGGGTGTCGGAACTCTGCGCTGTCACAAGCTTGCGGTTGGACATGGCGCGCAGCAACTCGCCCACGGTCTGCGCTTCCCAGCGCTGTTCGGCAAACCCGTTCTCGCGCATCCACTGGTCGTCCATGAACTTCGTCATGTAGTTGCGCACCGAGTCGGGCAGGATCGCGACGATGCGCTTGTCCGGGCCTTCGCGCTTGGCGATCTCGCGCGCTGCCCAAATGGCGGCACCCGCGCTGCCACCGCACAACAAGCCCTCTTGACGGATCAAGCGACGCGCCATCAGGAACGAATCGCGGTCTTCGCTCTTGATCCACTCGTCGACGAGGTCGAGGTCGAGCACGTCGGGGATGAAGTCGTAACCGATGCCTTCAATCTTGTAGCTGTGGATCGGACCGGGCCCGGAGAGGATCGAACCCACCGGATCGACACCGATGATCTTGATGTTGGGCAGCTCTTCCTTGAGGCGCTTCGCCACGCCGGACAGTGTGCCACCGGTGCCTGCGGTCGCGACGAAGTAGTCGAGCTTGCCGTCGCACTGCTCGATGATTTCGTCCGCCGTTCCCGCGTAGTGCGCCTGAGGGTTGTTGGGGTTCGAGTACTGGTCGAGGATCGCCGAGCGCGGAAGGATCCCGCGGAGCTGCTTCGCAACGCCGATGTGGCTCTCGGGTGCATCCCACGCGGCTTCCGTCGGCGTGCGGATGATCTCCGCACCGAGCGCTTCGAGCACGATCTGCTTCTCGCGGCTCATTTTCTCCGGCATCGTGATGATCATGCGGTAGCCGTGCACGGCGGCGGCCATCGCCATGCCGATGCCCGTGTTGCCGCTCGTCGGCTCGATGAGCGTGTCACCGGGCTTGATGCAGCCCGCGGCCTGTGCCTCTTCGACCATGCGGCGACCGATGCGGTCCTTGACGGATCCGCCGGGATTGAGGTACTCGCACTTTGCGAGCAACTCGCAGCCGAAGTCCTTACCGATTTGGTTGAGGCGCACGAGCGGCGTGTTGCCGATGGCCTGAAGGATGTTGTCGAGGATTTTCCCCACTCTGTACGTTCTCTCAACGGAGCTGACCGGATCGGGTGCAAGCGTCGCTCCATTGCCGCTGCACGTCGCGCGGACGGGCCGCGCCTGAAAACGATGCGTATCCTACCGCCTCGGGACGCTTCCCGACGCTTCCCGTTCGGGCGCAGCGACGCCACACTCTGTCCTGTGGTTCAACGCACCCTTGTCACGGCTGTCACCGAGCCCGAGGCCGAAGCCCTGCGGCTCAAGCTCGATCAGGCTTCATTCGAATGGCGCTCCCAACCTCACGCCCGCTTCAGCGCGCGCGGCGAGGGGGTTGTGGCCACTTGCTACGCGAGCGGCAAGCTCGTCGTTCAAGGACTCGACCCGGAGTCCTTCCTCCTGCGCCACCTCGGCCGACAGGTGACGGCGCCGGAGCCCAAGCCCGAAATCAACCTGCCCTCGGGCACTATCACAGGGTCGGATGAGTGCGGAAAGGGCGATCTATTCGGTCCGCTCATCGTGGTCGCGCTGCGCCTCGAACCCGACGAAGCGAAGAAGCTCGCGATGGGCGGTGTCGTCGATTCGAAGCTCATTTCAGACGAGCGCGCGAACCATGTGGGTGCGGCGTTGCTCGAGCGCTACAAACCGGCGATCGCCCGGTTCGAGCCGCTCGAATACAATCGCGCCTACCAGCGCATTGGCAATCTCAACGCGATCCTCACCGACCTGCACGCTCAGGCCCTGCGCGGGGCGGCGCAGCCCGGGGACACGGTCGTGGTCGACCAGTTCGGTCCGGTCGGCAGGATGGAGCGTGTGCTGCGCGGAAGCCCGTTCCGCCTGATCCAGATTCCGCGCGGCGAGCGGGTCACCGCGGTCGCAGCGGCGAGCACCGTTGCACGCCACCTTTTCCTTGAGGCATTACGCGAACTCAGCCTCGACGCAGGAGTCGAGCTTCCCAAGGGCGCTGGCGAACCGGCCGACCGCGCCGCGGCGCGGTTGTTCGCCCTGCACGGCGAAGCGGGGATGCCGCGCTTTGCGAAAATGCACTTCGCCAACGCCAACCGGATCGTCGGTCGCCGGTAGTGCCGGGGACTGCCGCTGCGGCAGCAACCCCCGCCGCGTCAGCGCCGCGCCGAATCCGCGGTCAAGTGCGCGTGAGCGCCGTTTAGGATGGTCGGCCCTTGGGCTACGTCTTCCACGTCCTCCTGGCACTCGCGATCGTCGCCCTCGCCGAAGCCGCCGCTCCGCCCGCCGCCCTCCCCGCCTGGGCCGCGCTCGCGCTGCTCCCCGTTCCGCACGGCCTCGCCTGGGCGGCCCGGCGCGCGGGTACGCGGGGCAGATTTCGCGCAGCGGCGGCGCTTGCACGGCTGTTTGAGTTCGCGCCCCTGCTCCTGCACGGCGCGGTGTGCTTTTTCTTCGGGTGGGTCGCGTTCGCCATGCGCGCGACCGGTGGAGCGGAGGGAGTCGCGGGAGCCAGCGAGTGGCCGGGGCCCGGCCTTGCCGTCGCGCTGCTTCCCTACCCCCTGTTCGAGCTCGCGGCCATCGACGCGCGCGCCCGTGCCACAGGTGGCTCCCGGGCTTTCAACGCGCGCATGCTGGCCTCGGCGTTTGCGCCCCTCGCGCTCTTCGCGCTCGCCCTGTGGCCCGCGGCCGCTTTTCCGGCCTGGCGCGCCCACGTCGATGAGGTTGCCCTCTTCGCCTTCGCGCAGGTCGGGCTGACTCTCGCGGTCCTCGGGCTCCTCTTGCCTTTTGCCCTGCGGTTCACCTGGGACACGCAGCCGTTCCCCAGCGGGCCATTGCGCGGGTACCTCGAAACCCTCGCGGCGAAGGCCCGCTTCCGCTGCCGCGACCTGCTCGTGTGGCGCACCGACGGCCAGGTCGCGAATGCCGCGATCCTCGGTTTTTCCCGCCGCACACGCTACGTGCTGTTCACCGACGCGTTGATCGGTCGCCTCGCACCCCGCGAGCTCGGAGCTGTGTTTGCGCACGAGATCGGCCACGCGACCCGGCGCCACGTCCCGATTTTTGCCACGTTCACGGTGGGCCTTTTCGTGGCCGTCGACCTGCTGGTTTCCCACATCGACCCCGCGGCTTTCGCGAAGGCGTTCGATGTGCTGGGATTGAGCGCGACCGACGGCCTTTCCCTGGTGGTCGCGCTCGTCGCGTTGGTGGTGTGGTATAGCGCGTTCGGCTGGCTATCCCGCCGTTTCGAGCTGGACGCAGACCTCGTCGCGCTCGAGCTGACACGTGATCCCGAAGCCCTGGCCTCGGCGCTCGAAAACGTGAGTGGTTTGCACACGCGCACCCGGCGATCGTGGCGCCACTTCAGCGTGTCAGAGCGTGTCCTGTTCGTGCGCGCCGCAGCGCGCGATGTCAAGGTGGGCGAGCGGCTGCGTGCGTCCTTGCGCCGGATGACGCGGTGGATCGTCGCCTGTGCCGCGGTCGCGGTGCTGCTGGAGGTGGTGGTCCTGTTTCAGGCGGCGCCGCTCGAGCGCGCCCGGGCGGAGCTCCGCCTCGGGTGGTTCGAGGCCGCGCTGGTGCGCGCGGAGTCACAGGGGCTCGGGGCCGGGCCGGAGGCGCGCCTTGCGCGCGCGGGACTCGGGGTCGGCGAAGGTGCGTCCCCGGCGCAGTTCCTTGCCGCGGGTTGGGCCGAGTTGGCCGCGGGGCGGCCGGAGGGCGCGTCCATATGCCTCGAGCTGGCGCGCATGCGCGGCGCGAAGGTTCCCGCAGCAGGCGCGCTCGAGGAGGCCCTCGCCACAGCGCCAGCCCCCGACACCCCGCGCGCAGCGCGCTGAACCGCCCCCGAGGGGGCCTCTTCGCGCCATGCTGCGGGACGGCCGTCCGCGGGTTCGGGCGAAAGGGCGTTTGTGGCCCCGGGCGACGTCCGATGTGGCACGATCGCAAGGCGCGGCCCCCTGGGGGCGCCGGCCTCGCCCTTTCTTGCTTGCGCATGCGCCCACCCGCGGCGCGCACCCTCGACCGCACGCCCCCGACATGCCCCTGTCCGACCCCTTCCTGCGCGTCCGACCTGTCGCGCATTTTGCCCTCGCGCTCGCGGTGCTCTTTGCCGGCGGGCCGTCAACGGCCGCTTTGGGGGCCCCGTCGGCACCGGACGATCCGCCGACCACCGCGACCGTGCGCGCGGAACTCGAAGCGGGCCGTCCGCAAGTCGCGCTGGAGACAGCGCGCCTCGCCCTCGAGTACGCCCCGGCGGATCCGGGCCTGCTCGCGGTTGCGGTCGAGGCCGCGGAGCGCGCCGGTGAGCGCGACGAAGCGCTCGCGCACGTCTTCGACGCCCTTGCGCTCGCGACGCTGACTGCGGACGAGCTCAGCGCGTTCACGGCGCAGCTCGACCGGCTCGACCCCAAGCCCGGCGAAGCCAAAGCGGTTCTTGACGTGTACGCGGCAGAGCTGTTGGAACTCGCTCGCGGATTCGAGCGGCGCAAGCTTTACGCCAACGCCGTGGACTTGCTGTTGCGTTGTGCGGACACCGCAAGCGCGGCTGCCGCGAGCAAACTGCTCGATAAAATCTACGCCAACGACAAGGCGGTCGAGGCGCTGCTCGCGAGCGGTGTCGACGTGCCGATCGATCCACCGAAGCACAAGAAGTCTGGCGATTGGATCGCGCGCGAGGACAAAAAGCGTCGCCAGTGGAGCACCGCCTACGAGATCAAGTCCCCAAACTACACCATCGTCACCAACATGGGTTACGAGATGGGGCACGCCATGTCGACCGCCATGGAGCAGATGGGTCAGTTCTACCGCGAGGTATTCCGCTACCGCGAACGGGGTGGAACGATGCGCCGCTGCGTGATCAGCGTCTACGCCCAACGCACGGAGTTCGACACCCACGAACCGGGCATTTCGCCCAGCGTCGGCGGCTTTTTCGCGCCCCTGGAGAACCGCGTCGCGACCTATGACCAGCGCACGGTCGGGCGCACGTTGCCGGACCTTTGGTCGACGCTGTTCCACGAGGCGTCGCACCAGTTCACGTCGGCGGTGACCAAGAACCTCACCCCCGGCTGGCTCAACGAGGGAACGGCGTCTTACTTCGAGGGCGCACGCCTGCGCTCGAACGGGCGCGTGGAGACGAACCTCGTCCCCGAAAGCCGCCTGCGCGCGCTACACGCGATGATGGGCCACGGTCGCGGCACCAACGCGCGCGCGACGGTGCGTTTGCTCGACGTGGTTTCTTACTTCCAGCCCGGCTCCTACCAAGGTGCCTACTACCCCTGGGGCTGGGGCCTGGTCTACTTCATCCACAACTTCGAAAACGAGCGCTCCGAACGCGTCTACCTGCAGCCGTACTTCGACTACTGGCAGGCGTATGCTGGCGGAGCGAAGCACGACGTCGTCGACCGCTTTGCTGAGTACTTCGTGCGGCGGCCAAAGTATCCGGGCGTCGAGTCGATCGATGCGTTCGAGGCCGAGTTCTCGCGCTGGATCGGCGAGCTCTACGATCTCCATTTTGGTGGACCGGAGCAGGCCGATGCGCTCGTCGCGCGCGGTCGCAAGCAGGCCGGCAACGGCAAACACGCCTATGCCGCGGAGAGCTTCAAGTGGGCCTTGCGCAAACGCCCCGACCACCTTGAGGCGCTGTTCGGCCTCGGGGCCGCATCCCAGGAGCTGGGAGCCGCCGACAGCGCGATCTACTACCTGCGCCGCGCCCTCGAAGTCGCGCGCGTTCGCCCGTCCGACGACATCCTTGCGCACTTCGATGGATTGACGGTGGCGGGGCTCGTCGAAGACGGGGGTACGCGGTTGCGCAAGCTCGACGATGCGGTCACCGGTAACGTTGCGGCGAGCACGGCCGCATTCGAAGAGCGCGTAGCGGCGCTCGCGACCGCCTACGCGCAGGACAAGTTCCCGCGCGCGGCGCTCCTCGCGCTCATGCGCGCTGAGCGGCTGTCGGGCCCGAGCGCCGCGCTGCGCGCTAAGGCCGCGTCGATCCACCGCGAGCAGAACGTCGAGACGCGCCGGTGGCGTCGTATCCCCCTGGGCGGCGCGATGGGCGATTGGCTGGAGGGCGGTGGCGGGACGTGGGAGCCGGACGGTTGGGTGTTGCGCGGGGAACACGAGGCCGGAGCGCTCGCGACGGCGCTCGCACCCCTGTCGTTGCCCAATCGCTGGCGGTTCGAAGGCACGTTCACGTTGCGACCCGTGGGCGATGAGGGTGCGTTTGTCGGCCTGGCTTTCGGGGCCCAAGCCGATGGCAGTCAAAAGCTGGTGGGTTTCACGCCCGCCGGCGGCGTGGTTTTTGTCGAGGTGACGGACGGCAAGCCGCAACTCGACCCGGTCGGCCGGTTCCAGCCCATCGAAGGCCACCGCTACAAGGTCGCCGTCGAGGCCCGCGAAACCGAGGTCGAGGTATTCATCGACGGCACGTCGATAGGCTCGCGCCCCCTCGAATCCGACGACCTGGTCGGCCGCGTCGGTTTCTTCCTACAGGGCGCACGGGCGCGCTTCGAAGACACGCGCGTGCTCTTCTGACCCCGGAATCAAGGTCGCCCTCAGTACGACAGGCCGTTCCGGCGCAGGTGGACCAGGGATTCGCCTTCGCGGGTGAGCGCTCCGGCCGTCGCGGCTCCGAAGACCACCACGTGGTCGCCAGCGGGGTGCTCGCCCACGACCTTGCACTCGATCCACGCGAGGGCGTCCGAGAGGACCCACTCGCCGGCGGGGGTGCGCGCGGTCGCGAGGCCTGCGAACACGTCTTCACCGGCGGGTGGCGCTTTGTAGAACGCCGCCATGAGGCCCTTCGACGCGGCGTCGAGGACGCAGATCGCGAAGCCTTTCGAGGAGCGCAGGGCTGCGAGGTGCGGGCGGTCCGCCCCCACACCGACCACGACGGTCGGTGGCTCAAACCCCACCTGTTGGACGAACGATCCCAGGAAGCCGAGGGGTCCATGCGGCCCGTTCGCCGTCACGATGTAGAGCCCGGAGGGCACCCGGCCGAGGGCACGGGCGAGGGGCGAGTGCTCGATGCGCGACATCCTCCTAGGCTAACCCCCAGCCCTGGCGCGCCATCCTGCGCGCTGGCCCCCGCGCGGGGCGAGCGTGTTCGGGGCCGGAGGGCTTGAGGCGGCGCTCCGAAACGGATGGAGTCCGGCCCTTCGCGCTGGCCCCGGCCCCCCTCGGGCAGCGATAATCCCCGGGCCTGGGACGGGGTGCTCGACCGCGATCGGAACCCGCGATCGGGCTCCCGCCACCGGGTGATCGCTCCGGGCGCGGCGCCCGTTTCGGTTCCCGGGCGACACGCCGCGCCCCACCGTCTTCGCGGTGGTCCGCGCGGGCCGACGACCCGCGCCCCCCCTCCGGCAACGCCCGACCGCCCGCTCGGCCGGCCCCCTCCATGGATCGCCGTGCGGCACCGGCCCAGCCGCCGCCCCGCGACGGTTCCTTCCGCCAATCTTCCGATGAGCGAGACCAAGACCCCGGCGCCCAAGCACAACCACGGGTACATCGAACCGCGCTTGATCGAGCGCGAGATGAGTGAGTCGTACCTCAACTACGCGCTCAGTGTCATCCACAGCCGCGCCCTGCCGGACGTGCGCGACGGCCTCAAGCCCTCCCAGCGGCGCATCCTGGTCGCGATGAACGACCTGCGGTTGCGGCCGAATGCGAAGTATCGCAAGTGCGCGAACATCGCGGGCACGACCAGCGGCGAGTACCACCCCCACGGGGAGTCGGTGATCTACCCGACCCTCGTGCGCATGGCTCAAAAGTTCTCGCTGCGCTATCCGCTCGTGGATGGCCAGGGCAACTTCGGCTCCATCGACGGCGACCCGCCGGCGGCCATGCGCTACACGGAAGCGCGCATGGCGGGCCCGGCCACCGAGATGATGGCTGACCTCGACAAAGAGACGGTCGAGTACCAGCCCAACTACGACGAGCGGCTCATGGAGCCGACCGTGCTTCCCGGTCGCTTCCCGAACCTTCTGTGCAATGGGTCGGAAGGTATCGCGGTCGGCATGGCGACCAGTCTGCCGCCGCACAACCTGCGCGAGATCAGCGCGGCGCTGCGCGCGGTGCTCGACAACTCCAAAGTCAGTTTGGGCGAGCTGTGCAACCTCGTGCGCGGCCCCGATTTCCCGACCGGTGGCATCGTCATGGGCCGCAGTGGGGCGCTCCAGGCGTACACCACCGGCCGCGGCCGCGTGATCGTGCGCGCGCGCCACCAATTCGAGGAAGGGCGCGCGGGCAAGCCCCAGATCGTCTTCACCGAGATCCCCTACCAGGTCCGCAAGATCGCGATCATCGAGAAGATCGTCGAGGTCGTCAAAGACGCGCGGATCACGGGCATCAGCGACGTGCGCGACGAGTCCGACCGCGACGGCATCCGCCTCGTCATCGAGCTCAAGCGCGGTGAAGACCCGGAAGTTGTCGTCAAGCAGCTCTTCCAGTTCACGCCGCTGCAGACGACCTACAGCATCATCAACCTGGCGATCGTCGATCACCAACCGCGCACACTGGACCTGCGCGGGATGCTCGACGAGTTCATCCGCCACCGCAAGGATGTCATCCGGCGTCGCACGCGCTACCTGCTCAAGAAAGCGGAAGAGCGCAAACACATCGTCGAAGGCCTGCGCATCGCGGTCGACAACATCGACGAAGTGATCCGCATCATCCGCGCCAGCGCGGACACCGAAGAGGCCCGCGGCGGTTTGATCGCGCGCTTCACGTTGAGCCAAGCCCAGGCTCAAGCCATCGTCGACATGCGCCTTGGGCGCTTGACCGGCCTGGAGCGCGAGAAGCTCGAAGAGGAGTTCCAAAAGCTCTTGGCGGAGATCACGGACTACGAGGACATCCTCGCGCGCGAGTCGCGGGTTGTCGCGATCATTCGCACCGATGTCGACGACGTGGAACAGCGTTACGGTGACGCCCGGCGCACGGAGATCTCTGGTGAAGAGCTCGAATCGGGTTTCAACATCGAAGAGCTGATCACCGAGGACGTGATGGTCGTCACGTTCTCGCGCGACGGTTATGTGAAGCGCACGGCCCTCGACACCTACCGCGCCCAAAGCCGCGGTGGCCGCGGGGTGAAGGGCAGCGAAGCGAAGGAAGGCGACGCGATCAAGTCGCTTTTCGTCGCGGGCACCCACGACTACATGCTGTGCTTCTCGAACCTCGGGAAGGTCTACTGGCAGAAGGTCTATCAGGTCCCCGAAGGCACGCGCACGTCGAAGGGCCGCGCGATCCGCAACGTCTTGCCGCTCGAAGAGGGGGAGACGATCCAGAGCTTGCTGCGGGTGCCCGCGTTCGGCTCGGAGGACTTCGTTGTCTTCGCAACCCGCCAGGGCACGGTCAAGAAGACGCCGCTCGAGGCGTACTCGCGGCCGAAGAAGGGCGGCATTCGCGCCATCAACCTCGGCGATGACGACGAGGTCGTGTCGGTGGCACTCGCGCCGCCCGGTTCCACGATCATGATCGGTACGGCGAAGGGCCGTACGGTGCGTTTCGACGAGAAAGCTGCGCGCTCCATGGGCCGGGTCGCTGGCGGTGTGCGCGGTGTGCGCTTGCGCGGCGATGACCGCGTGATCGGGATGATCGTCGCCGATCCCAGCGCGGTTGCTGCGCAGGGCCTGAGCCCGGTCGCGGCGGAGGGCGCCAGCCCCGACCCCGCGAGCGAGGAGGCACTGACGATCGTGACCGCCTGTGCGCGCGGGTACGGCAAGCGCACCCTGCTCGAGGACTACCCGGTGAAAGGCCGCGGCGGCCAAGGGGTGATCAGCATCAAGGTGACCGAGCGCAACGGCGACGTCGTGTCGATTCGCCTCACACGCGCCGGCGACGACCTCCTGTTCATCACGAACAGCGGCATGATCGTCCGCACGGCGTCGGCTGAAATGCGGCCTATGGGGCGCAACACAGCCGGCGTCCGTCTTATCAACCTCAAGGCGGACGACAGCCTGGTCGCCCTGGAAGTGGTCAACAGCGACGACCTCGAGCTCGAGACACGCAACCTCGAGCTTGAGTTGCAGCGCGACGGTGGCCGACCGGTTTCGGTCGACGAGGACGGCGAGGTCGGCGAGGACGGCGAAGCCGCCGAAGCCGCCGAGGAAGACGTTGCGGACGACGACAGCGTCGACGACGACGCCCCCGAGGACGGGGAGGACGACGCATGAGCCTTGCAACTCGCCTTTCCGATGACCTCAAGGTCGCGATGCGCGAGCGCCGCGAGCTGGAGCGTGAGACGTTGCGCATGGTGATGGCCGCCCTCAAGAACCGGCGCATCGAGCTGATGCGCGACTTGAACGACCAGGACGAGCTCGACGTCCTGCGCAACGCGGTCAAGACGCGGCGCGAGAGCGCCGAGCAGTTCGCGAAGGGCGGGCGTCCCGAGCTCGCGCAAAAGGAGCTTGATGAGATCGCGCTCCTTGACCGTTATCTGCCCAAGCAGCTCGACGAAGCCACCACGCGGGCTTCGATCGAGTCGATCGTCGCCGAACAGGGCCTCAAGGATCCCAAGCAACTGGGCATCGTGATGAAAGCCCTCATGGCCAAGCACCCCGGTTTGGTGGACGGCAAGCTCGCCCAGCGCATCGCGGGTGAGTACCTGAAGGGCTGACCGCGGTCGAACGCGACGCTCTGGCTGTATGCAGCGGGGTTGCCCGCGCCGCGATTACCCCGATCGGGAGCGGCGCTGGACGGGGGCCACGGCATGCACGCGTCGCCATGCCATGCTGCGCCGCCCATGCACGACTCCGGCAACTCTGCCGCGGACCCCGCGCGGCCCGCGCCCGATGCGCTCGTCGACCGCCACGGCGGGTTGCTGCGGCGCACGGCGCTCGTCTCGGGCCTGACGCTGGCCAGCCGCCTGTTGGGTTTTGTGCGCGAGGCGCTGGCCGCAATCCTGTTTGGCGCGCACTCAGGTGTATTCGACGCGTTCCTCACCGCGTGGCGCATCCCGAACCTTTTCCGGCGATTGCTGGGCGAGGGAGCGCTCGCCACGAGCCTGCAGACCGCGATCACCGAAGAGGACGGCAGCGGCGGCGATCGCGCGGGCGCGGCCCTGTTCCGGCGTGTGCTGCATGTGACCTTCTGGATGCTGCTGGTCGTCTGCGCGGCCACCATGCTCGCGATCCAGCATTTACCCGACGAGGTGCTGGGGTTCCGACCCCTCGGTGAGCCCGAAGGGGCCGCGGCAGTGCGCGAGCTGACGGTGCGGCTGATGCCCTTCGTCGTGCTCATCTGCCTCGCTGCGCTGGTCTCCGGCGCACTGAACGTGCGCGGTTACTTCCGCTCGTCGAGCTTTGCACCCGCCGCGATGAACGTGGTGTGGATCGCGACTTTGGTGGCCATCGGAATCGGTTTTGGCTGGCGGACCGATGCCACCGGCGATGACCTTGTCGCGCGGCAAATCGCGATGGCACGCGCGCTGGCTTGGGGTGTTTTGCTCTCCGGAGTCGCGCAGCTCGCGGTGCAGTTGCCCGAACTCGCGCGCTCGGGCTTGCTGACTCGCGGTGCCCACGCGGCGGCTGGCGCCACGCGGCGCGCGCGGGATGTGCTGTTCACCGCCGCGCCCCTCGCCCTCGGCGCCGCCGTTTATCAGGTCAACGTCATGGTCGATGGCTTCATGGCGGAAGGACTGCTGAGCGACGGTGGCCCCACGGCGTTGTACTTCGCGAACCGCATCCAGCAGTTCCCCCTGGCGCTTGTCGCCACCGCCGCGACGGCCGCAGTTTTCCCAGCGCTCAAAGCGCTCGGGCACCGCGGTCGGCTCGCGGAGCTGCGCGGGATGCACGACCGCACCCAACTCGCCGTGGCGTTCCTTGCGTTGCCGGCGAGCGCAGGCCTGTTCGCGCTCGCCACCCCGATCGCGAGCGCGTGCCTCGAATACGGCGCGTTCGACGCGGCCGGGTCGGCGCGTGTCGGTGACGCCATGGCGGTGCTTGCGTTCGGGCTGTTCCCCGCGGGCGCGGTGGGGCTCGTGAGCCGCGTGTATTACGCGCTCGGCGACTTTCGCCATCCGGTTGTGGTGTCGCTGTGGATGGTTGTCGTCAACCTCGTGCTCAACCTGCTGTTCACCGCTGTGATGGGATGGGACGTCGCTGGCCTCGCCCTTGGCACGACCATCGCGGTGTGGTTGCAGCTCGCTTTGCTGCTGCCCGGCCTGCGCACGCGACTCGAACTGCCCCCCCCGGCGGCGGGCCGCGGGCGCGAGCTTGTGCGAACGGCCCTGTGCGCCGTTGGCTCCGCGAGCCTCGCCTTCGCCGTTTTCGTGGTCGTGTCGCGGTCCCTCCCGTCGGGGTGGTCGGGTGGCTGGAGCAGCGCGCTGGCGCTGGTGCCTGCCGTCGGAGCCGCGTTTGCGGGTTACGCGGCGCTGGCGAAGGGGCTGCGGCTCGAAGCGTGGTCCGACGTCGAAGCGCGGGTGCGCGGCCGACTGCGACACTGAACGCTCTGCCAGAGCGAGCGGCTGCGATCAATGCCCCAAACACGGGGCCGCGCGGGGGTGTGCCGCGCTGGGGAAGATCAAGACACGTTGTGGCGGGTTCAGCGGCGGGATTCCTGCTTGCGGGTCGCGGACCGGCGGAGCGTTGGGGGCGAGGGGTGTAGGCCACCTAGGCTCGCGGGTGTGGCATCCGGCGCCGAGCCGCGCCCTTCCGCCGAAGCCCCGCCGTCCCCCCGGAGGTCGTACGCTTGAGTCGAAAGCCGTCCGCTGGCCGTCCCGCTGGCTCCCCGTCTTCCACCCACCCCATGGATGCCCGCCGCACGCACGAGGGATCGAAGCAATCCGCGGCCGACGAACAGGGGGCAAAGGCCACCTTCGAGCGCAAAGATCCGCCCGCGCACCTCGCGGCCCCGCGCCTTTCGCCCAACGCGCTCGCGGTGCTCGAAAAGCGCTACCTCGTGCGCCGGCCCGACGGCCAAGTCAACGAGACGCCGCCCCAGCTCTTTTGGCGGGTGGCGCAGCACGTCGCGCGTGCGGAACTGTGTTTCCCCGCGGGCGGGCACGCCCGCGCGCTCGCCGTGGCCGAGGAGTTCTACGAAATGATGGCGATGGGCAAGTTCCTGCCCAACAGCCCGACCTTGACCAACGCCGGGCGCCCCGACGCGATGCTCTCGGCGTGTTTTGTCCTGCCCGTCGAGGACACGGTCGAGGGCATTTTTGACTCCGTCAAGGCGACGGCGCTGATCCAAAAATCCGGCGGGGGCACGGGTTTCGACTTCTCCCGCCTGCGCCCGAAGGGCGATCGCGTGGGCGCGGGGGGCGGCACGACACTCGGGCCCCTTTCATTCATCCAGGTGTTCTCGAAGGCGGGCGAGTCGATCCAACAGGGTGCATTTCGACGTGGCGCCAACATGGGCATCCTGCGGGTCGACCACCCGGACATCCTCGAGTTCATCACAATCAAAGACGACCTCGCGACGCTCACGAACTACAACATCTCGGTTGCGGTGACGGACCGCTTCCTCGCCGCGCTGGCGCGGGATCCCAAAACACCGCATTTCGTCAGGAATCCGCGCACGGACGAGTGGCGCCCTTTGGCACGCCGCGATTCGGGCGGCAAGGAACTCCCCGAGGCGTGGACGGTGGGCGAGCTGTGGGACTCGATCGTGTCGCATGCCCACGCGACCGGCGAGCCCGGGGTGATCTTCATCGACCGCATCAACGCGGCAAATCCGATCAAAAACGTCGGGCCGATCGAAGCCACGAACCCATGCGGTGAGCAACCGCTTCACCCCTACGACTCCTGCAATCTGGGCTCGATCAACGTCGGATTGCTCGTCAAGGACGGACCGGGTGGAGCGCGTTTTGATTGGGACGAGCTGCGCATGCTCACCCAAGCGGGAACACGCTTCCTCGACGACGTCATCGAAATCAACCACTACCCGCTGCCCGCCATCGAAGCGATGTCCAAGCGGACACGCCGCGTGGGTCTGGGCGTGATGGGATTTGCCGACGCCCTCTACCAGTTGGGCATCCCCTACGACTCCGAAGAGGGCTGCAACTTCGGCGAAGAGCTGATGCGTGTGCTCAACGAAGAATCGCACCTTGCGAGCGAGTTGCTTGCCGACGAACGTGGCGAGTTCCCCGCGTGGAAAGGATCCGATTGGGAAAAACAAGGTCGGCGCCTGCGCAACAGCTACACCACGACGATCGCGCCCACGGGCACGATTTCGATCCTCGCCGGCTGTTCGGGGGGCATCGAGCCCATGTTCAGCCTCGCCTTCATCCGCCAGGTGATGGCCGACGCAACGGGCCGTCCGACCGTGCTGCGCGAGGTCAACCACGTCTTCGAGCGGGCGGCGAAGGAGCGCGGGCTGTGGTCCGAGGGGTTGGTCGATCGGCTCCTCGCCGAGGGCACGCTCGCCCACATCGAAGGTGTGCCCGAGGACGTGAAGCGCACCTTCGTCACCGCCCACGACATCGCTCCCCATTGGCACATGCGGATGCAGGCCGCGTTCCAGCGCCACTGCGACGCGTCGATCTCGAAGACGATCAACTTCCCGCGGGAAGCGAGTGTCGAAGACGTGCGGCGCATCTACGACCTTGCGGTCGACCTCGGCGTAAAGGGTGTCACGGTCTACCGCGACGGGTGCCGCGACATGCAGCCGATGGCGCTCACCGGGTCGCAGCGCAAGCACGAGCCCGCGGCTCCCGCCGCGGCGCCCGCGGTGTTGAAGTCGGCGGGGCCGCTCGCGGACATCAAGCCGATGAAGCTGCCGGAGATCATGCCCGCGCTGCGCATCCGGCAGATGACCCCGTTTGGCAACATGCACGTCAAGGTGTCGGTCGATCCGATCCTCGGGCGCGAGCGCGAAGTCTTCGCGCAGCTCGGCAAAGGCGGGGACCTGGCGAACAGCGACCTCGAAGCCATCTGCCGCCTGTTGTCCCTGTGGTTGCGCGCGAACGGCAGTTTGCTCGACGCGCTCAAACAACTTGAGGGCATCGGGTCGTCGCTCAGCGTGCCGACGAAGGAAGGCCGAATCATGTCGCTCGCGGATGGCCTTGCGACGGCGTTGCAGCGCTATCTGACCGCGAAGAGCGAGTTCGGGCTCGAAGCGCTGCTGCTGGGCAGGGTGTCGACGGAAACGGGCAACGGCGTCCATTTGCCCCCGAAGTCCCAGGCGTACAAGCTCAAGTGCCCGAGCTGCACCAGTGCGCTCTCCTTCGAAGAGGGCTGCGTGAAGTGCCACGCGTGTGGATACAGCCAATGTTGAGCCCGAGCGCGCCCGATGGCGCGCTGCACGGCTCTTAGCAATCTCTTGATGCGCGCTTTGCGGTGGCTTCGCACCGCAAAGCGCGCATCAAGCGTTGTGCAAGAACGTCTGCACATGAACACGGGGGCTTGACGAACGCCGTTGTTGAGGTCCGCGCGCGTTCGCAACTTGCCGCCTATTTCAACGCGTCTTTAAGAGTCCTCTACACGGCGTCCCTACCATCCTCGCGCCAAAGAACGGAGCCGGAGACTGTCTCCTGCCCGTGTACGGCACCGATCCACTCGAGGACTCCACCCGTGTACTCCCCCTCCAAAATCCTTCTGACCGTCCTGGTCGGTGCCGGCCTCGCCGGTTCCGCCAACGCGGCCGAAATCCTGGTTTCCACCGACATCGCCACGTCGACCACCTGGACCAAGAACAACACCTACAACCTTACGACGCAGGTCTACGTCCTTCCGGGCGCGACGCTGACGATCGAAGCCGGAACGGTCGTCGCGAGCAACGTGTCGCCCAACGGCTCGGGCTCGCTGGCGGTCACCGCCGGTGCGCAGATCTTCGTTCTCGGCACTGAAGCCGAGCCGGTCATCATGACCTCGAAGGCCGACGTCGCCACCTGGGCGCCGCTCGCCTCGCACCCGACCGGCGGCAACCCGAAGACCGGAACCTACCGCCAGGCCGCCAACGAATGGGGCAACCTGACGATCATGGGCAACGGCTACATCGCCGAAGACGCCACCCCCGGCAACGTGCCGAGCCCCAACGCGAACAACAAGGCGACGATGGAAGGCCTGACCGCCCAGTTCCCCGGTGATACCCGGGTGATCTACGGCGGCGGCAACGACGACGACGACTCCGGTTCGATCTCGCACATTTCGCTGCGCTACGCTGGCCGCGTCGTTGGTCTTACGAACGAGTTGAACGGTCTTTCCCTTGGCGGCATCGGCCGCGGGACCGAGATCAACAACGTCGAGATCATGAACAACGTCGACGACGGCATCGAGATCTGGGGCGGCACGGTCAACCTCAAGAACTTCGTCATCTGGAACGTGGGCGACGACAGCTTCGACGTCGACCAGGGCTGGCGCGGCAAGGCCCAGTTCGGCCTGATCGTGCAGGGTTACAGCGTTGCGGCGGCCCAAGGTTCGGGTGTCGGCGACAACGGCATCGAGTTCGACGGTGCGGAGAACTCCAACTACCAGCCGGTGACGACCACCGCGCTCTACAACATGACCGTCATCGGTCAGCCCTTCAGCGGCGACCATGGCCTGGCGTACCGCGACGGGGCCCGCCTGCAAGTCCGCAACAGCGTGTTCATGGACCTGGGTGAGCGCGCTGTGCGCCTCGACAACGTCGACGGCGACGGCGGACTCGGCTACGGCCACAACGGCACCCTCACCTGGGCGCAAACCTGGACCACCCCGTTCAACGCGGTGCCCGTGCACCCGAACGACGCGGCTCCGGGCCTTGTCGGCTGGGCGGGTTACCCCGCGCAGGTCGACGGCTTCTTGAACGACATCCGCGACACGGTGTTCTTCAACAACACCAACGCCAGCGCCTACACGGACGCCAACGCGGTCAACGTCTTCGCCGCGGCGAACAACAACCTGATCGCGAACGTTTCCCCGATCCGCTCGATCCAGCGCGCTGCGCAGGTCAACGTGTTCGGCAGCCTGGTCATGGCGCAAGTGACCCAAATCGACCCGCGCGCCGCCAACGACGCCCTGGTCAGCGTCGGCCAAGCGCCGAACGACGGCTTTTTCACCCCGGCCGCTTACCGCGGCGCTTTCAACGGCACCACCAACTGGGCGACCGGTTGGACCGCCGCTGATGCGTACGGCTTCTTCCCTGATTATGCCTCGACGACCGTTCGTCAAAGCGCGCTCAACGTCCCGAACAGCATCGCCGCCATCGGCGTTCCGAGCTTCGGCAACGCGGGCTTCGCCATCCAGGTCAACGATCCGGCGCAAGCCTGCGTGACCCCGCTCCAGTTTGCGCTCTTGACCGTCGACTTCGGCGGTCCCTTCAGCCTGCCCCTTGCGGGCTTCGGCTGCAACGGCGGTTCGGGCGAGGTTCTGAACCTTCCGACCAGCCTGCAGTTGATCCTCGGTCCGGTGCTCTGGACCGGCGCCCCGGCCACGTTCGGGCTTCCGATCCCGAACCTTGCGACCCTCAACGGTCTGACCCTCAACACCCAGGGCGTGTTCATCGACCCGACGACCTTCGGCGCCACGCTGGCCTGGGCGCTCGACGCCACGATCGGCGCCTGATGTTTCCCGGTCGAGTTCGCACTTGACCCATCAATGCCCCCGGGCGGCCTTGCGCCGCCCGGGGGCAGTTTCGTTCGTTCGCCTCGCCTCCGATTGAGTCCACGCCGCTCCGCCATGAAGCCCACGTCGTTCCCCCGCCTGCTCGCGCTCAGTCTCGTTCTCCTTTCACCCGCGGTCGCTCGCGCGGACGGGGACACGACCGCTCAATCCCCCGAGACGGCATCTAAGCCGGACACGTTCGAGGACGCGCGCCTTGCGCCGGAGCAATCGGAGCTGCTCGACCTCGCGTTCCGCGCAGCATCGGCGATGCCGACGCTGCCCCACGCCAAAAACCGCGCACGCGCCCAGGAAGAGGTGGCGCAGACGGCGCTGGACCTCGAAGCCCCCGCCCGCGCCCTGGACTACGTGGAGCAAATCGACAACTGGCGCCGCGCTGCGGGACTCGCCGAATGCGCGGTGTTTGCGGCCGAGCACGGCCAAAACAAGCTGGCGCGCGAACTCATCGAGCGCGCGCGGGCGCGCATGCTCGCGACCGCAGAATCCCCGTCGGCCCTCGAGCCGGTCCAAGATTGGATGGTGGATCGCACGAAGGCGGCGCTCGCCCGCGCATACCACCGGATGGGCGAATCCGAAGAGGCGCGAAACCTCGCGCGGGGCATCGGCGACGCCGACGCGTTGACGCTGCGCGAAGCATGGGTGGAGACACTCGCGGACGGGGACTTTGACAGCGAGTTCCGGGCCATCGAAGCAGGCGCGACGAGCCGCGAGATCGATCCGGTGCGCTTTGCGCTGCATTCCGCCGTTGGCCTACACGCTCGCTTCTACGCGGATCCCAAGCGGCGCGAAATGCTCGAGGCCGTCGTGCGGGACAACTGGAGCGTCGTACCCCTCGCCATCCGCATCGATCTCCTGATCCAGCTCGCCGATGGCGCGCGGACGAACGGCGACAACGGCCGCTCGCTCATCCTGCTCGCCGAAGCCCGCGAACATTTCGACGCTGCGCGGTGGCTGGTCCAGGACCGGCTGCCGGTCCTCGCGCGCTTTGCCGTCGCACGCCACCAAAGTGGAGCAGTGGAAGCGGCGCATTCGGACGGCGTCGCCGCGCACGAACTGGCGCTGGAATCCATCGCAACGGTGGTCGACGTCTTCCGCGCGGCGGCGCTGCGCCCGCTGGCCGAAGCCTTCGCCGAAATGGGCGACGTGGAGCGCGCGCGGCAGGTGTATGCGCTCGCCATCGAACACGGCCTTGTCAACCCGAACTCGCGCCCGCGTGCGCAGGACCTTGTCGCGACCGCGTGCTCCCTCGCCCGTCATCCCGCCATAGCGGGCGTTGCTCTGATGGTCAAGCTGCGTGAAGCGTTCGGCGGTCTCGGCGATCCCTGGTGAGCTTCGCGCCGCCAGACGCGGTTGTTCCAAAGGCAATCTGTGCTTCACGCTGTCTTTGAAAATGTTCTTTATCTTCGTCGCCCGCAAGGGCAGCCGGACGGGCTCTGCCCGACCACCAAAGCCCAGCCCCGCAACGAAGCGACCACACCACGCAGATGCGAACGGGCTTCTCGGTTTGGGCTGCTCTTCTTGGAATCTTGATGATTTTCCAAGCGACAGCGGCGGCACAGGAGGCCCCCGGAGCGATCCGCGGGGTCGTCTTCGACGCGGACTTCGACGCACCGCTCGGCGGAGTTGACGTCCTGATTGTCGAATCCGGTCGCCGCGCGCAGACGGGCGACCAGGGCAACTACGTTCTCGCCGAAGTTGCCCCCGGCCGCTACA
>JBBRWC010000068.1:0-22558 GCA_038246255.1 Planctomycetota bacterium
CGCGCCCAAGGGGCTCCGAAGCGCCAACGGCGCGCCCGATACTAGCCTGGGGCAACGCCCCAGGTCCCCGATGAGAACGAGGCAAGGGCTGAAAGCCCGCTCCATCACCTCACCGTTGCCCGTTCGGTCAGACCCCAAGACCTGGTGATAGGACGGGCCTTCAGCCCTGGCCGGCTTGACCCTGTCAACCTGGGGCGTTGCCCCAGGCTACGATCGGACGGGGCGTTGCCCCTCGAAGACGCCGCGCACAACAACGCGTTGTGGCCCCTCCAAGACGCCGCGCACAACGGCGGGTTGTCGTCGCGCGCGACACCAAGTGCCGATCGCGGAGCGCAGGGGGCCTTGCCCCGCTCGGATCCGCACGCACAGCGGTGCACGCCGCCAGGCTTCGGAAGCCTCGTCCAGCGGGCATTTGAGCCTCGCGGACGGCGACACGGACGCGCGGGTTACTGCAGAACCTTGAAGCCCTCTTCGGGCGGCGGCGCGTTCGGGTTTTTCTTGAGCTCGAGCTTCCAGGACACGAGGCGCGCTTTGGCGGCTTCGGCCTCGGCCTCGGGGATCAGGCCCTTGCGCTGAAGGAACATCGAGAGGCTCGTGTGCGCGAACGGATCCTCCGGATCGAGTTCGACGATGCGGTTGCCGATCTCGATGGCTTCATCGAGCGCGCCGGTGTGCATCAGCGCCATGGCGAGCGCGTGGAGCACGTCCGTCTTCTTTGTGTCGAACTCGAGCGCGCGACGGAACGCGGCGACGGCGTCCACGTGGCGCTGGGCCGCAAAGTAGCCCATGCCTTCTTGGTACGCCTTTTTCCAGTCGCTCATCGCGGTCCCCGCGGTCTTCGGTTGTAGGTGCGGCGCCAACCCAAGCGGTCGGCGCCCAAATCACATGACAGGCTCGATGCCCAGCTTCGCGAAACCCTTGTCCTCGAAGTTCTTGCGGAACATGTCGCGCAGCTTGGTCGCGGCGGCGTCGTAGGCGGCGCCGTCGGCCCAGGTGTTTTTCGGGTTCAGGATCTCGGCCGGCACGCCCGGGCAGCTCTTCGGCATCTTCAAGCCGAAGATCGGGTGCACGGTGTGCTCGACGTTGTTGAGCTCACCGGCGAGCGCCGCGTTCAAGAGCGCGCGCGTGTGCTTGATGCTGATGCGCTTGCCGACGCCGTAGGGGCCGCCGCTCCAACCCGTGTTGAGCAGGATGCAGCGTGCCTTGTTGGACTTCATCTTCTCGGCGAGCAGCTTCGCGTACACCGAGGGCTTGTGCGCCATGAAGGGCGCGCCGAAGCACGCGCTGAACGCGGCCTGGGGTTCGGTCACACCGACTTCCGTGCCGGCGAGCTTCGCGGTGAAGCCCGACACGAAGTGGTACATGACGTCCTTTGCTTCGAGGACCGACACCGGGGGCAACACACCGAACGCATCCGCCGTCAAGAGCACGATGGTTTCGGGGTGCGGTCCACGCGCGCCGTCCATCACGTTCGGGTTCGCGGACAGGGGATAGCTGAAACGCGTGTTCTCGGTGATCGAGCGGTCGGCGAGGTCGAGATCCTGGGGATCACACTCCTCCATGCGCTTGCCTTTTTGCGGCGGCACGTTTTCGATGATCGTGCCCGGCATCGACAGGGCCGCGGCGATCACGGGCTCGGCTTCCTTGCTGAGATCGACGAGCTTCGCGTAACAGCCGTCCTCCAGGTTGCTGATGCCATTGGGGCCCCACACGGTTTCGTCGTCACCGACGAGGCGCCGGTCCGGATCGGCCGAAAGGGTGGTTTTGCCGGTACCCGAAAGCCCGAACAGGATCGCGGCGTCGTTCTTCTCGCCCACGTTGGCCGAGCAATGCATCGACAAGAGACCCTGGTTGGGCAAGAGGTAGTTCATCACCGTGAAGATGGTCTTCTTCACGACACCGTTGTAGTCGGCGCGACCCGCGACGAGGGCGATGCGGTTCTTGAAGTCGATGACAATCGCCGCTTCCGCGCGGCAACCGTCGCGCTCCGGCTCACACACGAAGGTCGGCGCATTCAGCATCGTCCAGCGACGGCCGTCTTCGTCCTTCACACCCGCGAGTTCCTTCGGGAACATGTTGTGCGCGAACATCGCGTGCGTCGCGTACTCACCCACGAAGCGGTAGGGCACCGCATAGGAGGGATCGGCGCCCGCGTAAACGTCCTTGACGTAGAGCGTGGCTTTCTTCGCGTTCAGGTGCGCAACAACACGCTTGAGCAGACCCTCGTACTTGGCCGGGTCGTACTGCTGGACGTCGGCTTTCCACCAGACCTGGTCGACGACCTCCGGCCAGGCGACGGCGTAGGTGTCCTTGACCCGCCGACCCGTGCAATCGGGGTCGGTGTAGTACACGAGCGGCCCCTTGACGCCGAGCTTGGTCGGGAACGCCTTCTGGGCGTCGCTCGGGCCGCCCTTAGCGACGCGCCCGCGGTCGTTGGCGATCGCCGCGTGGAAGAGCTCTTCCTTCGACAGACCGGGTTTGTAGGTGACGGTCTCGAGACCGAGGAGGTGCTTGAGCTGGTCGCGGAAGTCCATGCGGGTCACCTGGGGCGGGGAGCTCATCACCGGCGCGTCGTGGAGGGATCGCCCGTCTCAAGGAGGCCCACGGGCCGGCCGGCGGGGCCGGTTCGGGAGGGGCTGAGCGGGCGGGCAGGCGGCGCGTCGGGGCCGCCCGGCCAGGTTCGTCCCGGGATCGGGCCCAGGGAGCGAGCCGAAGAGGTTAATGCGGCCCGACCCGGGCGGCAAGCGGGACGGGCCGGGATGGCCCCGGATGGCCTGATCGACCCGCGCGCGGGCCTGCGGCACCCAGACTTGCGTTCAGAGTGCATGGGCGGGGCAGAAAGCGCCGATGGGCGTACTAGGAAAGCCCACGAAAACACCGATGAAATCCCAGAAACCCGGCGGGCCGGACGCCCGCCCGCGCTCCACAGGAGCGCCCGAGTCCGACATGAATCCTAAATTCTCGGCCCACTGCCCCCGCTGCGGGTGCGGTCTGGTCCCGGTCCACCACCTCCAGGAGGGGCGCCGAACTGTGGTCGCCCTGACCTGCCCAGAGCCCTACTGCGGCCACCTCGAATCCACTTCCGAACTCGACCACACCCCCGACGCCGCCCTGCCGCGCGGCCCGGCGGGGTCGCCGGTGCGCTGACCCGCCTCGGCACGGGCGCCGGTTCAGACCGCGCCGCGCACCGCTTCCGCGCCCGCGCGGTACCACGCGAAGGTCGCCGCGAGGCCCGTGCGCCAATCGACGAGCGGGCGGTAACCCAAGCGCGCTTCGATCTTCTTGAGGCATGCCACGCTGTGGCGCACGTCGCCAGCCCGCGCCGGGCCATAGGTCGGTTTGCGTTGAACTCCCGCCAGGGCCGCCAGTTCGGCGTAAAGATCGATCAGTCGGATGCGCTCACCTGCACCGACGTTGAAGACCTCACCCGGCGGCACGTCCGCGTCGAGCGCCAAAAGGTTGGCCTGCACGGCGTTCTCCACGTAGGTGAAGTCGCGGGTCTGCTCGCCGTCGCCGTGGATCGACACCGTTGCGCCCGAGAGCAGCGCGCGGGCGAAAAGCGCAATCACGCCGGTGTACGGGCTGTCGTCGCGCTGGCGCGGGCCGAACACGTTGAAGTAGCGCAGCGAGACCGTGCGCATGCCGTAGAGGCGTCCGAACACCGCGAGTAGGTGTTCACCGGCGAGCTTCCCGACCGCGTAGGGCGAGAGGGGTTGCGCGGGCTGATCCTCGCGCTTGGGCAACACTTCGCTCGCGCCGTACGCGGCCGAGGATGCGGCAAATACGACCCGCCCGACGCCGGCTCGACGGGCAGCTTCCAACAAGCGCGCGGTGCCAAGGACATTGACGTCGAGGCTCTCCACGGGCTTGGCGACACTCTGCGGCACAGACACCTGGGCCGCTTCGTGCAGGATTCCCTGCACACCCACGACCGCGCGCCCGAGCACCACGGGGTCGCAGATGTCGCCGCCAAGGAACTCGACGGGCGCGCCCGAGCCGATCGCGCCGATTTCCAGGCTCGCCAGGTTGTCCAGCCGCCCCGAGGAAAGGTTGTCGACGACCCGCACCCGCTCTCCGCGCGCCACGAGCGCGCCGACGAGGTGCGAGCCGATGAATCCGGCGCCGCCGGTGACGAGGAAAGGGGCGGAGGGCATGGGTCGGGTGGGCCGGGGTGAAGAGGGAACATCGGGCGCACCGGGGACCGATCTGGAGCGGATCCGGATCCGCGCGCGGGGCGGGCGCCGCGCTCGCGGCAAAACTCACCCGCGCGCCGCCCCCAGGCAACGCGCGGGTCCACGGGCCTCACTTGGCGCGCGTTTCAGCCGAACAGGCCGCGCCGTTCGACCTTGCGGATGTCCCGTTCTTCGGCCCACAGGATCTCGCCGGTCTCGATGTTCACGGCGTTGAGGACAAACTGGTAGTAGACGTCTTCCTTCTTGGCGCCGCCGCTTTCGATGCTACGGCCGCGGCCCTTCTCGATCGAGCGCAGCGTGCCGTACATGATCACGTCTGCCCCGATCTGCTTGCCGAACGCGCGCGCTTGAGCCGGGTCCACGCGGCCCGAGCCCTGCTGGAAGCGCACCTGGTCGGCGAGTTGGTCCTGGCCAGCGTCGTCCGCGGTGAAGCGGAAGCGGCCGCTTTGCAGCAGCTTCACGCGGATCGAGTCGGTGATGCCCTGGGTGTCGATGTGCTCGGACGTGCGGTTCTCCACGCGACCGACGTACATCATGATGCGCTTGTCGGCGCCCTTGCCCGGGGTGTCGAGAAAACCGAGCGCGGGGCTGCGCAGGAACGAATCGGTCATCCCGTTCGCGAGGGTCTGCAAGTCCGTCGATCCAAAATCGATGGTCAGCGTTTCGACGCGATCGGGGTCGTCGTATTTGACGGAACTGCAGGCGGGCGCAAACGCGAGCGCGGCGAACGCCGCAGCAGCAAAAAGTGAAGTTTTCATGACGTGTGGGGTTTCAGCCTTCGATGGCGTCGGACTTGCGCACGTTGATGCGCATGCTGTTGGCGGATTCGGTCGGTGCGACCTGGCGGATGGTCTTGATCTGACCACCGCCGAGACGTTCGGCCGCCCAATTCGTGGGCGCGGCGACCTGGATGCCGGCGGCGTCGTACCACTCGACCTGCCACTCGATCTTGAGCTCGCGGTACTGGTCGTTTTGCAACTGGACCTGGACCTCCATGCGGCCTTGACGGCGCTCGGAGATCGGCGACAGGATCTTCAAGTACGTGGCGAGGCGTCGATCAACCACCACGTCCTCGACCTGGTGCAGATGCTCGCGCACGACGTAGGAGTTTTGCGGCGAGCTCGAGCGGCAGCCGACGACCGTCAGCGCGGCGGCGGCACATAGCCAAAGGAGCACGGGGAACGGACGCTTTTGGGAGGCTCGATTCATGGTTGATCGCTCGGCGCAGGGCTAGGGACAGGGGCAGGCACAGCGACGCCGGGGGCGTCCGAGGATACGGCCTCGCCGTCCGTGGCGAGATCGGTGAAAACGGGGAGCGCGTCGAGGCGCCCGCCGCCGATGGGGTAGGCGTGGAGGCGAGCACCGACTCCGCGCGCCAGCACGATCAGCGTTTCGCCGGGGAGGAGCTCAAACCGCCCCAGGTCGTAGCTCGCGCCCGCGCGCCGCAGGACGAGCCCGTGAACGCCCGCGGGGACGAAGGCGCGGGCGGCGTGGAACTGCGCGGGCAGGGTGGTCCAACTGCGCAGGTCCGCCCGTTCGGCGACCAGCGTAAACACGTCGGCAAGCAGCGCCGCGCCAATGCCCACCTCTTTGCGCAACTGCTCGCGGGCCGCCATGCGCAGGGCCGCCCGCGCGACGCTGCGCAGGGCGAGCCAACCGACGCGGTCGGACAGGTTCTCGGCCATGACCCGCTCGACGTCCTCAAGAACCGTCGATTGCACGGCCAGTCCTGCGTCAATGAGTTCGAGGGTGAGGGCCGGTTCGGCGCCGCCGGAGACTTTGAGCTCGGGCACGGCGAAGCGCGCGATGCCCCATGGTGTGGGCAGCGTCAAGGACGCCTCGCGCTTTTGGGGTGCGAGGCCGAGCCCCGCAACCAATACGACCGCCGCGGCGCCCGGGGGCAGTTCCTGGGGTGGCCCAAAACGCTCGGCCCATTCGGGAAAATCTTCCAGGCGGCCGAGCCTTTCGGCTACGCGAACGAATGCGCGACCGGCCAAGTCCTCGCCGACGCCCTTTTCGAGCATGCGGCGGTAGTCGATGAGCGCGTTGTCGGGCTCGTCGAGCATTTCGTACGCGAGCGCCGAGAGGAAATGCGCGAGGCCGCCCGCGGCGTACTGCTTCGCGTAGAGCGCCTCTTCGGTTTCCAGCAGCCGATTGGCGCGGCGCGTCTCGACCCACAGCCCTTCGACGTCGCCGCGGGCGAGGTAAACGAGCGCCAAGGAGGCGTGGAGGAGCACACGCTCGTACCCCTCGCCGACGTAGGGCAACTGGGATTCGTTGAGCAGAAGTCCGCCCAGTTGCTCCGCGGCGGCTTCGGCAGACACGAGCGCGCGGTCCTCGTGCTCCTTCACGCGCCGCGCGGCGCGGTCGAACTCCGCGAGCGCACGATCCCAGTCGCCGGCCGCGAGCGCGACCGTGCCCGCTTCGGAGCCCGCGAGGAACTCCCCTCCTGTGACCTCGGGATCCGCGTACAGCTCGATCGCTGTGTCGAACTGTCCACTGCGGAAGGCGTCGTACGCCTCGGCGGTGCGCTCCGGGTAGGACGCGCAGGAAAGACACAGCGCGATGAGCGCCGCGGCGGGCCACGACGGGAGGCGGGGTTGGAAGGGGGTTGTGGCCACAGCGCGCTCGCGGAAGAGAGGATCCTGGGGTGCGCGGCTCCGCGAGACAAGCGCACGCCCGGTCCCGACTGCATCTGCGGCGAGCAAACGCCGGGCCACGCCGCGCCGCGGGCCACGGGATCCGCGGCGCTACACTTGCGCCCATGGCAGGCCGAGCGCGTCCCGCGGGGTCGGACCCCGACCCGAAGGCCCGCGCAGGGCGGCCGGCCGCCGCGCCGTTGTTCAGCGCTGAACTTTGGCCGAGCGACCCCGCCGAGGGGGAAGCCGAGGACGCGGCGGAGGCGAGGGCGGAGGCGGAGGCGGGGGCCCACACGCCCGGCGGCGCAGGGGCCAGCGGCGCGCGAGGGTCTGCGACGCTACCTCAGGACCCGTCGCAACCCCTTGCCAACAAAATACTTGCGTCCAAAGGCCGCCACCATCCGCCGCCGGGACCGGTCGAGGGGCGGCTGGGCGGGGGTGGTGGGTCCGGCGCGCCGCGTTCGAAGCGCCGCGATTCGCGCGCTGCCGATCCGCCCTCCGACCCATCCGAGGCTCCGCCCGAAGCCCCCCGGGCGGCCGCTGCACCGGGCGCGGGCGCAGGACCGGGCGCCAAATCGTCGCCCCGCCCTGCCCCATCCGGCGACGAGGGCGTCCGTGGCAAGACCACGATGATGGACCAGTTCTGGAGCGCCAAGGCGGAGCAGCCGGGAGCCCTGCTGTTTTTCCGCATGGGCGATTTCTACGAGCTCTTTGGGGACGACGCCGTCACCGCGTCGCGCGAGCTCGGCATCACGCTCACGAAGCGCGACAAGGGCGAGCACGCCCTGCCCATGGCCGGCGTCCCGATCCGTGCCGCGGAGAGTTACCTCCTGCGGCTCGTGCGCAAGGGGTTTCGCGTCGCGATCTGCGAACAGCTCGGCGATCCGCGCACCTCGAAAGGGATCGTCGAGCGTGGCATCGTGCGCGTTGTCACGGCGGGAACGCTCACGGAGGAAGACGCTCTCGACGCGCGCTCACACAACTACCTCGCCGCGCTGCACCTTGGACCGAAGTTGGCCGGCCTCGCGTGGGTCGACCTTTCGACCGGACGGTTCCAAGTCGCCGAACTCCCCCACGGCGCGGTTGCAGACGAGCTCGCACGAATCGCACCCGCCGAGTTGCTCCTGTCCAAGGACGCGCTCGGGCGCCATCCGGAGCTCGCCATTGAAGTCGAGCGCTCGATGGGACCGCGTGTCACCGAGCGCGACCCGTGGCGTTTCGACCGCGATGGAGCGCGCCGCGCGCTCGCACGGCACTTCAAGGTCAAGACCCTTGAGGGCTACGGGGTCGAGGACACCTCCGATTGTGTGCCGGCCGCTGGCGCATTGATCGAGTACGTCGAGGAGACGCAGAAAAACGCCTGCGCCCACGTCGGTCGTATCGAGCGCGTCGAGCCGGCAAAGCACCTGGTCCTGGATCGCGCGACGCGGCGTTGCCTCGAACTCGTCGCCACCCAGCGCGACGGACGGCGCGAAGGCACGCTGCTCGACGTGTTGGATGCGACCCTGACGCCCATGGGCGGGCGATTGCTCGTCGATTGGCTGCTCGCCCCGCTGTGCGACGTCGCCGCCATCGCGCACCGCCAGCAAGGTGTCGCCGAGTTCGTCGACCAACCGTTCCTGCGCGAGGACGTCCGCGCGCACCTGGATGAAGTGCGCGATGTCGAGCGCCTCGTCGCAAAAGTAGCGACCGGGCGCGCCAATGGGCGCGACCTCGTGGCACTGCAGCGCTCGTTAGAGGCCATTCCCGCGCTCATTACCCGACTGGCGGACGCCTACTCCGCGCCGCTCGACCGGCTGCGCAGCGCGCTCGACCCCCTAGACGACTTGGCCGGAAAGATCCGCGCGACGCTGGTGGACGAGCCGCCCATCACAGTGAAGGAGGGCGGGCTCGTGCAACGCGGATGCTCGCCGGATCTCGACGAGCTGCGCGACATCGCCAAGGGCGGCAAGGATTGGATGGCGCGCTTCCAATGCGACGAGGTGGCGCGCACCGGCATCGCGCACCTCAAGGTCGGATTCAACAGCGTTTTCGGCTACTTCATCGAGATCCCGCGCGGTCAGCTTGCGCAGGTTCCACCGACCTATGTGCGCAAGCAAACGGTCAAGAATGCCGAGCGTTACATCACGCCCGAACTCAAAGAGTTCGAGGGCAAGGTGCTGCGCGCGGAGGAGCGCGCCGTGGAGCTTGAGTACGAGATTTTTGTCGCGCTGCGCGATGAACTCGCGCGCCACACCGAGCGTCTTTTGGCCACGGCGCGCGCGATCGCCGAGCTCGACACGTTGGCGGCGCTCGCCCAGCGCGCCGCCGAGCGCCGTTACGTGCGCCCTGACGTCGACGACGGCGACACGATCGAAATCGTCGAAGGGCGCCATCCGGTCATCGAAGCGTCGCCCGCCTGCGATTCTTTCGTGCCCAACGACAGCCGCCTCGACCAAACCGATCGACGCCTCTCGATCCTGACTGGACCGAACATGGCGGGCAAGTCGACCTACATCCGCCAAACGGCCCTGATCGTCCTTTTGGCGCAGATCGGCTCGTTCGTTCCGGCGGCCTCCGCACGCATCGGCGTCGTCGATCGCATCTTCACGCGCGTGGGCGCGGGCGACGATATCAGCCGCGGGGAATCCACGTTCATGGTGGAGATGGTCGAGATCGCCAACATCCTCAACAACGCGACACCGCGCTCGCTCGTCGTGCTGGACGAAGTGGGGCGCGGTACGAGCACGTTCGACGGCCTCGCGCTCGCGTGGGCGATCGCGGAGCACCTCGTCGAACGCGTGCGCGTGCGTGCGCTCTTTGCCACCCACTACCACCAGTTGGTTGCCCTCGCCGAGCGCCACCGCGGCGTCGCAAACCTCTCGGTGGCGGTGCGCGAATGGGGCGACGAGATCGTGTTTTTGCACCGCATTCAAGAGGGCGGCACGGACCGCTCCTACGGCATCCACGTCGCACGCCTCGCGGGTGTCCCGCCGGAAGTTTTGGGCCGCGCGCGGCAGGTGCTCTCGGAAATCGAGCGCGATGCGGAGCACCTCGCTCCGCGCCTCGCCGGCCACGACGCACCTGCGCGCGCGGCGCTCTATGGTGACGCAGCCCCCGCGCCGCACCCCATTGCCGTCGAGCTTGCGGGCCTCGACGTCGATCGACTGTCCCCCATCGACGCGCTGCTCAAGCTGCGCGAGCTCGCCGCAATGGCGCGGCGCTGACCGCCCGTCCAACCACCGCCATGACTTCCCTGCGCATCGACGAACGGGAAGCGCGTCTCCTCGGCGTGCTGATCGAAAAAGAACTGACGACCCCGGATGCGTACCCGCTCAGCCTGAACGCGCTGCGCATGGGTGCGAACCAAAAGTCCAATCGCGATCCGGACGTCGACTACACGGAAGCCGAGGTCGAGGAGAGTGCCGTGGCGCTCGTCGCGAAAGGCCTCGTGGAGCGTGTCAGCGGAGCGCGGGTCGAACGCTGGCGGCACCTTGCCGCAAGCCAACTGGGACTTGGACGCGAGGCGCTCGCCGTGCTCGCCGAGTTTTTGCTGCGCGGACCGCAAGCTCCCGGCGAGCTGCGAACACGTGCGAGCCGGATGGCCCCGATGGAGACGCTCTACGACCTCGGCCTTGTGCTCGCGGACCTCGACAAACGTGGACTCGCGCGCCGCTTGCCGCCGTCGCCCGGCAGCCGCGTCGAACGCTGGCGCGAGCGGTTGACCTGGGGCACCCAGGTGACACTCGCCGCCGACGCACCCGCCCGGCCGCGCACACCCGAGGAGGTGCTCGCCCAGCACGATGCCCGCGCTGCCGAACGCGCGGCCGCGCCGGCTGCAACGGCGCCCGCGGCAAGGGCGCCCGCTGCAACGGGGCCCGCGGCGTCCTCGTTCGCGAGCGCCAACGCTCCCACTTCGCTCTCTGAGCGCGTGGGAGCCCTCGAAGCCCGCGTGGCGGCCCTTGAGCAGACCCTGCGCGACCTGGCGGGCGACTGATTCACGGCGGCCGGGAGCGCGGGCTTCCTTCGAGCTGCGCTTCTTGGCGGGCTCTGCCCGCTGGGTGCGCGGGCTTCCAGCCCGCCTTGCCACGGACTTCGAGTTCGCTGAGCACAAAGTTCGATCCAAGGCGGGCCGGAGGCCCGCGCACCCGGCGGTACCGGCCCGCTGCGACGCGCAACGTCGTTGGGCTTTCGCACGCACATGCCGCCCGAAACGCAACGGCGAAGTTGCGGGTCTGCGCAGCCGCTCGCGCCGCGATGTCGCGAGTTGTGCGGCCGTTCGAGGCGGACGGCGTTGGGAGCGGGGTCCGTGACCGCGTCGAACGCAGAAAGGCGCCGGTCGGGCGCCTGGCTGCCCCGCGCGCGTAGGATTCCGCGATGCTCACCGCCGGCCGCCATCCGTTCTTCGTCAGCTGCGCGCCCGGGGTCGAGCCGCTGCTCCACGCCGAGATGCAGGCGCTCGCTCTTTCCAAGGTCGAGCGCCAGGTCGGTGGCTGTTATTTCGAGGGTTCGCTGTTCGACGCGATGCGCGCCAATCTCTGGCTGCGCACGGCCGTGCGGGTACTGCTGCGGGTCGCGCGTTTTGGCGCCGACGACGAAGCGACGCTCTACAAGGGTGTCCAGGAGGTCGACTGGTCGCGTTACGTCGGCGCGGACGGCACGCTGAGCGTCGATGCGAGTTCGACCATGTCGAAGCTCGACCACACGCTCTTTGTCGCACAGCGCACGAAGGACGCGATCTGCGACCAGTTCCGGGAGTCGGCGGGCAAACGGCCCTCGGTCGACAGGTCGGACGCCGATCTTGGCATCTTCGTGCACCTCGTGCGCGACCGCTGCACCGTGTTGATCGACACGTCGGGGCAGAGCCTGCACAAACGCGGTTGGCGCCGGGTACAGGGGCGCGCACCACTGTCAGAAACCCTCGCGGCGGCGGTCGTGCTCGCTTCCGGTTGGGACCGTCGTCAGCCGCTCGTGGATCCGTTCTGTGGTTCCGGAACGATCCTCGTGGAGGCCGCGCTGATCGCCGCCAACACGGCACCCGGCTCGTTCCGCAAGCAGTTCGCGTTTGAGCGCTGGCCCGGCCACGAGGCGGATGCCTGGCAGCGCTTGCGCGACGACGCGTTCGCCGCCCAGCGCCCCCTACCCAAGCTGCGGCTCGTTGGACTCGACGTAGATCCCAAGGCCCTGGGTGGCGCGCGCGAAAACGCCATCGCCGCGGGCGTGTCCGAGCGCATCGACCTCGAGCAAGGCGACGCGCGCGAGTTTGATCCGCGTCCCGGTTGGAACGCGGCGATCGTGTCAAATCCACCCTACGGCGAGCGCATCGGGCGCGACGTCGAACGTTTGCTCGCCAGCTTCGGCAAAGTGCTCGCGAGCCGCGCATCGGGCTCGCGCCTCGCCCTGTTGCTGCCCGCTGGCACAGCCACGACGCTCGGGCTACCGAATCTCTCGACGACACCGCTCGCCAATGGCGGAATCCCCTGCGAACTCGCCATCGGCGAGATCCCGTGACGAAGTCGCGCCACGCGACCGCCCCATCCAGGCGGTTGCGAGCGCGGCCACGCAGAGCGGCGCGAGCTGCCACGTCATGGCCGGGGGACGTGCGAAGTACCACCAGATCCACGTGCCTCCGGCGCCCACCACGATGGCCGCCACCGCGGCGCCGGCCCGCACCGGTCCGGCATAGAGCTGCACCGCGAGCAACGGCCCAAACGCGGCGCCGAGCGCGGCCCACGCGAGCAGCACGAAGCCGAACACAAGTTCGTCGAGCAGCGTGCCAAGGACCAGCGCTACGACGACGGCCACGAGGACACTGATACGCGCTCCCAGGCGCGAGCCCTTTCGCTGGGGATCGGCCTGGTCCTTGTCCAAGTCTCGCGACAGGCTTGAGCCCACCACGAGCAACTGGCTATCACAGGTGCTCATCACCGCCGCGAACAGCGTCGCGAGCAACACTCCGGCGAAGCCAGCAAACAAGATTTCGGCGGAGAGGTCGCGGGAGAGCGTGGCGTACAACTGCTCCCGATCCCCACCGGGCAGGTTTGCGAGGGTCGGGTAGAGCGCGCGGCCGATCAATCCGGTCAGGAGCGCGCCGAGCGCCAACACTACGTTCCACGCGGTGCCCGTCCACGCAGCGATGCGCGCCCGCGCGGGGTCCGCCAGCGACATGTGGCGCACGAGGATCGCGGGTTGGCCCGGGGACCCCAAACCGATCGCGAGTCCGCCGATGGCATAGAGAAGGCCCTGGCTCGAGGGATCAAGCAGCGCGGGATCGATGGTGCGGAGCGCCGAGCGCAGCTCTTCCAAACCACCAAAGTGGATGACGCCGAGCACCGGCAGAACGACCAAGCCGATTACCATGAAGCTAGCCTGCGCCACATCCGTGAACGCGACGGCCCGATAACCCCCCAGCAGCGTGTAGGCCGTCACGACCCCGGCAGTCGCCAGCAGGCTCCAGCTCCCTGAGGCATCCCCCAGCCCGAGCACGGCATCCAGTGTCTTGCCACCGGCCAACAACTGCGCGCCCACGTAGGTGACGGCGAACGCGAGGATCACCACGGCTGCCGTCCGGCGCACCGCGCGCCGCGCGCCAGCGTCCCCGGCACAGCCGGCGGAGAGCACCTCGGGGATCGTGATGGCCTGCGCGCGGACGCTTAGAGCGCGCAGTCGCGGCCCAAGGGACAGGAACATCCACAGTTCGGCCACGATGTATCCGGGGAATAACCACAGCGCGCTGGTCCCGTGGGACCACGCCGCACCCGTAGCGCCAAGGACCAACCACGCGGAGCGCCCCGAACTGACGGCGCTCAACGCGACCACCAGCGGCGACATCCGCCGGCCGCCCAGGAAGTAGTCCTCTTCGTCCCCCCGCGCGCGCCGCGCCGCAAAGAGGCCGATCGCAATGATGCCGGCGAGGTAGAGCGCAAACAGCAGCAGCGCGCCCGGCGGAGCGCCGGCGTCGTCCGGGACGGTTATGGGCGGCAAGGGTGACGGTGCGGGCGGTGAGTCAAAGCCGTGGCCAGTCCGCGCTCACGCACGGCGCTCGCGCCAGCCTACCGTTCCATCGCCCACGCGCGAGTGCGCGCGGCGCTACTCCGTCCACGTGTGCGGCAGGATCTGCGTCACACGGCAATGGACCAAATCGGCCATGTGGAAGACGAGCGGAATGCCGACGACGCCCGGGGGCACGAACAGCGGAAGGTTTGCGCGCCCTTCCGCGTCCGCGGGCGCGGAGCCGAGGTAGATCGGCCCCTGCAGGCCTTCCGTGATGGTTGGGCACCAGGGCAGGAAAATCGGGGCTGAGGTGAACGCGACGAAGTAGTGCACCGGCGCGAAGGGGACCGCGCCGATCGCACGCAGGACCTGCACAGAGCCCTGGGGTGTGATCGGATCGATCGGCTTGGGCTGGTACATCATCGGCGGCGTGGGCTCGAGCTGGGCCACCGCCCAATCGAGCGCGGGCGTCATCAGCGCGGTGTAACCCCAAAGGTCGGAAGTGTTGATCAGTTTCGAACCTAAGCCGAGTTCCGGCAGGTTAGCCGACAACACAAAACCATCCAGTCGGTCGCGCATCAGCAGCCCAAAGTGGCCGTCGTGGGGATCCACGCTAGCGCCGCAGGGATTCACGACGCCGAGGTGGTAACCCATGAACATCGGTGGCGTCACCGTGCGCCCGTACAGCGCCGGGTTTTCGAGCCAATACACCGGCGAATCGACGAGCTGTTCCTGCAATGTGGCGCCGGGGGCGAGCGCGACCGGGAAGTACGTCTCGACGAGCCACGTGTAGATGACCTGATCGCTCAGGCACGACAGGTCCGTGGGCGCCGAGTACGGCAGCAGAAAGTTCGGCCGGCTCGAAAAGTGGTGCATGGGTTCGGCCGACGCCGGATCCGCATGGTCTTCTCGCAAGCCCAGCGCAAACGTCAGGAAACCGCCAAACGAGCGCCCGAACAGGAAGATTCGCTCGGGATCGATGTTCAGCCACACGGCGTTGTGGCGCAGATACTGGATCAACCGCGCGACGCCGAGCTCCGCCTTCGCAAAACCCTCGCTCGGGCCAACAACCGTGTAGTTGGGATCCACACCGACGAATCCGCGCGGCAACACGTTCGCGGCGAACCACGGATAGAGTTCGGGGAACGATGGGTTCCAGTTGCCACCGCGCAGGTTGATGAACACCGGCGCCGGTGGGTTGGAGAAACCCAGTCCCGCGGGCCCCTTGCCGTCGGGGTAGTACAGCCCGACCAGCGTATGGCTACAAAGGGATCCCGGCGGCACCCCCTGACACCCGGACGGCTGACTCGGGTCGTAGTTGTCGTACAGGATCAGCGGTGCCGACGACGCCGCGAGGGGGTCGGGCACACCTTGGGTCTGGAACGCGGGCAAGAGCGCGGCAAAGACGACGGCGAGCAGCATGGAAATCCTCCGTCACCCGACCTCCCTTCGGCCGCAAGAGCCGAACTTCGGACGGGGCAGGTCGCCCCCCAGCCTACCGCCGTCCCAAAAAATGTGGGGAGCGGGGGGCACCCCCCCCGCCCTGTTCGGCCTCGAGGCCCAACGTGCTACCGCGTTTCTTGGATTTGCAACAAGGTCAGGCACTGAGGTGCCGTGGAGCGCATGGCCGATGACCGCGTGCGAATCGAACCCCAGCCGGTGCCGAGTTCCCGCAGTGAGGGCGGTGCGCAGGGAATCAAAATCCGCGCGGCGCCGGGGGGCGTAATCTGGCGATCAGTGCCCGTCGCGGGCCGCAATCCACCCCATCACGCAGGTTCGAACCAACGATGGCCGTTCAGTTTCGCAATCTGATTTTTGAGGGCGGCGGGGTCAAGGGCATCGCCTACATCGGCGCGCTGCAGATCCTCGAGCAGCGTGGACACCTTGCGGGTATCCAGCGTGTGGGTGGCACCAGCGCGGGTGCGATCAATGCGCTGATCTACGCGCTTGGGTACGACCTCGCCGAACAGCGTGAACTGCTCGAGAGCACCGACTTCGCGCAGTTCATGGACGACTCCTTCGGCCTGCTGCGCGACGTCCGGCGCCTCGCGAAGGACTTTGGTTGGTACAAGGGCGACTTCTTCGGCGCGTGGATCGGCGGGCTGATCAAGCAGCGCCTGGGCAATCCGCGCGCCACCTTCAAGGACTTGGAGCGCGCGGGCCGGCCGGCGCTGCACGTGGTCGGGACGAACTTGTCCACGGGGTACTCCGAAGTTTTCTCCGCCGAGCGCCACCCCGACATGCCGCTCGGCACGGCGCTGCGCATTTCGATGTCGATCC
Organism: Planctomycetota bacterium; assembly: GCA_038246255.1. GTDB lineage: Bacteria > Planctomycetota > UBA1135 > UBA1135 > RI-242. The sequence continues at coordinate 16,085 of JBBRWC010000068.1, forward strand.
CGCTGTTTTTTGCGGCGGTGCGCCACGGGCCGCGCAGCGAGGTCTACGTCGACGGCGGTGTGCAGCTCAACTACCCGGTGAAGCTGTTCGACCGTGAACGCTACATCGACCTTGTCCAGGAACCCGCGGCCGCGCGGCGCACGGAGTATTACAACCGCGAGAACGCCGCCTTCGCGTTGGAAAACCCCGGTCGCAGCCCCTACGTCTACAACCGCCAGACGCTCGGCTTGCGGCTCGACACCGCCGAGGAAATCGGCCTCTTCCGCTACGACGAACCCGCCGTCGGCAAGCCGATCAATCACTTCGCCGACTACGCGCGTGCGCTCCTGACCGCGATCCTCGCCGTCCAGGAGAACCAACACCTGCACAGCGACGACTGGGAGCGCTCGCTCTACATCGACACGCTCGACGTCAAAACCACCGACTTCAAGCTGCCCGTCGCGAAGAAGCAGGCTTTGCTGCGCCAGGGGATCGCGGGCGCCGAAACCTACTTCAAATGGTTCGAGGACCCCGCCCAGGATCCCGCGAACCGCATCGCATCCATCTGACAGGACTCAGGGGGCAACGGCCGCAAGGCGCGCGCGTTTACTGCTGCGCGGGTGCGGAAAACGCTCGAGGTGCTCGATGTAACTCTGAGCGACGTGTTCCCAGTGGCAGTGGCGCCGGACGAGGTCGCGCGCCGCTTCGCACAGGCCCGCAAGACGGTGGGGATCGTCGCGCAGCTCGATCAACACACGCGCCACACCCTCTGCTTCGCCGTGGCCAAGGGGCACCTTGAGGGTGCACGCGTCGGGCAATTCGCGCTGCTCGGCCGCGTCGCTTGCGATCACCGGGCGGCCGAGTGAATAGGCTTGAAAGATTCCCGCAGAGGTGCCGCCGGAGGTGGGCCCGCGCAAGTTGATGCTGACGTCGGCCGCGTGCAGCCAGCGCCACGCGTCGTCTTCGGCGACGAATCCGGTGAACCGCACGTGCTGGTCGACACCGACCGCTCGGGCGTACTCGCGCGCGTCGAACGCATCCGCCACGACATTGCCCACGAGGGCGAGGTGGATGTCGGGGCGCTCCCTGCGCGCGATCGCGAGTCCCTCGAGCACCTTGTCGATGCGCTTGTGCGGCTGGACCCCGCCAAAACTGACCAGCAGGAACCCATCGGCCCAGGCGGGCGGGAGGCCAAGTTCGCGGCGCAGCGCGGGACGCGGTTCGTCGCGCCAGCGGCGTTCGGTGCCAAAGCGCAGGATGCCGATCGGCGTGTCCTGTCCGCGCAGGCCGAGGATGCGGCTCTTCACGTATTCGCTGTGCACCAAGAACGCATCCGCGCCGCGCACGACCGATCCGTTGAATGGCAGCGCAAACCGATCGCGGGAGAGCGACACCGACTGGATTGGTTGTGTGGGTGCGGTCGAAAGATCGACTTGGTGCCAACCGTGGTCGTCCTCCCACTCGAGCTTCTCCACGAACGTCGCAAGGCGGCGGATGTCGCCCGCGCGGCGCTGCTCCTGCGTCACACGCACGCCGTCGGTTTCGAGCACCAGGAGCGGATGGTCGGTGTTGCGGACCTCGCAGACAAGGTGCGTCCAGCGCGGGTCGACGCGGCATTCGAAGCGGCCGAGTTCGGTGCCCGATTCCAGCATCCGGATCAAGCGCCCGGGAACGCTGGCGAGCAGCACGGCGACCCGTCGCACTCCGGAAGCCGGGACGCGCCACCAGGCGGCGTCGGCAACCCAGCGGCCGTTGGGCTCGCGCCCGTGCCACCCCGCGAGCAGCGTTCCGGGCAATCGCCCCGCGTCCGAAATATGCGGCGGCTGGCGCTTGTCCCGACGGCGCTCGATCCAGTTCTGCAGGTACGTGCGCAATTGCTCGGGCCCGCCTTCGCGCAGCGCCAGCGCCGCGCCCTTGAACCCGCCGCGTGCGAGCGCGGGGTATGCCGCAATCGCCATGTCGAACAGCACCCAGTCGTGCTGCATGACGACCCCGCCGAGCGCACGCACACGCTTGGCCATGAACGCGTGGTTGCTCTCGTTGCCGAGCTGGTAGAGCACCCGGTCATAGGCACCGTCGTCCAGCTTGGCGGCGCTCGTGAACACTTCCCCGCCACACTCTTGGTCGCGGCCCGGCTCGACGAACAGGTCCACCTCTGCGTGGCGGCGCAGATAGGGCAAAAGGTGGCGTGTGTAGTCGCCAATCCCGGAAAAAACGTCGGGCGGTGTGGTGACGAGGGCGATCTTCAACCGGTTGCAGACCTCGACGCGGCCTTGTCCAGGTCTTGCGGTGGGGAGTGTAACGTCGGCGCCCGCGGGATCGCAGAGCGGGCACAGTCAGAGCCTGGGCCGATTGGGCTGTGGGTTCCTACGCGGCGGTCAGGATCTCGACGCCGTCGGGGCCCAGGTAGATCGAGTGCTCGGTCTGCGCGACCATCACACCATCGCTCTCAACGAGCGGCGGGTAACGCATGAGCGAACCCTGCTTGGCGAGCTTCAACAAGGTGTCCTCAACGAGCTCGCGGTCGAGGTGCTTGAAGTACCGCCGGGCGATCGGCAAACCGCGCCACGCCTCGATCTCCTTGAGGACGTCCTTGTCGAGTCCCTTGGCCTTGAGCGGCGGCCGCACGAGCATGAACACTTCGGCTTTGCCGCGCTCCTTGATGAAACCCTGGCCCGTGCAAGCAAAAGGTTCGATTGCGAAGACCGTGCCCGCGCGCAGACGGCCGCCCCCACGCTCGGCGTAGTTGGGGATCTGCGGCGCGGTGTGCACCTTCCAGCGCGCGAGGCCGTGGCCGGTCAGGTTGCGCACGGGCTGGTATCCGGCCGCGACGATGGTGCGCTCCACCGCGGCGCCGATCTCGCCGACCGGCAAACCGTCCTCGATCGTGGCGATGGCGGCGGCGAGCGCGTCCGCGGAAGCGCGGATCAGCCCATTCCAACGGCCGTCGCGGGACAAGTCCACGGTGCATGCCGTGTCGGCGATGTACCCGTCGACGTGCACGCCGATGTCGACCTTCACGCAGTCACCCGCTTCGTAGGCGAGGTCGTCCTCCGGCGAGGAGCAGTAGTGGGCCGCGATCGAGTTGCGGCTCGACTGAGCCGGGAACCCGGGCTGCGCTCCCCGCTCGCGGATCGTCGCTTCGATGGTTTCGAGGACATCGCGCACGCGCACCCCCGGTTGGATGTGTGCGCGAGCCCACTCGCGGCATTCGGCGGCGATGCGGCCGGCGCGTCGGAAACAATCGATGGCGTATTCGTCCACAGGGTCAAGATAGTCCCGCGAGGGGAGCGCGCCAAGGCGGACGTGCGACCGCCCGGGTTGGCCGCCTAGACTGCGCCCCGTGGCGGAGGCGGCGCAAGCGGGGCAAACGGGGCCGGTCGAGGGCCGCGGCGGGGTGGGTAAGCCGAGCGAATGGGGCGCCCGTGCCGCGCCCTGGGTGCTGGTGCTGGCCCCGCTCGTCTTGCTGTTCGAGGCCGTGCTGGGGTCGAAGGTCCTGGTGCAGCTCGACGGATTGCTCGCCTTCGAGCCCTGGAAGAGCGTCGCCCCCGAGGGTTACACACCCCAAAACCCGCTGCTGCTCGACCAAAGCCTCGTGGTGCTGCCCTGGCTCCACTTCGCGGCCGAGCGGCTGCACGCGGGGGAGCTGCCGCTTTGGAACCCCGACAATTTTCTCGGCCAGCCGATCCACGGCGCGCTGACGGGTGCCTTTTTATGGCCCCTGTCGTGGATCTACTTCGCCGTCGCCGACTGGGGCGCGTTTGCGTTCATCGCGTGGATCAAGCTCGCCCTCGCGGGATTGGGCTGTTATCGGCTGCTTCTGGTTCTCGGCGCGCGCCCGCTGGCGGCGCTCGCGGGCGGCCTCGGCTACACGTTCGCGGGGTTTCAAATCGCGTGGCTCGGGCACCCGCACACCAATGCGGCGCTGCTGTTGCCGTGGCTGCTTTTGGCCATTGAGGCCCTCGCGCGCGCCCCGCGTGGATCCCGTCGGCGTCCCCTCGCCGCGCTGGCTATCGTCGGAGGTTTGCTCGCAGTTTCGGGGCACGTCCCGACCGCATGGCACGTGGCACTGGTTGGGCTGTTTTGGGCGCTCGTTCGCACGTTTGCCTGCGCGGATGCGACGTCAACGGCCAAGCTCGGCGCGCGCCACTGGGGCGCCCTCGCGGGTGCCACCGTGCTCGCGATGGGTTTGGGAGCGGCGCAGATCCTGCCGTTTTGGGAGTACACACATGACAGCCGCGGCCGCGCGGTCGCCGCGGAAGTGGCGGCCGAAGTCGCCAAGACGCTGCCCTCCGCCACGGAGTTGGCGCCGGTGCTCCTGTTTCCCCGTTGGCACGGGGACCCGCGTGCGGGTGACTACGACGGCCCGCTCGGCCCACACCTCAACTTCAACGAGCTGATCGGCGGCCACGTCGGCCTGTTGTTGCCGCTACTCGCGCTGTGCGCGCTGGTCCTCGTGCGAAAGCGCCGGGTCGTGTGGTGTTTGGCGGCGCTGGGGACCGCCGCGGCGCTTGCAGCGTGGGGAGTGCCCCCCCTCGACCGCATCGCGGGCTGGGTGCCCGGTTTGGGCGCCACCAAAGCGCTGCGGTTGCTGCTGGTTGTGGCGTTTGTCCTGGCGCTGCTCGGCGGGCTCGGTTTGGAAGCGCTGCTCGCACAGATGCGCTCCCGCACCGCGCGCGCGGTCCTGGGCTGGGCCGCTGCCGCCGCGGTCGCCGGTCAGCTCGTGGATTTTGGCCGCGGCTACAACCCCATCGTGGCGCAGGAGCACATCCTGCCCGCCACCCAGACGGGGGCTTTCGCGGGCAGCCACAGCGACGGATCCCGCATCCTCGCGATCCAAACGGGGCACCTGATGCCCAACGCCAATCTGTTTGTCGGCGCCCCGGCCCTGCTCGGTTACGACTCGATCGAACGGGCCGCGGTTGCGGATGTCATCGGATTGCTGAGCACGGACGAGCGCGGAAAGTGGTTTGCGAGCGAGATCCGCTGGTTTGACCGCGGCTTGCCACTCGCGGGACTCCTGGGCGTCCGCTGGCTGCTGTCGAGCGACCCGCTGCCGGAGCCCCTGGGCCTCGCGCACACCGGGGAGCTGCTCACTTACGAGAACCCGTTTTTTCGACCCCTGGCGTCGGTCGCTCGCGGCGTCGTCGAGGTTCCCGATCGCGAGCAGCGGCTCGCGTTCCTCGGCGCCGACGATTTCGATCCGACGGTCGTGCCGGTGGAGCGGATCCCGTACGGTGTCGAAACCTACTTGGACGCCCCCGGCGCCGCGCCGCGCGGTGAGGTGGAATGGATAGAGCGCTCGCCCCTGCGGCGCTCCCTGCGGGTTCGGCTGGACGCGCCTGCGCTGGTCGTGTTCTCGTCGGCCCATGATGCGGGCTGGCGCGCGTCGGTGGACGGCACACCGCACCCGATTGAACGTGTCGCCCACGCCCTTGAGGGTTTGTGGCTGCCGCAGGGTGACCACGCGGTCGAGCTGGTTTACAGGCCGGTGGGTTTCGCGGTGGGAGCGGCGCTCTCCACACTGTCCGTCGCGGTGTTGATGCTGCTGCTGTTGCCACGCAAACCAACCCGCCGCGCTCGCCCCCAACCCGCCATCCAACCGTGAAGCTGCCCCTCCTACTCGCCGCCGCCCTCGTGCTGAGCGGCTGCATCACGTCGGAGGTCAGCGAACCCGCCGCGGCGACCGTACCCCCGGTGATCGTGTCCGACGCCACCGAACTGTGGCGCATTCACGAAGCTGGAGTCCACCGTGGCTGGCTCGTGCGCTACACACCCTGGGGCGAGCCGCAGGACGCGTTCCTGAGCGTGCGCAACCCGTGGCAGCAAGAGCTCGGAATGATCGACGGCGAAAGCCGCTGGTGGCGCTTCCAGGCCCACGACCGCGAACCCGTCCTGATCGGCGCGGGCGCGACGGCCGACGGAGTGACGGCGATCCTGGAACTCGTCGAAGCTCCCCAACTGATCCCCTCGCCCCTCTCCGACCTGGGCGACTGACCGGGGCGACGCACATCACCGAGCCCAAGGCACGTCTGGTTGTGGGGGCCCACCGGCGGCCTCGCGGGGAAATCTGCACGCGATACGGACGACGGGGTCCATCCGCGCTGTTGCCGCCCACGCTCCGCAGCGCGGTGCAGAGGACTCTGGGCAGTCCCCTTACGGCGCGATGGTCAGGCGCAGAGCGTGGGTCCAGGCGAACGCCCCGGGGGCGCAGGCGCCGGGGGCGTGCACCATGATTTGAGCGGCAAACTCGAAGTTAGCCATGGTCGCGGGCAGGGGTAAGTCGACCACCGCGTAGAGGTATAACCAGAAGTCGTGGACGGTGATCTGAGAAGCAGAGCGGCGTACCCTTGGTGCTTGATTCTCACATCAACACTCTGAAGCTACGACAACCCTCGGGTTCCGTGCAACCACCACCCGGGATGCTTTGACCGAGGTGGTGCGCCTGGGCGCGCAGCGCATGCTGACGGCGGCCCTGGAGGCCGAGGTCGAGAC
>JBBRWC010000069.1:0-22374 GCA_038246255.1 Planctomycetota bacterium
GGCACCAACACACCGGGCCGCGGGGCCTCTTGGCGAGCGCGGACTCTCCGTGCCCAAAGATGCCGAGCTTTCCGTGGGATTCCCTCGGCAGGGGTGTCATGGGCCAGATGAACGATCCGGAGGAATGGGTAAGGCTCTTTCGCGCCACGCTGCAGGAGCTCTACGCCTTCGCTGCGAAGCGCGCCGGGGGCGATCGGGCCTTGGCCGAGGACGTGACCCAGGAGGCGTGGCTGCGAGCGCCCGAAGCCTGGAGTGCCCGCGGCGTCCCGGCTCAGCCCCTGGCCTGGGTTATTCACCAGCTTTGCGATCGGACGGCCCAACCGGCGGCCTTCGGCCGCCTTTCGCCCTCGGGCGGCACTTTGCGACCACGGGCGTCCCTCGTTGACCTGTTCAAGGTCGACGGTGGATCCCGCGGCCGCAAAGCACCACCAGGCGACGACTTGGGCTCGTCTGCTCGAAAACCTGATGAATAGCCCGGGCTAGCCTGGTTGAAAACCACCGCGTCGAACCTGCTCAAGAACCACCACCGCGCCCGGGGGCGCGCGCGTTTTGGATCTCCGGGGATCGACCCGGCGCACCTGTGTGACGAGCAGTTGGCCCCCGGAGCCGCCCGAAGTTCGGTCCCGTCCACGGATGCCGCGGAAGCGCGCGAACGGGTGCGGGCCGGCCTGGCCCGGATGCCCGCACCCGAGGCCGCACTGGTGGCGGCGTTCCATCCAGCGCGTGGAGCTGCTCGGGCTGGCCGCGGACGCCGCGGGGCGCGTGGCCGCGGCTCGGCGCTTCCTGGCCCAGGCTGAAGCGGCCGCGGAGCGCAGCGCCGCGCTGACGGCGAGCGGGCACGCCACGGCGGAGGAAGTCCAGAGGGCAGTGGGGGAAGTCCACGTCCGGGCCGCAAAGCTGCGCGTCGCGGAGCGGGAGCGCATCGACACGCTGCTTGGGGAGCAGTCGCGCGGATCCTGTGCGACACGAAGGTGTTTGAGACCCAGGAGAGCCGGAATTCGCCGCTTAATCGGATCAGATTTCGATCCACGACTTGGGACCATTTTTTTCGATGTGTGCCGAGGCCGGCTCGATCAGGGCTTCGTGCGGGCCGTGATGCGCAGTTCTTCCCCGAGTCCGACATGGCCGAGGGTGCGCTCCGGCCAAAGGCGCAGAAATCCGTGTGCGACACACAGCGCGGCCTTTAGCCGCCACGGGGGGACGGGCAGTTCGAGGTTGTTGCGCAGCAGGGATTCGAGCGGTGCTTTGGCGAGCCCGAGGAAACGCGCGGCGGGTCCCGCGAGGCCCGCGCGGCGCAGGCAGGCGAACAGGAAGGGATAGTCGCGGCCGAGCATGGGCCGCGTGTCCCGGTGCTCCACGCTCAGCCCCGCCGCCTTGAGCGCGCGTGTGAGCGTGCGCGCGGTGAAGTACACAAGGTGGTGGGGGTAAATCCACGCGATGCGACCGCCGGCAACGCGGCGCTTGGCCGCGTTCCAGTGGGGGACTGCAATGTGGATATGGCCTCCGGGTGCGAGGAGTTCGCGCGCGCGCCGCAGCGCGCCCACCGGATCGGGCAGATGCTCGAGCGAGTGGGAAAACGTGATGAGTCCGAAGGTGCCCGGTTCGAGCGGGGCAGCCGAAAAATCCACGTTGTGCACACGCACGCCGAGCTCCGCCGCGATGCGCTCCGCGTTGGGCCGCGAAAGTTCGATGCCCTCGACGCTCCAACCGCGCTCCAAACCCGCGCGCAGGATGTACCCCGCACCCGCGCCGACATCGAGCAGCGGCCCGCGAACGCCCTTGGCCGCGAGGTCTTCGAGCAAGGTTCGTTCGCGCGCGAGGAACTCGGCCTCGCTTTGCCGCAACTCGTCGCCGTAATGCGCATCCCCCGCGTACAGCGCGTCGATTTCCGTCGCACTGGGCAATGGCGAGCGCTGCACGAGGTCGCAGGCGGCGCAGCGCCAAAGCTCCATGCTGCGCGCGGTCAATATATGTCGACCGTGCTTTGAACCACACAGGAGGCAGGCCGCGGGCAGCGTGTTCGAATCCGCGTTCACCGCAGCACCGCTAGGAGAGTCCTCACGCGAAGTCCGCGAGCGTGTGGTCCGGGTTTTTCTGCGCGGCGTAACCCTTCGCCCAGCCGGTGGGGAAGAGCACGACGGGGCGGTTGTAGCGGTCGTAGGCGAGGCGCGCGCTCGTTGGCAACTGGAACGTCTTGGGGTCGCCCTTCAGCCATGCCGAGCACTCATAGGGCATCGGCTCCACCCGTGCTTCCACGTTGTATTCGGTGCGCAGGCGGTACTCGAGCACTTCGAACTGCAGGCGCCCCACCGCAGCCACCATCGATTCGGATTGATAACCGTCGCCCGAGCGCAGCCACTGGACAAGACCTTCGGCAGTGAGCTGTTCGAGCCCTTTGTCGAACGCTTTGCGTTTGCCGCTGTCCATCGGCGAAACACGTGCGAACACTTCCGGCTGGAACATCGGAAGCGGCGGATGGCTGAATCCACCTTTCACGCTGATCGTGTCGCCGATTTGGAATGATCCGGGGTTGATCAGGCCGACGACATCGCCAGGGAAGGCCTCGTCGAGGGTGTTGCGCTCCGACGCGACCATGCTGTGCGGTCGGGACAAACGCACGTCCTTGCCGGTGCGTTCGTGGCGCACGACAAGTTGGCGCTCGAAACGGCCCGAACAGATGCGCACAAACGCGAGGCAGTCGCGGTGGCGCGGATCCATGTTCGCTTGGATCTTGAACACGTAGGCGCTGAACGGACCCGTGACGGGGTCGAGCATGGCTTCGCCGCCGTCCTTCGTCTCGACGCGCCGCGGGCCGGGGCTCGGCGCGAGGTCCAAGAATGCGTCGTAAAACGGCTCCACGCCGAAGTTGATGAGCGCCGAGCCGAAGAAGGTGGGGGTGACCTGGCCCGCGAGGAACTCCTGCGCGTCAAACGGGTTGCCCGCCATGTCGAGCAACTCGAGCTCCGATACCGTGCGCGCGTAGAGATCATCACCCAGGAGTGCGCGTGCTTGCTCGGACGGAAAGGGCGCACGCACTTCCTTGGCCTTGATCGCGCCGCGGGCCGCGGCGCGCTCGAAGAGGAACAGCTCGCCGCGGATCCGATCGACGATGCCGCGGAACTCGCGGCCCGTGCCGACCGGCCAGTTGTACGCGGACGCCTTGATGCCGAGCGCTTCTTCGACCTCGGCCATCAGGTCGATGGGATCGCGTCCGGGCAAGTCCATCTTGTTGATGAACGTCAAGACGGGAATGCCACGCAGCTTGCACACTGCGAACAGCTTGCGTGTTTGCACTTCGACACCCTTGCTCGCGTCGAGCACCATGATCGCCGAATCCGCGGCGGTCAGCGTGCGGTAGGTGTCTTCGCTGAAATCCTGGTGGCCCGGGGTGTCGAGCACATTGATGACATGGCCCTTGTACTCGAACTGCATCGCGGAGGACGTGATCGAGATGCCGCGCTCTTGCTCCATGCCCATCCAGTCGGACGTGGCCTGTTTGCCTTTGCGGTTTTTGACCATGCCCGCCGTGCCGATCAACCCGGAATAGAGCAGCAGCTTTTCGGTCAGCGTCGTTTTGCCCGCGTCCGGGTGCGAGATGATCGCGAACGTGCGGCGACGCGACACTTCGCGCTCGAGGGCCGCATCACGCGGCAGCGATTCGATGGACGTCACGGAGCGGGGATCACAGGTTGGGGGCAGTTGGGGGCAATCGGGGCAATCGGAGCAATCGGGGAGCGCGGTGGGGCCAGCACTGCGCGGGCCGCGCGGGCCGCGCAGTACGCCGCCCGGGGCGCCGCTCGGGGCGCTTCGCAGAGGCGGCGGCCAGCCGGGCGACCGCGCAGGCGCCCCCGTGGAGCGCACGGCGTGTCACCCACGGCAGCAGGCCCGCGCGTGCGCCCAAGCGGGCCAGGATACCCGAGCGGGACCCCGGCTCCGCGTGAAACGCGGTTCGCCCCTTTGCGAAGGTCGACCTTGGGGCCATGCGTGCACGGGCCCTTGCGCGCCGGCTGGCACGACTGGCGTCGGGCGCGTGCTCGGCGGCGTGCTCGGCAGCGTGCTCGGCGCGGGAACCGCACGCCGCCGCCCGGACGGTCCTTGCTCCCGGGGGGGCCGTGCGCCGATCCTCCGCAGAGCCCTATGCAAGCCGAGCCCGAGAGTCTGGATGCCGCGCGACTCGCGGACCTCGCCGCACGGCTTGGGAACCTGGCCGGATTCGACGACGGTGCGCGGCGGCTCGCCGAGCGCGCGCGGGCGCGCATCGAGCGCGACCTTCTGCCGCGGCTCGTGGGTGGGCGGCCGGAGCTGATCGTCGGTGTCGTCGGTCCGAACAACGCCGGCAAGTCCAGCTTGGTCAATGCGCTGGCTGGCCGCGCGGTGACGGCGGTGCGCGCGACGGGCGGAGCCACACGGCGGCTGGTCGGAGCGAGTTCGCCCGCCAGTCGCAGGGCGCTCCTCCAGGCGAGCGCCCGCGGCGCGCTCGGACCCTTCGCACCGGTGCCCTACGACCCCGAGCGCGACGGTCTCGAACTCGGTCTCGAGCCAGGCGGCGCCAGCGAGTTGCCGGTCGCCGAAGCACCGGCGTTGCCCGATGGCGTGCTCCTCGTGGACAGCCCGGACTTCGACAGTGCGCGCGAGGGGCACCGCGCGGCGAGCGAAGCGCTGTCCGTGGTGAGCGACGTGGCGCTCGTCGTCGTGACGAAGGGCAGCTACCTGAACGCCGAGGTCGTCGACTTCCTGAAGTACTGGCTTGCGGGTGAGCGCCCCTGGGTGCTCGTCGTCAACCAGTCCGCCGGTCCCGAGGTCGCGCGGCGTCAGGCGGCGGAGTTGACCAAGCGTGTCGGCGCGCAACCCCTCGCCCTGTACCACGCACCGCTCGACGTTGCGGTCCAAGGGAGCGGCAAAGCGCTAGCGCCACAACCCTTGGAACCGGCGAACGGACCGCCGCTGCGTGCGCTTTTTTCGCCCGGTCCCGCGCGGCGCGATGTGGCGGCGCGCGCCCAGCGCGCGTCGTTCGCCGGTCTGCGCGCGGACCTCCTCGCGCTCGCGGACGCGCTTGATGGGCGCGCGCAGGGTGGCGCGGGATTGGAGCGTGTCGCGCGCGCCCATGCGGCCGCGGGTGCGCAGCGCATCGCCACCGGCCTGCTGCCGAGCGCCCCACTCGCCGCCGCGTTCCGCACCGTGCTCGACCGCCGCGGTGGTGCGCTGCACCGCGGCGTGCGCGGCGGTGCACGCTGGATCGGCAAACAGGTTGCCGCGGTGCCGCGAATTCTGGGTTTCACCCGCGCGCCGACACCCGGGACGCGGCTCGACGTCGCCGCGCTCGAGGCCGAGCGTCTGGGCGCGGGTTGGCTCGGATTTTTCGAGCCCCTGGCGCGCGATCTGGGTTCCGAGCGCCGCGCTCCGGAGGCCCGCGAGGCGCCGCAGGACCTGGCCGATCGGGTCGCCGCCGACCTCGACCGCGCGCCGTGGACCGTGCGCGATCAGGCGCTTGCCGCACTCGCACAACTGCCGCTGCACCTGGAGGACTTTGAAGCCGCGTGCGAGCGCTTGGTCGAGGATGAAATCGAGCGCAGCGGCGACTGGGTTATCCAGCAAATCGCGACGTTGAGTGCGGTCCTGCCGGTGCTGGGCGCTGGCGCGGTCATCGTCGTCACTGGCGGCGCGGGCGCAGACCTTGCGTTCGCCGGTGTCGGAGCCGCCAGTTATGGACTCTACGACTGGTGGGTTGAGCGCACGGGAGCCGGGTTGATGGAGCGCGCGCGCGCCGCGTGGGAAGAGCCGCGCGCGGCGGCGCTCGGGCATCTGCTGTACGCGGCGGCGTTGCCGCTGGGCGGGCCCATCCTCGCCAACCTGCGCGACGTCGGCGCGGCCACCGCGGCGGAACTCAGAGCCTTTGCGAGCGAGGCCTTTTTGCAATGAACCCCGATCCCCTGTTCCACGAGCAGCTCGAGGACCTGCGCAGCGAGTTCGGCCGCGACCTGCGCGCCGTCGAGGGTTTGGCGGCGCTCCAGCCGGTGCGCCGCGAACTCGACCGTTTGGTCGAGGACCTAGACCAACAACTGCACCGCGCGCGTCGCGCAGCAGTGGTTGTGCTCGTCGGCCCCACGGGCGCCGGCAAGTCGACACTGCTCAACGCGCTGGTGGGACGCGAAATCGCGACCGAAGGCGAGCTTCGACCAACCACTTCGCGTCCGACCGTGCACGCACCCGAGGATGCGGACCTGACCGATCTGCTCGCGGGTTTCGAGGGACCACTGCCGCATGTGGTGCGCTACGGCCCAACCGCCGAGGGGCCTTTTGCCGGTCAGGTGCTGATCGACGCACCTGACACGAACAGCGCGGCGCGCGAACACCGCGCGACTGTCCGCGCGCTGGCCGAACGTGCCGACGTGCTCTTGGTCCTTTTGAAGGCCGAGTCGGTCGTCGAGGAATCGACGCTCGCTTTCCTCGATGAGTTCCGCGGTCGACGCGAGCTCATCGTGGTGCTCGGCCGCGCAGACGAACTCGATCAGGCGAGCCGCGAACAGGTCCTCGCCCAACTGTTGGCCGTGGTGCGAACTCGCCTCGGCGAAGGATTTGGAGCCCCCGTCGCGCTCAGCGCCACGGATGCACGCGCAGGGCGCGGAGGCGCACCCTTCGCCGCGCTCGTGTCGCAGATCGAGCATTTGGCGGATTCAAGCCGCCTGCTGGGCGTCAAACGGCACAACGCGTTGGGCGCCGCGGCGCGCATCGGTGCCTTGATCGCGGAGCGCGGTGCGGGTGCGCGTGGGGCGCTTCTGGCCCTGGCACCGGATCTGGAACGTGGCCTCGCGGAACTCGCCGCGCGGACTTCCGCCGAAGTCGACACACGCCTGCGGTTGCGTGCGCCGGAACTGGCCGAACGTGTTGGCAGCGAATCCGGTCGCCGTTGGAATGGACCCGTCGGCTGGACGTTGCGACTCGGCGCGTCGAGCACCGTGGGACTTGGTGCTGCCGCGCTGGTCGCGCGCCGCAATCCGCTGCTCGCGGCCGGCGCCGCCCTTGCGGGCACCGCGATCAGCCGCGTCCGCGACGTTGTCGTCGACCGCCGGTTGGAGGACATTGCGAGCTTGTTGCCCGAAGCGGGGGAATTTGACTCGTGGTGGGTCGAGACGCTTTCCGACGTGCGCCTCGCCGCGGGCCGACTCGAGCGCGCCGGGGACGATGCACCGGCCGCGCTGTCTGTACCAACCGCTCCCGCGTTGCTGGCGGCGTTCGAGCGCCCGGTGGCGGACACGTGGCAGCGCCTGCTCGCGCGCGACTTGCCCGAAGCCGCGGCGCGGGCCTCGCGCTGGCCGTCCAAAATGCTTTTCGACCTCGCGCCTTACGCGTTGCTCGTTTGGATGGTTTGGCGCGCCGCCGAGGGGTTCTTCCGGGGTCCCTACGCAGGCCTCGATTACTTCCTCAACGGCTTTTTCCTGCTCGCAGCGCTGCTCCTGATCCTGCGCCTCCTGCTCGGCCGCTGGCACACGTCGATCGGCAACCGCCTTGCCAAAACCGCAGCGACGCGTGCGACGGTCACGCTCGTTTATGCGGCGACCGCGGCCGCCGTCCCCCTGGCCGAAGCGGCCGGCACTCGCGCGGCCGCGCTCGCGCGCCTGGGGCAACTTGACGCACGCTGGCGCGCCAGCCTCTTCGAACGCCGCTGACCCGTGGTGCAAGTCGCGGCGGGATCTTCAGCGTTCCAGGACGTGTTGATCGTGCTCAGGGATTGAAGATCAGGTACTCGGGGCGTTCGCCCGGGCGCGGCGGGCCCAGGCGCTCGACCATTGCGGCGGCAAGTGCGGGCGATTCACGTTCGAGGCGCTGCCAAAGCGGTGTCGTGATCGCGACGTGGGATCCGACCAAGCACAGCGTGTCGATCACCCCGAGTGCGAGGGTTACGACGTCCGCGCGGCCGAGGTCAGCGCCGCGCCAGTGGTCGTTGGGTGCGACGACGGCGAGCCGAGTGTGGTCGAAGAGCAACCAGTAGGGCGCGCCTCCATCGCACAGGACGAGGCCCCTGCCGGCGCGTGGGGGGGCGCGGGATCACGGCAGGAAGCGCGTCACGACGCTGGGCATGATGCCCATCAGCAGCGTGCCAGCGACACACACTAGCGTCGCGACGCCGGCCGACAGCGGTCGGACGGTGCGCGGGGGTAGCTCGCCCTCGGGCGCGGGCTGCATGTACAGCGCGATGATCACACGCAGGTAGTAGGCGAGCGCCACGACCGAAAGCAGCGCTCCGGCGATCGCGATGCCGATCATGTCGGCTTCGATCAGAATCGAAAACACGAACCACTTGCCGAAGAAGCCCCCCGTTGCAGGGATACCGCCAAGCGACAGCATGAACAGCGCCAAAGCCGCAGCGGCGCCGGGGCGCGAGCGCGCAAGGCCGCGCAGGGACGCAAGCCGCGTGAAGCGCGCGCCGTCGTTCTCGAGCAGCGCCAGGATGCCGAATGCACCCGTCGCGCCGAACACGTAGGCCCCCATGTAGAAGAGGGCCGCGTTCGTCGCGTTGGCTGTCGCGTCGGGCGAATCGGACGCCAAGAGGCCACCCACCACCAACAGCAGCGTGCCGGCGTGGGCGACCCCGGAGTAGGCGAGCATGCGCTTCAAGTCTTCCTGCATCAGCGCGCCGAGGTTGCCGACGAGGATCGTCAGCAGGGCGATAACCGCCACCAACGTGGCGCTTTGTGCGGGCAGGAGCAGCGCGGCACTGATCAGGAAGCCGAAGGCCGCAGCCTTCGTGCCGGTCGCCATCAGCGCCGTGACCGGAGTCGGCGCGCCCTGGTACACGTCTGGCACCCACAGGTGGAACGGGAACACCGACACCTTGAAGAAGACGCTGGACGCAATCAACGCCACGCCGAACAGAGAAATCGCGCTCGTGGGGGGCATGCGCGTGAGTTCGGCGATCGAAAGGGTGCCCTCGCCCACGTAGAGCAAAGAGGTCCCGTAGAGCAGCAGGCCCGTCGCGAACGTCCCGAGCAGGAAGTACTTGATGCCCGCTTCGATCGACGCACTGCGCCCGCGCTGGAAAGCTGCCAGGGCGTACAGCGGGATCGAAAGCAGCTCGAGGCCGAGGAAGAAGATCAACAGGTCCTGTGCGCCGACCATCAGCATCATGCCGATGGGCGTGACGAGCATCAGGAAGTCGTGCTCCCCGCTCAGCTTGCTCTCTTCGCCGCGGTAGTAACCCAGTGAGTAGATCCAGGCGAGCAAGGTGGAGAGCAAAAAGACGATCCCCCACAGTGCCGTCGTGCGGTTCGCGAGCAGGGTGCCCTCGAGCACGAGGCCTGGCTCGTTCGAAAACTGCCCAAAGAGCAGCGCTGCGCTGACGCCGATGCCCGCAAGGAAAAACAGGGGGCGCATTGCGCGCAGAGGCCGCGCGATGTCGGCGACGAGAAGCAGCAGCGCACCCACCGCCAAGGCGATCATCGGCCCCGCCGCGACGAGCCACTGGCCGTCTTGGAACGCGGACTCGAACATGTGCGCCAGGTCGTCGGACTTCGCCATCGGGGTCGCTGCGGTCAACGCGGGAGCTCTGGGATCGGCGGGAAGTTGCGCGGCGAGCGTGCCGAGGAAGGTGGATGCGTTCACTGCGGCCCTCCGGCGGGGACCAGCGCGGCGCGCTCGCCGCGGATTGCGGGTGTCCGCTCGGCCTGTGCCGTGCGGGCGTCCTTCGCGCCGTCGATGCGCAACTGGAGCGCGTCGAGGCTTGCGGTCACCGGGCCGAGGAAAGCCGAGGGCTGGAGGCCGATCCACACCGTGAACACCAGCATCGGCACGAGCATCGCGAGCTCGCGGCCCGTGGCGTCACCGAGGTGGCGGTTTTCAGGGTGGGTGATCGGGCCAAAGAGCACGCGGCGAGTGGCGGAGAGCAGGTAAACGGCGCC
Organism: Planctomycetota bacterium; assembly: GCA_038246255.1. Taxonomy (GTDB): domain Bacteria; phylum Planctomycetota; class UBA1135; order UBA1135; genus RI-242. The sequence goes on from JBBRWC010000069.1 coordinate 9,897, forward strand.
GAAGACCACGCCGCTGACGCCGATCACGCCCCACAGGGGGTCCGCGAGGAACGCACCCAGCAGGATCATGTATTCGCCGACGAAGCCGTTCAGGCCGGGGAGGCCCACGCTCGAAAGCACGGCGACGACGAAGCACAGCGCGAAGACGGGCATCGACGCCGCGAGTCCGCCGAACTGGTCGATTTGTCGGGTGTGCCGGCGCTCGTAAATCATCCCCACCAAAAGGAACAATAGGCCCGTCGATATGCCGTGGTTGACCATCTGCAACACGCTTCCGCGCAGGCCGGACTCGTTGAGTGCAAAGAGCCCGAGCACGACGAAGCCGAGGTGGCTGACCGAGGAGCACGCGATCAATCGTTTGAGGTCGCTTTGGGCCATCGCGAGGAACGCCCCGTAGACGATCCCGATGGCGCCCAGCGCCATGAACAGCCACGCATAGTGGACGCTGACCGCCGGGAAGATCTCGATGCCAAAGCGCAGGAGCCCGTAGGTGCCCATTTTCAGCAGCACCCCGGCGAGCAGCACCGAGCCGGACGTGGGAGCCTCGGTGTGGGCGTCCGCCAGCCACGTGTGGAACGGCAGGACGGGCACCTTGATCGCGAACGCCAGGGCGAATGCGAAGAACAACAGCGTCTGCGTGTCGAAGTCGAGGCTCGGCACCTGCTGGACGATGGCGGGCACATTGCTGGTGCCCAGGTTGTACACAAGGTACAGCACCCCGACGAGCATCACGAGGCTGCCGCCAAAGGTGTAGAGGAAGAACTTGATCGTCGCGTAGAGGCGCCGCTCGCCACCCCAGACGCCGACGATGAAGTACAGCGGGATGAGGCTGACTTCCCAAAAGACGTAGAAGAGCACGAGATCGAGGGAGAGGAACACCCCCAACATGCCGGTCTCCATGACCAGCATCCAGACCATGAACTCCTTGACGCGTTTGCCGATGTGGTCGTAGGTCGACAGGATCACGATCGGCATCAGCAGCGCGGTGAGCGCCACCATCAGCAGTGAGATGCCGTCGATCCCGAGGGTGTAACCCACGTCGATCGTCGAGCCGGGGATCGTGAACCAGGACTTCTCGACGAGCATCTGCGCCGCAGCGCGTGTGCCGTCGAACTGGAACCACACCGTGAGGCCCAGGGCGGCCACGGCGAGCGTCGTGGCGAGGGCCACCTTGCGCAGCAGGCCGATCCGATCGCCCGGCACGAACAGGAGCACCAGGGCCCCCAGAAGAGGCAGGAACGTGATGAGGCTGAGCATGGGTGTTGTTCCTAGCCGTGCTTCAGGATGAGGCCCAGGAAAGCGAGCAGCACCGCGCCCGCACCCATCCACAGGGCGTAACCCTTGAGGCTGCCATCCGACATTTTTCGCACGCGGCCCGCAGCGCCTCGGGCGAGCGCCGCGCAGCCGTTGACGGCGCCGTCGATCACGAACTGGTCGACGATTTCGTAAACCAGGAACGCAAGCAGCTTGATCGGTTGGACGATCCCGTCGTGGTACGCGCGGTCGATGCGCCAGGCGTTCGCGAGGAATCCAAACAGGCCGGGGCGACCTTCGCGGAACCGCTGGTCGGGCTGAGGACCCGCGGCGAAGCGGCGGAAACCGATCAGCGAGAACACGACTCCGATGGCGGCGCCGACGAGCAGCAGCACGGCCTCCGCGCCGTGGTCGACACCGGGCATTCGACTGAACGTGCGCTCGAACAGCGCTTCACCCCCTTCGAGGATCGGGTGCAGCCAGTTTTTGATGCCGTGCATGCCCGCGATCAGTCCCGGGATGCCGAGCAGACCGCCAAACACCGACGCGACCGCCAGCGCGATCAGCGGCAAGGTCATGCTCTTGGGCGATTCGTGCGGGTGGACTTTGGCGACGTCGAAGCGCTCGGTCCCGAAGAACGTCAGGGCCACCATGCGCCAGGTGTAGAAGGCGGTGAGCATGGCGGTGACCACGCCGACCCCCCAGAGCACGAGCCAAACGGAGTTGAACTCCGAACCCATGCCGAAGGTGTAGGCGAGGATCTCGTCCTTCGAGAAATAACCGCTCATGAGCGGCAGACCCGCCAGCGCCGCGGATCCCGCGACGAACGTCTTGAACGTCGTCGGCATGTGCTTGCGCAGGCCACCCATCTTGTGCATGTCCTGCTCATGGTGCATGCCGTGGATGACACTGCCCGCCCCGAGGAACAGGAGGCCCTTGAAAAACGCGTGCGTGACCAGGTGGAAGACCGCCGAGTACCAGGCGCCGACGGAGAGCGCGAGGAACATGAAACCGAGCTGGCTGACGGTGGAGTACGCGAGGACTTTCTTGATGTCGCGCTGCACCAGCGCGGAGGTGGCTCCCACGAAGGCCGTGGCCGCACCCACGATCCCGATGGTCAGCAGCACTGTTTCGCTGAACGCAAATAGCGGGTTGAGGCGCACGACGAGGTAGATGCCCGCCGTGACCATCGTGGCGGCGTGGATCAGCGCCGAAACCGGCGTCGGACCCGCCATAGCGTCCGGCAGCCAGGTGAAGAGCGGCAGTTGCGCGGACTTGCCGCAGGCGCCGCCAAACAGCAACAGCGCGGCCGCGACCAGCTTGCCGCGCGCGGTTTCGTCGCTCAGCAACCCTTGAACCGCTGCGCCGATCTCAGCGAGATCAAGCGTGCCGATCAGCGACACGAGGATGAAGGACCCGACGAGGAAACACGCATCGCCGATGCGGTTGACGACGAACGCCTTTTGTCCCGCTTCGGCCGGCCAGCCCTGCTTGTACCAGAACCCGATCAGCAGGTAGGAGCACAGGCCCACACCCTCCCAGCCGACAAACAGCCCGATCAGATTGCTGGAAAGGACCAGCACGAACATCGCGGCGACAAAAAGGTTCAGGAACGCGAAGTATTTCGCGTAACCCGGGTCCTTTTTCATGTAGCCCGTCGAATACACGTGGATCAGGAGACCGACGCCGGAGATGACGAGCGCGAGGATCGACGAGAGCGGATCGAGGCGCATCGCGACGTCGATCGTCACGTCACCCGCTTGGATCCACTTCCAAGTGCCCGACTCGAGCAGACGGTCGTGGGCATCAAGGCCCATGAGTTGCGCAAAACCGAACAGCGCGACCACCAACGTCCCCGCCACCGCGCCGCAGGCAACAAAACCCGCGTAGCGTCCGGGTCCCTGGTGCGAATCCTCGGGGGCACCGCCGTCCCCATGTCCGTCCGCGGAGCCCCCATGTCCGCCCGCGGAGCCCCCGTGGCCGTCCGCCGGGTGCCCGTGTGCCGCCTGGGACGGCGCCAACCGCGCGCGCTGGCGCAGAGTGACAAGGTAGAGCGCTCCACAAATCGCCGCCCCAAAGAGGGGCAACAGCGGCAGGAGCCATAGCAGGTCCATCTCGGTCGCAAGGGGCGACGGGGACGAGAGCACGGCGAGGTGGGCCATCACGTTCGGGCGGGGGATGACGGACGGGGCGGGGGTGTGGCGGCAGCCGGAGAAGACGTTGCGGTTCAGCCCTTAAGCTCGGCGAGCTGGTCGAGGTGAACGGTCTGCTTCAGGCGGTAGAGCGCAATAACGATGGCCAGGCCGATGGCGGCTTCGGCGGCGGCGACCAGGATGACGAACACCGCGAACACCGGTCCGAGCAGGTTCAGGTTGTCCGGTGTGGAGTGCATGCGCGCCCCCGCGAGGAAGCTGAGGTTCGCCGCGTTCAAGAGGAGCTCGACGCTTGCGAGCACGACGATGACATTGCGCCGCAACAGGAAACCGAGCACGCCCAGTCCAAAGAGGACTGCGGCGAGCACGAGCATATGTTCGGGGGGGACGTTCACGTGGCGCGCGGGGCTGGGGGGTGGTTCCGAGTGGAAGCGACGGAAGTTCGAGGGGGACGCGAGTCGTGGCGATCAGCCGCCGCGTTCGATCGGGTCGCGTTGGCGCTTCGCGAGCACCATCACGCCGACCATCGTGGCGACGAGCAGCAACCCCGCGGCCTCGAACGCGAGGATGTAGCGTGTGAAGATCACCGCGGCGATCTCATCTACGGGGTCGAAGGCGCCGCTTTGGACCGGAACGGAGGGCTCGCTCCCGACAGCAGGGGTGCCGCGGGTGCTCAAGATGCTGGTCAGAGCGAGACCGCCCGCCACAGCCACGGCGACCGCCACCTTGCCGGGCCCGAGGATCTTGAGCGGAACCTCCTTGAGCAGCTCGGGGTTGGCGAGGTCGAGCAGCATGACGACAAACAGGAACAGCACCATGATGGCGCCGGCGTAGACGAGGATCTGCGCCGCGGCCATGAACTGGAACTGCGCCAATAGGTAAATGACCCCCAGGCAGACGAAGCTGCCAAGGAGCGAGAGCACGCTCATCAGGGGCTGTTTGGCGGCGATCACGCCGATGCCGAACAGCACCGCGGCGATGCTCATTGTGTAGAAGAGGAATTCCGCCACCGGTCGTTGATCCTGTAGACGTAGTCGATGCGTTTTTGCAGCGCCGCACGCGGGCGCCGCAGCTTGTCGATGCCAAACACCTGGCCCTGGCGGGTGAAACCCGCGAGCTCCAGTTCATCGCTCATGAAGATCGCGTCCTTGGGGCAGGCTTCCTCGCAGAAGCCGCACAGGATGCAGCGCAACATGTCGATTTCGAAGCGCTTGGGCTCGCGCTCGATGAAGTTTTCCGTCTCCGCGCCGTCGATCGTGATCGCGTAGGCCGGGCAGGCCGCTTCGCAGAGGCCGCAAGACACACAGGCGAGCGAACCTTCCTCGAGTTCGAGCAAGCGCGGCTGACCGCGCGTGACCGCGGTTTTCGGGAGCGGCTCCTCGGGGTATTGCCGGGTGATGTTCTTCTTGAACATGTTCCGGAATGTGAGCGACAGGGCTCGGAAGATCTCCGGCAGGTACAGCCGCTCGTACCAGTTCAGTTCTTTGCGCTTGACGATCACCATGTCAGAACCACCCAAGGGCGGACGCGAGGCCCGTCAGGAACAGGTTGGCGAGGGCCAGGTTGAGGAACCACTTCCAAGAGAGGCCCATCAACTGGTCGAAGCGGAAGCGCGGTAGGGTCCAGCGCACCCAGATGAACAGGAACAGGAAGAATGCGGTCTTCACCATGAAGGCCGGCAACTGCACGAACCACGGGGCGTCGGGCCAGAACGGCACCGAGAAACCGCCGATGAAGAACGTCGTCGTGAGGCACGCCATGACGGTCATCGCGCAGTATTCACCCAGGAAGAACAGGGCGAACTTCATCGACGAGTATTCGGTGTGGAAACCGCCGACCAGCTCGGGTTCGCACTCGGCGAAGTCGAATGGGTGGCGGTTCGTTTCCGCGAACGTCGCGATGACAAACAGGACGAAGGCAAGGGGCTGAGTCCAGATGTGCCACTGGCCGATGGTGCCTTGGGCCAGGGCGATCTCGCGCAGGTCCAACGAACCCGTCATGACCACGATCGACAGGAGCGACAGCATGAGCGTCAGCTCGTAGCTGATCATCTGCGCCGACGCCCGCAGGGAGCCGAGCAGCGAGTACTTCGAGTTGCTCGCCCACCCGCCCAGGATGATGCCGTAGATCGAGAGGCCGGAGACGGCGAGGATGAACAGGACGCTGATGTCGAGGTCGGTGATCGAAAGCGTCGTTGTGATTCCGCCCAGTTCCGTGGGTCCGAAGAAGGGCAGGTCGAAGGTGCCCAGTTCGGGGATGCGGATCTCGCCCGCGAAGGGGATCACCGCGACCGTCAGCATGGCGGGGATCGCCGCCAGCATCGGCGCGATCCGGAACAGGAACTTGTTCGCACCCTCGGGCACGACCTCTTCCTTGAAGATGAACTTCACCCCGTCGGCGAGGGGCTGCAACAGACCCCAGGGCCCGACGCGGTTCGGTCCGATGCGGAACTGGATCCACGCCGACACCTTGCGCTCGGCAAGGGTCATGAGGGCGGCCACGTTGATCAGTCCGCCGTAGATCAGCAGGATCTTCAGCAGCGTCACGAGCGTTTCGTTCATCGCTTCGCCACCGAGCTGGGCGCCACCGGGCCGGGCGCCACCGCGACCGCGCGCGCCGCCGCAACGAGGCCGATCATCCGTTCAAGCGACGGCATCCCCGCGGGCAGGGCACGCGCCATCAGCAGCGCGCGGGGAATGCCGTCGACGTTGAGCCAGGTACCGGAGCGCTCGGCATAGAGCGGAACGCTCGCGAAGACCTCCAGGGCCGCGAAGGGAATCGGCAGCACGTCAAACAGCGCGATGCGTTTGTGCGCGGGCAGCGCCTCGAGGGCGGCGGCGCCGATCAGCGCGGTCATCCGCTCGCCGACGAGCCACGCGGCGCTCGATTGGTGCAGGTGCGCAATGATTTCGGCCGGGCTCTTGCGAGCAAAGCCGAGCTGCTCGAGCCCAAACCGGTTCGGCGCGGGGTCGCCCGTGTGCAACAGGTCGTCCGCGAGGCCATTGGGGGCCGGGGAAACCATGTACGCGGGGAGCTTCCATTCGCGGGCGAGCGCGAGGATCGCGGCGCCCTCTTCCTGGGTCACCCACGGCGTGACGGCGACAAAAGCGGGGCGCTCGATGCCAAGGAGGCGCGCTGCAGCAGCCGCGGTGTCGGCCGCATCCGCGCGGACCCAGCCGTCCGAACGCCGCACAAGGCCGCCGGGGATCCGATCTGCAACGTTCAGCGCGGGGAACGCAAAACGACCGGTGTCGCACATCCACCAGGTGTTGACGTCGGCGTCGTAGCGCGGGCGAACACGCTTGACCTCGCCGGCGCGCAGCACTTCCACGGTGGTCGCGCAGCCGCGGCTGCACTCGCCACAGGTGGACGCGGTTTTCTTGAGGTTCCAAACCCGCGCTTGGAAGCGGAAGGGCTTAAGGGTCAGCGCGCCGACCGGGCACACGTCCGCGAGATTGCCCTGGTAGTTGCCCGACAGCGGGCGGTCCATGAACGTCTCGATGACCGAACGCGATCCGAGGCCGCCAACGGTGAGCTGGGGTGTTTTCGGAACCTCTTCCATGAAGCGCACGCAGCGGCTGCACAGCACGCAGCGCTCTTCGTCGAGGACGATGACGTCACCCAGGCTCTTGCGCTTATCGAGGCGCCGGCGCGGTTCGTTCGACCGCCCCTCACCCTGTCCTTCCGCGAACGCGTAGTCCTGAAGGTCACACTCACCGGCCTTGTCGCAGATCGGGCAGTCGAGCGGATGGTTTTTCAGGAGGAACTCGAGGCACTCGCGGCGCACCTCGCGCGCGGCGGGTGACTCGGTCTCGACGATCATGCCTTCGACGACTAACGTGCGGCACGCGACGACGATCCGCGCCGGAGCGTTGCCCTGTTTGACCTCGACCTGGCAAATGCGGCACGACCCCACGGGCGTCAAACCCGGGTGATAACAATACGCGGGCACTTCCGCACCGGCCGTATGGCAGGCGTGGATCAGCGGCTTCGTGGGATCCGCTTCGACCTCGCGGCCGTTGAGGAGGATCTTCGTCATGGGCGAAGAGGAAGAGAAGGGGTCGGGACGGGCGGCGCGGGCGGGGTGCCGCGCGGGATCAGTGGGAGGGCCAAAATCGAGGTCAGTGCGAGTGTGCGAGCGCAGCGGGGCGCTTTGCCGCGTGGGGGTCGGCGAGCGGACAGCGCTGCTCGAGGACGTGCTGCTCGAGCTCGTCTTTGAAGTGCTTCACGACCGCCAGGGTGGGGATCGCGGCGGCGTCGGACAGGGCGCAGATCGTCTTGCCCGGAGCCATACTCTTCGACAGCGTCGCGAGCATTTCGATGTCCTCCATGCGTCCGCGGCCGCTCTCGATGCGGTGGAAGATCTGGCTCAGCCATTGGGTGCCTTCGCGGCACTGGCTGCACTGGCCACAGCTTTCGTGGTCGTAGAAGCGCGCGACGACTTCCATGGCGCGCACGGTACAGGCGCGCTCGTCGAGAGCGATCAGCGCGGCGGTCCCGAGCATCGAACCCGCGTTTTTGATCGCGTCGTGCTCCATTGGCACGTCGATGGCGGAACCCGGCAACATGCCGGTGGACGAGCCCCCGGGGAACCAGGCCTTCAGCTTGCGCCCCTTCCACACACCACCCGCGTAACCGTCGACGAGCTCGAGGCAGCTCACGCCGAAGGGCACCTCGTAAACACCCGGCTTGTTGACGTGGCCGGAGACGCCGACGAGCAGGTTGCCCGACGACGCCTTCGTGCCCATCGAACGGAACCAGTCCGCGCCGCGCTCGAGGATGAACGGGACGTTGAAGACCGTCTCGACGTTGTTGACCGTCGTCGGTTGGCCCCAGAGTCCGAACATCGCCGGGAAGGGGGGCTTGGGGCGCGGGTGGCCGCGTTTGCCCTCCAAGCTCTCCATCAAGCCGGTTTCTTCGCCGCAGATGTAGGCGCCGGCGCCCTTGTGCATCCAGATGTCGCAGGAGAAGTCGCTGCCCTGGATTTTGCGCCCGAGCAAACCCGCTGCGCGCGCTTCGTCGAGCGCGGCCTGCAGGCGGTCGTAGGACAGGCGGTATTCACCGCGCACATAGATGTATGCGGTGGTGGCGCGGATCGCGTAACACGCAAGCAGCACGCCTTCGATCACGCCGTGGGGATCGCGCTCCATCAAGACGCGGTCCTTGCACGTGCCGGGCTCGGACTCGTCGGCGTTGATCGCGAGGTAGCGCGGGCGTTTGTCCTTCGCCGGATCGGGCATGAAGCTCCACTTCATGCCCGTCGGGAAGCCCGCGCCGCCGCGGCCGCGCAGGCCCGACGCCTTGACGACGTCGACCACCTCGGCGGGGGTTTTGCCCTTGAGCGCCGTGCGCAGCGCCGCGTAACCCCCGCGCTTTTGGTACGCGGCCAGGGTGTGGGAATCGGGACCGATGCGATCCAGCAGGTACGTCGGTCGGCTCATCGCACGCCTCCCAAGATCTGCTCGATCTTCTGGTCGTCCAAGTTCTCGTGGAACACCCCGTCCAACTCAAACATCGGGGCCGCGGTGCATGCCCCCTGGCACTCCACCGTCGCGACGGTGAAGCGGCCATCGGGCGAAGTGCCGCCGGGTGTCGCACCGGTCAAGTCGCACACCTTGGCGAGCACGTCCTGCGCGCCGCGCAGGTCGCAGGAGATGTTGTGGCAGACGTTGACCAGGTGCTTGCCCCGCGGACGGATCCGAAACATCGGATAGAAGGTGACGACGCCAAAAACCTCGACTGCGGACAGGTCCAAGTATTGGGCGAGGGCCTCCATCAGCTCGGGGCTGATCCAGCCGCCGTTTTCCTCCTGCACCCGGTGCAGGGCGGGGATCAGCGCCGAACGCTTGTCGGGATAGTGCGTGAGGAGCTCGTCGAACTCGCGCACCAGAGCTTCTTTGAGCACCATTAGCGATCCACTTCGCCCATGACGAAGTCCAGGCTGCCGATCAGGGAGACCATGTCGGAAAGCAGACGACCGCGCGCAAGCATCGGAATCGCCTGCACGTTCATCAAGCCGGGGGCGCGGATGTGACAGCGCTGCGGCTTGGCGGTGCCATCGCTCACCAGGTAGAAACCCAGCTCGCCCTTGCTCGATTCGACCGGGACGTAGGCCTCGCCCTTGGGCAGGCGCAGGTCGGTCACGATCTTGAATTGGAAGATCAGCTCTTCCATCGAGCGGTGGACGTCGCCCTTGGGCGGCAGAACGTAGCGGCGGTCCTCGGCGAGGAACTCGCCGCCCTTCGTCTGCTGCAGCAGGTCGAGCGCCTGATTGCAGATGCGCGCCGACTGGCGCATCTCCTCGACACGCACGAGGTAACGGTCGTAGCAGTCGCCCACGGTGCCGACCGGCACCTCGAAGTCGTAGCGCTCGTACCCCGAATAGGGCTCGAGCTTGCGCAAATCCGCCGCGACACCCGCGGCGCGCAGGTTGGGGCCGTTCAGGCTCCACGCGAGGGCCACCTCACGGTCGATGATCCCGATGTTGCGGTTGCGGTCGTACCAGATACGGTTGCCCGTCAGGAACTTCTCGAAGTTGTCGACCGCCGCGGGGAATCCGTTGAGCCACGTGCACAGGATCGCCGCGGTTTCGTCGTCCACGTCGGCGTAGACCCCGCCGATGCGGACGTAGGTGTTGTTCATCCGGTGCCCGGTATAGGCATCGAGGAACTGGTAGATGGTCTCGCGCTCCTTGAAGGTCGCGAAGAACATCGTGATCGCCCCAAGGTCGATGCACGTCGTGCCCAGGTAGATCAGGTGCGCCGCGATACGGCTGACTTCCATCAGCAGCACGCGCAGGATTTCCGCGCGCTCGGGCACCTTGATGCTGGCGAGCTTCTCGATCGACAGGGCGTAGGCGATGTTGTTGGTCAGCGGCTGAACGTAGTCCAGGCGGTCGGTGTGGGGGAAGAACTTCGCCCAACCGAGGCTTTCGCAGGACTTTTCCTTGCCGCGGTGCAGGTAACCCACGTCGGCGTCGACGTCGCGCATGGTTTCGCCGTCCAGCGTCACGACGAGCCGCAACACACCGTGGGTGGCGGGGTGCTGGGGACCCATGTTGAGGGTCATCAGTTGGCCGTGCAGCGGGTCGTCTGCAAGCGTGTCGCCGGACGCTCCGCGTTCGTACTCGAAAACTTGGCTGCGGTTGGACGTGCTCACTTGCTGTCCTCTTTGGCGCGGCGCTCGAAGAACTCCTCGCGACGCCCTTTCTCCCAGGCGCGGTAGAGCCGATCGGGCTCGATGCCCTGGTGGGGAAACTCCTTGCGCAACGGGTGGTGCTCGTACTCCTCGGGCATCAAGAGGCGGCGCAGGTTGTGATGGCCCTCGAAGTGGATGCCAAACATGTCGTAGCACTCGCGCTCCATAAACGCGGCGCCGGGCCATAGGTGGGTGCACGTGGGCACCCACGCCGCATCCACCGCGATGCGCGTCTTGAGCCGCACCCGGTCAGCGTGGGTCAACGACCACAACTGGTGGACCACCTCGAAGCGCGGGGTCGCTGGCAGGTGGTCGACCGCGGTGACAAACGTGGCTTGCTCGAAGCTTGCACGGGACTTGAGCCGGGACAGCACCTCCACCAGCCCATCGCGCGGGACGATCAAGGTCGGCATGCCGTCGCGGGTCTCGACGAACTCGTGCAGGACACCGTCGAGGGCCCCAGCGACGCGTGCGATCGTCGCGGCTCGCCGTTCGGCGGGGGCAGCCCGCGCAGGTGTTTGGGGGGTCATCGCGCACCTTCCTCGGGTTTGCGCGCCGATTGGTCGACGAAGTAGGTCGTCTTTTCGTGGGTCGAGCTCGTGTGTGGCTCCACTTCGACGGCCGCGTTCGGCGCGCGCAGGATCATCTCGTGGCCGCGCTCCTCAACGCTGTCGGGCACACGCAACAGGCGGCGGTGCGGATGCTCGCGCTCGATCTTCTTCTGCAGTTTCATGATCCCGTCGATCACCGCATCCGGGCGCGGCGGGCAGCCCGGCACGTACACGTCAACCGGAAGGATCGAATCGACTCCCTGCACGACGGCGTAGGAGTCGTACATGCCGCCCGAGGAGGAGCACACGCCCATCGCGATGACCCACTTGGGGTCGGGCATCTGGTCGTAAATTTGGCGACACGCCCGGGCCATCTTCCAGGTCAGTGTGCCCGCGACGATCAACAGGTCGCACTGGCGCGGCGTGACGCGCGCGGCCTCCGCGCCAAAGCGCGCAAGGTCGAACTTGGGCCCGATCATCGCCATCAGCTCGATGCCGCAGCAGGACAGGCCGAGCGGCATGGGCCACAGGCTGTTCTTGCGGCCCCAGTTGATGAGGAAGTCGAGCGAGGACGCCATGAAACCGTTGCCGGAGTCGTCCGCGGCGGAAAGTGGCGACGTGTCGCCTCGGTCTCCGCCGGCGGGGCGGAACGCGCCCGAATCCGTGCGCACAGCGCCAGAATCAGGATGCGGCCCGCGGCCCGGTGTGGTGCCCGCGTACGTTTTCGGCCCGCCCGGCCAAGCCTTCAAGTCGGACGCGCCAGCGTCGGCACCGCGCGTCGGGTCAGGGTTCAGCGATCCCATGTGAGTCCTCCTTTGGCCCAAACGTAGGCCAGGCCGACTTCGAGCACGATCAGGAATGCGGCGACACACGCAAAGACGTGCATGCCGACCCCGGCTTCGCCGAAGCCCTTCGCCGCAACGGCCCACGGGACGAGCAGCAGCACCTCGACGTCGAACAAGATGAAGAGCACCGCCACCAGGTAGAAGTGGATCGAAAGCCGCAGGCGGGCGTTTGTGCCATAGGTGCCCATGCCGCACTCGTATGCGGCATCTTTGCCGACGGTGCGGTGACGGCGCCCGGCGAGTTCGCTCAATCCAATGTTGAACACCGCGAAGCCGACGACGGCCGCCAGCAACATCAGGATCGGTGCGTATTGTTGGAGCATTGCAACGTGCGCGGCGACGCGCGGGTGACGAGGCGTGGACGCGCTTGCTTGCCAGACGATTGCGCAGCCCTGACAGGAAAGCGGTAAAGCCGGCTTTGGCGGAACCATAGACATAATTGCTGGCGCGCCCCCGTTCGCCTGCAACCGAACTGACC
>JBBRWC010000070.1:0-21754 GCA_038246255.1 Planctomycetota bacterium
CCGGCGGCGAACCGCTGCTGTGGCCCGAGTTCAACCTCGAACTCGCGGCGCGCCTGTGGCCGCGTCGGGTGCACCTCGAGACGGCCGGAGTGCACACTGCGGCGCTCGAACGGCTCTTGCCGCGGGTGCACCACGTGAGCCTCGACCTCAAGCTCGCCAGCGACCTTGACGCCGTGGTTCCCGTGGAGGGCGCTGTGAGTCCATCACCCGGACCGATCGACGCGGACCTGCCGGGCGATCGCGCGGGCTGGCGCGCGGCGCGGCGGGCCGCTCTGCGCCTCCTCGTGGGGCGCGATGCCTGCGCAAAACTCGTCGTGACTGCGGACACGGACGAAAGCGAAGCGCGCGACGCCCTCGCCGATGTCCGCGAACTCGCCCCCGGGCTCGTGACCTTCATGCAGCCCGCGACGGCGATGCCACGCGCGGCCGCGCCCCTCGAATCGCAGGTCACGAGCCTCGTCCAGCACGCCCTCGAGCTCGGGCTTCGTGTGCGCTCCTTGCCCCAAGTCCACCGCCTCCTCGGCCTGCGCTGACCATGAGCCAACTCCGTCTTCCCCGCATCGCGATCGTCGGTCGGCCCAACGTGGGCAAATCGACGCTTTTGAACCGCATGTGCGGCAGTTTGGTCAGCATCGTCGAGCCCACTGAAGGTGTCACACGCGACCGGATCGGTGTTGCCGTCGAGCTCCGGGGCGACTACCGTCGCGCGGTCGTCGAGCTGATGGACACCGGCGGCATCGGTATCGTCGACCGCCATGACCTCGGCTCCCACGTGGAAGAACAGGTGCGGGCCGCGATGCTGACCGCGGACCTCGTGCTGTTCCTCGTCGACGTGCGCAGCGGCATCACACCGCTCGACCAGGAAGTCGCGCGGCGCCTGCGCCAGTTGCACGTGCCGATCCTCCTGGTCGCCAACAAGGCGGAGGGCGACCGGTTGATGTGGGACGTCGACGACTTTCGCCAGCTTGGGCTCGCCGCCGATCCCATCGCGATCAGCGCCCAGAACGGCGAGCGCATCGGCGAGCTCGTCGAAGCGATCCTCGAACAACTACCCCACGGCGGGTTCGAGCTCGCGCGTCCCAATCCGGCGCTCAAGCTCGCCGTGGTGGGACGGCGCAACGCGGGCAAGTCGACCTTCGTGAACGTCCTAGCGCGCGAGGAGCGCATGATCGTTTCCGAAGTTCCGGGTACGACCCGCGATGCGGTCGACGTGTTGCTCGAGCGCGACGGCGAAGCGCTCGTCGTGATCGACACCGCTGGCGTGCGCAAGAAGAGCAGCTTCGAGGATGCGATCGACTTTTTCTCCGACTCGCGCTCCTACCGGGCCGTCCGGCGCGCGGACGTTGTGTTGATGCTATTCGACGCTTCGATGCCGCTATCGGGCCTCGAAAAGCGGCTCGCGCGTTACGCCGTTGACCACCACAAGCCGTTGATCCTCGGCGCCAACAAGTGGGACCTTTGCGAAGGGCGCATGAGCCTCGCGGAGCTCGACGCATACGTGAATGCCCAGCTCCCGGGAATTTCCTACGCGCCGATGATCGCACTCTCGGCGGGGCGCAACTGGCACGTCGAAGAGGCGTTCCAACTGGCCCGCGACCTGTTCCTGCAGTCCGCGTTGCGCGTCGGCACTGGCGAGCTCAACCGCGTGATGCGCAGGGCGCTGGAGGCTCGCGCGCCCAACTCCCGCGGCCACCGGGTGCGCATCCACTACGCCACGCAGGCGGAGCGCATCCCGCCGACGTTTGTCGTGTTCGTCAACGACAAGCGACTGATTTCGAAGGACTACCTGCGGTACCTTGAAAACCGCATCCGCGACGAGCTCCCCTTCAAGGAGGTTCCCGTGCACATCGTCCTGCGCGACCGCAAGAGCGCGGACGAGTCCCAGGGCCCCGACGAGCCGCGTGTGCGCCGGCGCGACGACGATGGCGATTACGACGAGGGCGACCGCGATCCCTTCGACGCCGAGGAGCTGGGTGTCGAGTTCGATCCCGAACTCGCCCGGGAGTACGGCGCGGACGAAGACGAGGCGGGCGAGCCCGCGAACTGGGTGGAGGATGAGCTGTGATGGCGCGTTTGATTTCGGGCGTGTGGATCGTGATCGCGTGCGCAGTGCTGAACCTCGGGGCCGGGTGTCGCTCGAGCGCTGAGGGTCCGGAGGGGGATTGGCAGAGCGCAGAAATCTCCGCAGGCAGCGAAAACTTCCTGCTCGTCATCACTCGCAGTGCGATCAACGGCCTGCGCTACCCGGTGGGCGCCGGTTTCGACCCGTCGGCGATGCTAGTTGTCACCGGCTGGCGGACTCAACTCGCGCCCTTTCGCGGCCAGGGTGTGCGCCACCGCGCGGAGGTTCGCTACACCCCCATCGAGATGGGGCGCTGGAACTTCGAGGTCCGCGTCAAAAAACAGGTGAATATGGACATCGTGCGGCCCCTCGACCCGACCTACGCGGAGTGGGAGTGGCGCCCAGATGACGTCGAACAGGCCCGCATCCTGCTGACCCAGATCCGAGCCCTGCTCGCCGAACCCCTCGAAGTGGGGGACCCGCAACCGGCCCGCCGCAGCTTGCGCTAAACGTCGTCTGACATTGCCCTGACGCGGATTCGCCGCGCGCGCGCTGCCGGAGGAATGCCGGGGGCGAGCACGAGCGTCCCCTCGTGTAACCTGGTCGGCCCTAACGCGGGCTGAGCCGGCGCAGGCGACCGCGACCGTCGGTCCCCGCGAAACCGGGCGCCCCGCTGCTCTTAAGTTCCCGTCGGGGCTCCATCCGGGCGTCCGGCCTGGCCGATGCTCCTCCGGGAACGCCCGGACCTTCCTCGAACCGTCTCCCCCCTCCCACGATGCCCCC
Source organism: Planctomycetota bacterium (assembly GCA_038246255.1). GTDB lineage: Bacteria > Planctomycetota > UBA1135 > UBA1135 > RI-242. Next base: position 2,846 of record JBBRWC010000070.1, read on the forward strand.
CACGAGCGCGACCCAACCGGTCGATCCGACAAGCGGCGGCCCCGGCGCAGACTGGGCGCCCTTCAAGCCTGGACCATGGGTCGTCCCCGAGTCCCCCGGCTTCGCACACCTGCTGGCCAAGTTGCCGGGGTTGCCCGCCGTCGTGTTCGCACACCGCGACCTCGTCTTCTCGGCGGTGGTCCGCGAGCTGCGCGCGCGCTTCCAGGGCACGCTGCTGGGCTGGCTGTGGCCGCTCGTGTACCCGATCTTCATGTTCGGGGTGTACTACTTCATCTTCGCTGAGTTGCTGCAGGTGAAGATGCCGAACATCACACCGGAGCAGAAGCCCGCGATGGGCATTTTTATGTTCGTCGGAGTGGTCGTGTGGACCGGTTTCGCGGAGGGAGTGCTGCGCGCTGGCAACGTGATCGTCGAGAACGGCAACCTCATCAAAAAGCTGTCGTTTCCCACGGAACTGCTTCCGCTCAACGTCGTCCTCGTCAGCCTGACCACGATGATGTTCGGCGTCGGGATCTTTGTGGCGGTGCTGTGGCTGTCGATCGCAGGCCGGGAACTGGGGATCTTCGAAACGGCGCTGTGGCCCGATGCGCCGGGCATCGGCCTCCTGTGGATTCCGGTGCTGCTCGTGGTGCAGCTCCTGTTCACCTACGGGCTCGGTTTGATCCTGGCGACCATGCAGGTGTTCCTGCGCGACACCATGCAGCTCGCCTCGATCCTGGTGCTGACCTGGATGTTCGTCACGCCGGTCTTCTGGGTGGCGAGTGAAAAGGTGATTCCGGGTATCAGTCCGTACCTGGACACGCTTGCGCTCAACCCCTTGCTGCACCTTTTGAACTGCTGGCGCCACGTGCTGATGGTGGCCCAACCGGCCATCGCCTTCGACGGCCAGCCCGCGTTCCTGCACTCCCTGGGTGTGTTTGCCACCTGCGGAGCCGTGCTGTTCGTCGTGGGTTATTTGTTCTTTCTGCGCTCCCAGCGGCGCTTCGCGGACGAGGTCTGAGCATGGCGGGCATCAACTACGGCGTCGAAGCCGAAAACCTAGGCAAGGCCTACCGGCTCTACGCCAGCCCGTTCCGGCGCGTGGTCGAAGCCGCGACCCTTGGCCGCGTTTCGGGCCACCAACAGTTTTGGGCGCTGCGCAATATCGACTTCAAGCTGCGCCGCGGCTCCAGCATGGGCCTGTGTGGGGCGAACGGCGCGGGAAAATCGACGCTGCTGAAGGTACTTTCGGGCATCACCGCCCCGAGCGAGGGGCGGTTGCGTTTGAACGGCCGGGTGGCGAGCCTGCTCGAGCTCGGCGCCGGCTTCCACCTCGATTTCTCGGGCCGCAGCAACATCATGCTGAACGGCGTGATGATGGGTTTCACGCGCCGGGAGATGACCGCGCGCATGGGCGAGATCATCGATTTTGCCGAGCTGGGCAAGTACATCGACGAGCCCGTGCGGACCTACTCGTCGGGCATGGGCCTGCGCCTTGGATTTTCGATCGCCATCGCCATCGACCCCGAGATCTTGATCATCGACGAGGTTTTTGCGGTGGGTGACATGTACTTCCAGAAGAAGTGCGTGGACCGCATCTACGACTTCAAGCGCCGCGGCAAGACGATCCTGTTCTGCAGCCACAGCCTGTACGACATCCGCCAGCTCTGCGACGAGGCCATCTGGGTGCGCGAAGGGCGCAGCGCGGCCCTGGGCGACGCGCTTTTTGTCACCAACGAATACACGTCCTATCAGCGCCAACACATCGACGACGCGTCGCGCGCGCTCGAGGCGATGGTGCCTAAGGCCAGCGGCTTCGCGGACGGCTTGCCGGACGAGCTGCCGCAGGTGCGCGACGCCCGCGTCTATCGTTTGGGCACCGACGAAGAGACCTATGAGGTCCATACGGGCGATGCGATCGAGATTCGCGTGTGGTGGGAGAACCCCGATCCCGCGGCGATGCCGATCCACATCGGGATCGGCTTCCTGCGCCAGGACAGCACGATCGCGGCCGGTGTCGGCACGCACATCGACGGCCAACGGCTGAAGGGTAAATCGGGGTGCACGATCTTGTGCATCCCCAAGCTGCCGTTGCTCGCCGGCCAGTTCCTGATGCCTATCGTCCTCTTCGACGAGGGCGGCGTTCACCGCTACCACGAGTCCCTGGTGCCCGAGAACCTGATGGTGCGCGCCCGCACCAAGGACGTCGGGCTCGTTTACATCGACCACGGGTGGGACCTCGACGGGGCGCACCCGCTGCCGGGTGAATCCCATGTTCCGGCCCGCAAGACGCCGGCCGCACGACGGTGACGCCCGCGGTGACCTCCGCACCGCCGCGGCGCCGCCTGTCCGCGCTGGTCGTCAACTACAACACGGGGACGTTCGCCGAAGTGGCCATCGCGTCCCTGCGCTGCGAGTGGATCGCCGAGGGCCGCCATCCGGACGACCTCGAGGTCATCCTCGTGGACAACGCGTCGCCGCGCGACCAGACCGAGCCCCTCGAGCGCATGGAGCGCCACGGAGTTCGGGTGCTGCGCAGCGACAGCAACCTGGGCTACGCGGGCGGAATGAACCTCGCGTACTCCCACTCGACTGGGGACTCCGCAGACGTGGTTGCGGTGCTCAACCCGGACCTTTATTTTCTCCCGGGCTCGCTTTCGAAGCTGTTCGATTTTGTCGCGGACAACCCGGACATCGGCGCGGCCGATCCGCGCACGTACTTCGATCCGGGCAAGGTGCTGCACCTGCCGCGCAACCTGTTGCCCACGCTGTGGGAGCACGTGTTCATCACGGGATCCCTGCGTTTTAAGTCGATCCTGCGCTGGTACACCAAAAAACGCACACGACTTGCCGCACAGTGGTGGACGGCGACCGACGTCGTCGACTCGGACATGCTTTCGGGCTGTTGCGTGTTCCTGCGGCGCGAGGTCATCGATCGACTCGGGATGCTGATGGACGACCGCTTTCCGCTGTACTACGAGGACACGGACCTGTTCCGCCGTGTACGGCGCCTCGGGTTGCGGGTCGTCCACCAGGTGCACGCGGAGGTTTTGCACCATTGGTCGCGCTCAAGCGGAATCGGCGCCGCTTTCGAGGGTGAACCCCGCAAACGCCAGTTGGCGGCGGCGCGTGTCTACTACGCCAAGTACTACGGGCCCATCGGTGGCAAGATCGCCGATTGGATTACCGCGAAGGGGCAGATTTGGGGTTCGCGCGGCGGTGTGCCGCTGCACGACTGCATCGAGCTCGGCCCGCTGGCGGACCCGCCGCGGATCGCATGGGACCGCGAGCGCGACGTCATCCTCGAAGTGGGCTTGCTTTCCAACTGGCTCCTGTCCGCCGGCATCGTCGTGCACGGCGCTGCCTGGGTTTGTCCCCTGGAAAGTTGGGAGTGGTTTTTCGAAGGCGCCTACTTCGTGCGCGCCCTCGACCAAAAAACCGGTGCAATGCTCGGCGCCTGGTCGTTCACGAAGTGCACGCCGGGGCGCAACCACCCGCTTCCCGCGCCCCTTCCGCCGACCCGCGCGGTCGAGGGCGCGGTCGAGGGCGCGGCGCGGTGAGCGCGACGCAGGTTCGCGACGACGATCCGCTGGCCGAGCGCAGCCCGCTGCCGGTTGCGTTGCGCGCGCCCGCGCAAGGCGCCGTGCTGGTGTTTGCGCCCCATCCGGACGACGACCTTTTGGGCGCGGGCCTCACGCTGCGCTTGCACCGCCTGCAGGGTGATCCGGTGCACATGGTCATCGTGTACGACGGGGCGTCCGGCGGGTCGAAGGGCCCCCCCCAGGATCCGGCAAAGAGGGCGGCGCTCGCCGCGCAACGCCGCAAAGAGGCGCTTTTGGGCGGCGCACACTTCGACCTTCGCTCCTACGAGTTTTGGGATTACCCCGAAGGCCATTTGCCCGGTCCGCAGGACCTTGTAGCGGCCGCCCGGCGTGTTGCGCAATGTGTGCGGCGTGTCCAGCCGCACACGGTGTACGCACCGTGGGTAGGCGAGTACCACACGGACCACCACGCGCTAGCGCGTGCGGTGCGGCTGGGGCTCCGGGCGGCCGGTTTTGCCAAAGACGCGTGGGGTTACGAAGTGTGGAGCCCGTTGCAGCCCACACACATTGTCGACGTCACCGACGGGTACGAGCGCAAAGCCGCGGCGCTCGCCGAACACGCTTCGCAGATCGAAGGCACGGACCTCGTCCACATGGTGCGCGGCTTGAACGCGCACCGCAGCCTTTACCTTCCCAAGGGTGCGCGGTACGGCGAGGCGTTTGCGCCGCTCGGGAATCCACACCCTCAGGATGCGGCGCTCTTGCCACCTTTCGCCCCTCCGGGTGGGTAGGATCCCGCACGCGACCATGAAGGCCATCTTCACTCCGTTGATCGACCCCGCGACGTTGCCGCGGCGGGTGCTGGTGGTTGCACCGCACGCGGACGACGAAGTGCTTGGCTGTGGGGGCATGCTGGCGCTGCACCGGCGGCGCGGCGACACCGTGCGGATCCTTGTCCTCACCGACGGTGCCGCGGGGGATCCGCGCGGGGGCCAGTCAGACCTCGCGACGATTCGGCGCGCCGAATCGCGGGCGGCCGGCGCGGTCCTCGGTGTCGAAGATTATCGCTTCCTCGACTTGCCGGACGGCGGTTTGGCGAGCGAAGCGCGACTCGTCGAAATCCTCGGTGAGCAGTTGGAGGAGTTCGGGCCCGAACTGATTTATGGCCCATCGCCCCAGGAACTGCACTCCGACCACCGCGCCGCGAGCCACGCGCTTTTGCGCGCCGTCGCCCAGGGGCCCCAGCGCCGCATCCTGCTCTACGGCGTGAACACCCAGGTCACGGCGAGCGTGCTCATCGACGTGACGTCGGTGTGGGAGACGAAGAAGGAAGCGCTGCGGCGCTTTGCGAGCCAGATCGTCTACCACGACCTCGTCCAAAAGACCGAGTTCGTCGACCGCTCGCGGACGATCAACATGGAGGACCGCTCAGTGGTCGCGGCGGAGGGTTTTGCGTCGATCGAAAGCTCCGCGGCCGCGGACTACGAACGCGCGGTGGCCGCGCTCTTGGACGTGGTGGTTGGACCGGGCCACGGGCTCGAACCGCAGGCCGCGGGCCCCGCCCCACAGGTCCCGCCGCAGCACACCGTACCCGCGCGCGCCGCGGCGCGCGAACGCGGATTGCCGGGCACAACGGCCGTCATCTCGACCTGGAACAAGGCCGAGGACGTGATCGCAAACCTCGAAGCCATCGAAGCGCAGACTCTGCCATTCGAGGAGATCGTCGTCGTCGACAACGCGAGCCGCGACGACACGGTGCGGCGCATCACGGCGCGCTTTCCGCGTGTGCGCCTGATCGTGATGCCCCACGACCGTTACGGTGCGTGCGAGACCTTCAACATCGGTTTTGCGAGCGTGCGCACGCCCCTGACCGCGATCCTCGACGACGACGTGATCCTGCCGCCAGAATGGCTTGAGGCGACCACGTTGCGGCTCCTTGCGGAGCCTCTTTCGACCGCGATCGTGTCGACCAAAGTGGTCGAACCGGGCATGCCGGACAGCTACCGCTTTGCCCCCGAGGTCAACGCGGAACGCTACATGAGCACGTTCCGTGGCTGCTCGAGCCTCGCGCGCAGCGACGCCCTCGCGCAGGCCGGGTATTACGACGAGCGGCTCTTCATCTACGGCAACGAACGCGACTTGACGTGCCGCCTCTTGAACCTGGGTTACCGGGTGCTCTCGTTCCCCGCGGTCGAAACATTCCACCGCACACCGTTTGGGATCAAGATGGGCAAGCGCAGCCTGTACTTCCACGCGCGCAATGCCTTCCTGGCGATGATCAAGTACGCGCCGTTGAAGGATCTCGTCGCGTTGCCGTTCCTCGCGTTTTCCAAGGTGATCCTGCGGTCGCGCGCGACCGAGGAGCGTGGCACCGTCGCGGTGGCGGTCGGCACCATCGGAATTGGCAAGAGCCTGCGCGAGACCAAGGGCGCGTGGTGGGTGCTCGTCAAAGCGGGCGCCAGCGTGCTGTGGAACGTGCCCTATTGCTTGCGGCGGCGCCAACCCGTGAGCTCGTCCGACTTCGAGTTGCCGCTCCATTGAACGTTGCTTCGAGTTCCTCCGGCGGCGCGCCGCGCCGCGTCGGTCCGATCAGCGCAGTGGTGTGCAACTACAACGGCGCGCAGTACCTGCGCACGTGCCTCGACGCCCTGCTGGTGTGCGGCGACCGTCTCGCCGAGGTGCTGGTGGTAGACAACAGCTCGAGCGACGACAGTCTGGCGCTCCTCGCCGCGGAGTACCCGACCGTGCGTGTCGTGTGCATGCAAGTGAACGCGGGTCCAGGTGCGGCGCGCAATGCCGGCATGCAGGCCGCACGCGAACGCTGGGTGCTGGCGGTCGACAACGACGCCGAGCTGACACCTGGGTGTCTTGAGCGCCTGATCCACGCCCTCGAAATGGACCCCCAGGCCGTGCTCGCACAGCCGCGCAGCGTGCTGGCCCACGAGCCCGAGCGTGTGCACTACGACGGCGCATGGTTCCACTACGCGGGGCTCTTCAGCCTGCGCAACTTCTACCAACCGATCGGACGGGCCGAGGGCAAGGGTGTGCTCGCCGTGGACGGCTTTGTCTCGATCTGCGGCCTGCTCGACCGCGACGTGGTGCTCGATCTTGGTGGTTACGACGAGAGTTTCTTCATCCTCTTCGAGGACTATGACTTGTCGCTGCGGCTGCGCCTCGTGGGGCATCGTATCCTGATCGACGAGGACGCCATCGTGCTGCACCGCGCGGGCACCGCGGGCATCAGCTTCCGCGCCGCGGACTATCCCGCGCGGCGTGCCTACTTCCACAGCCGCAACCGCTGGTTGCTGCTGGTGAAGAACCACCGCTGGCGCACGCTTCTCGTCAGCGCGCCGGGAATCCTCGTTTACGAGCTCTTCTGGCTGGCCTTTGCCGCGAGCCGCGGGCACTTCCTGGTGCACCTGCGCGGCAAAGCGGCATTCCTGCGGCGCCTTCCGGCCGCATTGCACCGACGCCGAATGATCCAGCGCCGCCGCACCGTGCGCGACCGCGACCTGTTAGTGGGTGGACCGCTGACGCTGTCGCCGCAGCTCCTCGCTAAACCCATGGCACGCGCCGCGGCCGGGCTGCTGTCGCGTACCCTGGAGGGCTGGTGGCGCCTCGTGCGGCCGCTGGTGCCCTGATTGTCATGCGCATCCTCCTCGTCAGCCACGACTTCCTCCCGCGCCACCCCGCCGGAACGGAGATCTACACATGGCAGCTCGGCCTGCGGCTCAAACGCCTTGGCCACGATGTCCACGTTTTCACCACCGAAAAGGACATCGGACGCGAGAACCTGACGGTGCACGCCCGCGAGTGGGGCGGCTTGCCGGTCCACGAACTCGTCAACAACCTCTTCTACAACGAGTTCAAGGAGACCTGGGATTACCCACCGGCCGCCCGCAGCTTCGGCCTGTTCCTCGACGACTTGAAGCCGGATGTCGTGCACTTCATGCACCTGATGTACCTGTCGGTGGGCTGCATCGAGGAGGTTGCAAAGCGCAATCTTCCGGTGTTCTACACGCTGCACGATTATTGGCTGCAGTGCCCACGCTTTGGCCAACGTGTGCACGCCGACCGGTCGATCTGCCACGCCATCGACTTTAACCGCTGCGGGACGTGCCTGTCGACGTTCAAGTTCCGCCAGACGCGGCTCGAGCGCGGCCTCGCGAAGGTTGTCGCGCGGGTGCGCGGGGTGACGGGGCTCGACCTCGGCCCGCTCGCGCGCGCCGTGCGAGCGCGCATCGAGGCCAACCGCGCACGGCGCCGCGCGGCACCTCCCGTTGCACCGCGCGGCTCCGCGGGCGCGGCGCCGCTCGCGCCGCCGACCGCTGCCGCGCAGACCACGCCTTCAACTGCGCCGGCGCCCGTCGTGCGCTCCCGTACGGCCGATTTTGGACCGGTGGCTGCCGGGCTTGCCCGCGCCGCGGCGGACCGCGATGCCGCCCTGCGCCAACGCCTGTTGCCCGCCGTCGACCAGTTCATCGCCCCCTCACGCTTCCTGCGCCAGAGTTTTGTCGCGTGGGGCCTGCCCGAAGAGCGTGTCAAGTACATGCGCACGGGCATCGACCTCGAAGCCTTCGAGCGTGTCGAGCGTCAACCCGCCGAACGGGTCCGCGTGGCGTTCATCGGAACCGTCGTCGAGCACAAGGGTGTGCACGTGTTGTTGCGCGCCTGGCGGCGTTTGCCGCCGGCGATTCGCGCACGGGCCGAATTGGTCGTGTATGGCCCGCTGCAACACCAACCGGACTACCAGGCGCGGGTGCGAGCGTTGGCGGAGGCCACGGGGGCGCGCCTTGCGGGTCCTCTCGCGCGCGCAGACGTGCCGGCGGTGCTCACCCGCACGGACATCCTGGTCGTGCCGAGCGTTTGGTACGAAAACTCGCCGCTCATCATCCTTGAGGCGCTCGCGATGGGCACACCACTGCTCGTCTCCAACCTGGGGGGAATGGCGGAGCTCGTCGACGACGGAATCACAGGCTTCCACTTCAAGGTCGGCGACGAGGAGCACCTTGCGAACCGCCTCGAAGACCTCATTGCGCATCCCGAACTGCTGGCGTCTCTCTACCCGGAGGGCAGCGCGGTCCGCGACGTCGGGGAAGACGCGGCGGAACTCGAGCGGCTATACACTCAGGCCCTCGTGCGACGCGGGAGGAACGTGAAATGAGGATTCTTCTAGTTGCGCACGGTTATCCGCCCGAGTTGCTGGGGGGCACCGAGCTCGCCGTCCAGGCGCTCGCCCGCGCCCTCGCGGCCCGCGGACACGAGGTCGGAGTTTTCGCGGGGACGCTGGAGCTGCGCTCGCCGCCGGAGCTTTCGCACCACGCGGACACCGACCCCGCGTCGGGGGAGCGTTTCCCGGTGTGGCGTGCCCACCGCGGTGACCTCTACTTCGACCACTGGCAGAAATCCCAAAGCGCCCACGTTCGCGGCCTGTTCCGCGACGTGCTCGCGGACTTTTTGCCCGATGTGGTGCACGTGCACCATTGGATCCGTCTTTCGCGCGACCTGGTGGCCACCGCGGCGCGTGCCGGCGTGCCCGCCGTCGTGACCCTGCACGACCTGTGGAGCACGTGCTTGATCGCCTTCCGCGTGCGCCCCGACACGAAAGAGTTCTGCGAGGTTCCGCTCGCCCCGGATCCGTGCATCGACTGTGCGATGTTGATTCCGCCGCGCACCCCGTGGGTGCCGCGTGAACAGCTCGTCATGCAGCTCTACCAGCGCCGCGCAGGTCTCGTTCAGGAGCTCGCCCTCGCGCGCGCCGTGTTGGCGCCCAGCGCCGCCCACGCGCGCACCGTGGACCTCTTCCTCGGGCGCAGTCTCGGTGAACTTCCCCTGCGTGTCGTGCCGCCGGGCCGCGACCTCGCGCTCGCGCGTTTGATGCCGTTGCCAGCGCCTAGCGCAACCCAACCGCTGGTGCTCGGCGCGTGGGGGCACCTCGCGCCGCTCAAGGGGTACGACGTCCTGCTCGATGCGCTCGGAATGCTCGGGACGGGTTTTGCTGTGCGTTTGGAGATCGCCGGTGGCGAAGTCGACCCGGAGCACGCGGCGCTGCTGCGCGCGCGCGCGCAGCGATTGCCGCCCCAGATCACGGTCGAGTTCCACGGTGCGTTCGATGCGGGAGCGCTCGATCGCCACCCGGTTGCCAAAGTGCACGCCATGGTCAGCGGCACTCGCGCGCACGAATCCTGGGGTCTGGTCGTCGACGAAGCGTTGGCTCTGGGGCTTCCGTGTGTGCTGCCGCGCGCCGGCGCGCTCGCGGAACGGGCCGAAGCGGCCGCGCTCGCGCGTCCGCCCGGTTGGGCGTTGTTGTACGAACGCGGCGACGCCGTGTCCCTTGCCGCGGCCCTGCGCCGTTTGATCGCGGAACCCGCGTTGCTCGATGCGTTGCGCGCCGCGCTGCCCGCACCCGAACACGCGGCCCCCGGCCTGATGGCGCACGTCGATGCCACGCTTGAGGCGTACGCAGATGCGCTCGATCGCGGCGCGCCGAGTTTGCCTGCCCTGCCCTGGTTCCAGGAGCGTATGGAGGCGGCCGCCGAGCGCGATTGGGATCGGCGGCTCGCGCAGCAGTCGGGTGAAGCGCTTGGATTCTTGCCGCCGACGGGTGGAGGCCACGCGTGAAAATTTTCAGCGTTGTGCACGACTATCTGCCCGAACACATCGGTGGCACCGAGCTGCACGCACACCAGATGGCCATCGAAATGCGCCGGCGCGGCCACGACGTCACGGCGATCTTCACCGAGCGCGACACCACTGCGAAGGAAGGTGAAGTTCGGCCTGGGACGCTCGACGGCGTGCGCACGGTCGAACTCGTCCACCAGCGCGAGTTCGAAGACCTGCGCGGCAGCTTCGAACATCCGATCGCCGAGAAGCTCTTCGCAGAGCTCCTTGAAGCCGAGCGGCCCGACCTCGTCCACTTTCAGCACCTCGCGTTCTGGGGGCCAAATTGTGTCGCGCTTGCGCGGCGCTTTGGCGCCGCGGTGGTCTACACCGCCCACGACTACGGCGCGTTGTGCTCGGCCGGCACGCTTCTAACCGGCGCCGGTGACCTGTGCCCCGCGGGCTCGGGCGGCAACTGCCACGACTGCATCAACCATCTGCCGCTCGTCGCCGACCGCTGGCGTGGCTCCTTGGGATCGCACCGCAAGGAACCCAGCCGCGAAACGGTGCTCGCTGTTGCTGCGAACACGCGGCGTTACCAGTACCGCCAGGGTGTGCAGTACGCGCAGAAGGTGGTTTGCCCGTCGCGTTTCCTCGCCGACGTGCTCGTGAAGGGCGGGCTGCTGCGCGAAGAACAGGTGGTGGTGATGAAAGCCGGGTACCCCGGCCCGCTTCTTCCGCCGCGCCCGCGTCGCAATGGCACGCTGCGCATCGGGTATGTCGGTGGGTTTTATCCGTCGAAGGGTGTGCACATCCTGTGCGACGCGTATGCACGCATTCCGCACACACGGGTCGGCGAGAACGGCCCGGAACTGCACCTGTTCGGCGTGCTCGAGTGGTTCCCGAGTTACGTGGCAGAGCTGCGCGAGATCGTCAAGGACCGCAAAGCCACCTTCCACGGGCGCTTTGACCCTGCGGACGTGGACCGGGTGTTCGAACAGGTTGACCTGCTCGTCGTGCCAAGCATTTGGTACGAAAACCAGCCGATCACGATCCAGGAGGCCTTCCGCGTGGGTTTACCCGTCGTAGCGACGGACCTGGGTGGGATGGCGGAGGCCGTTCGCCACGGGGTCGACGGGCTGTTGTTCCCGCGCGGTGCGAGCGCGGACCTCGCGGGGCGGTTGACCCAACTGGACGCGGACCGCGAGCTGTTGGAGGCGCTGGGTAAAGGTCGGCCCGCAGTTCCGACGCTTGCACAGATCGCGGACGAACTCGAGTCGGTTTACGAGAGTTGTTTGGCGGCGCCCGCGGCGCGGCAGGATGCGTGATGACGCGGATGACCCAGCAGGCCGTTGACAACACACGCGCCGCGCAACACGGGGAGCGCGGCGCCACGCGCGCGGCGCTGTTGCTCGCAGTTGTCCTAGCGACTGCGGCGTGTGGCGCGCCCGGTGGACGCGCCGGTTCACGTGCGGCAGCTTCGACGCGCCCCGCTCCGACGCCCCTGACGAAGGTGGCGGACATCGACTCCGAGTTCCGCGGTTTGCTCGTCGCCTACGGGCAGGGTGGACAAGCGTGGGAAGCCGTGCGGGAACGTGTGATCGCCGCACGCGAAGCGGGGGATCCGCGCAAAGAACAGTTCCTCATCGACAACCTCGTGCTCGAGATGGTCCGTGCCTACCAGGTCGGCGCGCTGCGCACCGTGCTGCGCGACGACGCGCCGTTCGAACGCGCCCAAGCCGAGGTCGTGCGTTTCGGCGCGGCCGCGGTACCGATGCTCGCGGAGATGGTGGCGGCGGAGGACGGTGTGCTTGCGTTTCTCGGGAGCGCCACATTGCGGTCGATCGGTCGGCCCGCGTTGGAGCCCACCCTCCTGCTGCTCGACCATGAACGCGCCGAAGTGCGCCGGCGCGCCGCGGAGCTCCTCGCCGATCTTCCCGTGCCCCCTGCGGACGAAGCGACCGTGCGCGCGCGGCTCGCACAGGTGCTGCAGACCGACGGCGCGTGGATTGTGCGCGCCCAGGCGGTCCGCGGATTTGGCAAACGGGCGGCGGCGGCGGGCCGCGACGCCCCCGGCGCCGCCGCCGCGCGGGATCTGCTTGAGCGCACGCTGCTCGATACCGATCCCGCGGTTTCGAAGGAGGCCATCGATGCGGTGGGGGCGCTCGGGGACGCGCTCTCGAAGGATCCGCTCCTCGCGCTGTGGACGCGCCTTGAACGCGATCACAGCCAGAACCTCATGGGGAACCACCGGGATTACCTGCGCCGCCGGGATGCCATCGAAAAAGCGCTCGCCGCGATTACCGGCGAAACCCAGCGACAGTCCCTTGAAGCCTGGCGCCGTCGGAGTTGAACGGCGGGTGAGCCGCGGCGCGCGCGCCGTGCTCGGACGAAGGGTGCAACGGTTATCCTGCCCGACGCACCATGAGCATCTGGAAACTCGGTCGGCGCCAGGGCGCCTGCGTGTCTTGCGACCACCCGTTCGCGGACGGCGAGACCCACTACTCCTACCTGTTCGTCGAAGAGGCGCAACTTGGTCGGCGCGACCTGTGCTCGGCGTGCTGGGCGACCGTCGAGTTGGGAGCGGATCAGCCCTGGTGGCGCGCCAAGCGCCGCGAGCGCCCGACCGGTGGGGTGCAGGTCGACCTCGCGCTGCTCGAGCAGTTGTTCCTGATGTCCGCCGACGCGGCGGCGGTGCGCCTCCTCGAACTGCGTTACCTGGTCGCGCTGCTGCTGCTGCGCAAGCGTCGCCTGCTCCTTGGGCGTGTGCGCCACGACGGGACGCACGAGTGGCTTCTGCTCCGGCGGCCGCGCCGCCAGGAGGAACTGGCGGTGCGGGTGTTCGACTTTGCCCCCGATCAGATGGACGGGCTGCGGACGGACCTGGAACGCCTGCTCGAGGTCGGAAGTTTGGATGACCTGGGTCCCGACGTGGGCCCCGATGAGGGCCCCGATGAGGGCCCCGATGAGGGCGGACGAACCGCCGGGTGGGCGGGGGAGGACGGCGCGGACGTCGGGGTTCCCAGCGCGCGCGGGATCGACGGCGCGGCGGGCGCAAAAGGCGATGCAGGCCCGTCGGAGCCCGAAGGGAGCAACGCGGAAGCGGGTTCGCGGGTGCCTTAGGCCCGTTTCGGGGTCAGGTGCTCCCACGGGCGGGAAGGATCGACGCGGAATGGTACCGGGCGGCGGTGGCAGCTAGAGTCAGCGGAGTGGCACGAAGTGGCAGGAAGTACCTGCGCCGTACCACCGTCACCCACGCCACCGTTCGCCGCGCCGCAGTTCCCTGCGGCGCCGAGCTCCACCCAGCCGACTTCCAGTGTTTGGCGGCGAGTCGATCCACCCTCTCGATGCTAAGTGGCGGGTTTTCCTGCCCCAACGCATCGCTGGATTCCTGCCTAAGGACGGGGAGGGACGCCCGTACGCAGTCCTAACCCGCGGACTCGACCGCTGCATCAACCTGTTCACCCAAGCGGGTTACGACGCGGAGGTCGCGCGCCTTTCGCGCACCGCGTTCCAGGGCGCCGCGGGGCGAGCCGCCGAGCGCCTCTTTTTCGCCAGCGTCTTCCAGCAGGGTTTGGACAGCTCCGGCCGGCTCCTGATCCCGGAAAAGCTGCGCCAGCTCGCGGGCCTCGTGGAGCGCGAAGAACTGGCGCTGATCGGCCGGCACAACTGCGTGGAGCTGTGGCGCGCGACGGCGTGGCGCGAATACGAAGCCAAAAACGAGTCCGCATGGGACGACCTCATGGTCGCCGCGGCGACGAAGGCCGATGGCGCGGACCGCAGCACCAAGGGAGAGGGCTGAGCGGTGCTGCTCGCCCGCACAACCACCCCCATGACTCCGCGCCAACGCAAACCTGGCCGCGCGCGGAGCACCACATCCGGCGCCGTCCACGTGCCGGTGTTGCTCGAGCCGTTGCTCGCTGCGGCGCGGCAGCACCTTGGCCGCGCGCCGCGTGGTTTGGTGGTCGACGGCACGCTGGGCGCGGGCGGACACGCAACCGCGCTGCTCAACACCTTCGAAGAAATCGAACTGCTCGGTCTCGACTGGGATCCCGACTCCCTCACCCACGGGCGCGCTGCGCTTGCGCCCTTTGGAACACGCGCGAGGACAGCGCGGTCGCGGCTCGCCGACCTTGGTGCCGCGCTGACGCGCGAATGTGGCCCCGCCGCCCGTCCGATCGCCATCATCGCGGACTTGGGTGTGTGCTCGCTGCACTTCGATCGGCCCGAGCGGGGTTTTTCCCTGCAGGCCGACGGTCCGCTCGACATGCGGATGGATCCCGACCTGCCCAGCACGGCGGCGGACATCGTCAACGAATGGGAAGAAGAGCAGCTCGCGGACCTGTTTTTCCACCAGGGTGGTGAGCGCCGCGCGCGCCGCGTCGCGAAGGCCCTGGTCACCGCCCGCAAGCGCGCTCCGTTCCTGCGAACGCTCGCGCTCGCAGACCTCGTCGAGCGCGAACTCGGCCCCGGCGGACGGGTGCACGCCGCGACGCGTGTGTTCCAGGCGCTGCGCATCGCGGTGAACGGGGAAGAGGCCCAACTCACGGGTTTCCTCGCCGCTGCGGAGGCGTGCCTCGCGCCCGGTGGTTTGCTTGCGGTGATCACGTTCCATAGCGGCGAGGACGGTGTCGTGAAACGCCGGCTCGAGGACGCCGCGCGGCGTGGTGCGTTCCACGTGCTGACGAAAAAGCCCATCGCGCCGACCCATGCGGAAGAGCGCGCGAACCCGCGGGCGCGTTCGGCGCGTCTGCGGCTCGCGCTGCGCACCCTGCCGAAAGCGGAGGCTCTGGCATGAGGAACGCTCTCCTCGCCGTGTGCATGCTCGCCGGACTCGCGCTTGGGTTGTGCGTGGCGTTTGTCGCCAATCACAACCACGCGCTGGGCGAAGAAGTCCTGCGCATCGAGCGCTCGAACCAGGACCTTGTCGTCGCGATCGAGGAGCTCGACTCCGCGATCTGGCAGCGCGGGTTCGAACTCGATGCGCGCACGAGCATCTCCAAGACCAACGCAGTGCCTGCGGCGCTCGAGCGCGGACCTGTCCAGTTCGCGGCCCCCGAGGTTGTGCAATGAGCCCCCTGCGCGAACTGCCTGTGCGCTCCCGCTCCGGCCTGCGTCCGGGCACAGCGTTTGTGACGCTGGGGATCGCTTTGATCGTGGTGGTCGCCCGCGTGGCGCACCTTGCCATCCCCGAGCCCCAACCGGCCCGCGCCTTGCGTGCCGCGGAGCCCGTCGCCAAAGCGCTCCCGCGCTACGGGTTGAGCGACCGCCACGGCGCGCCGCTCGCCATTTCCCACGCGACGTTCGCCCTCGAGGCGAGCCCGTACAACCTGTTCCTCGCCCACACACCCGAGGTGCTCGAGGAGCGCCTGGGCGCGGCGCTCGATTTGAACGAGCGCGAGTTCGAAGCTCTGTGGAATCGGCTGCTCGGCCTGGGCAACGCGGATGCATTGCGTGTGTCGCGCTGGCCGCTCACCGCCGAGGAAGCCGTCGCCATCGGCGACTGGCTCGCAGGCGGTGGACCGGCGGCGAAGGTGAACCCGGACCGCACGGCACCAGACGGCGCGCATGCCGGGATCCTGCGCGGACTGTGGATCGAGCCCTTCGAGCCGCGCGGCGAGCAGCTCGAGCGTGTGGCCGATCTGCGCGGCCCTTTTTTCCAACTGGCGTGGCGCCCCGACATTCTGCTCGCGCGTGTCGAGCGCGAAGCGCAGTGGCCGGCGCTCGCCGAGCGCCGCAACGCCGCCTCCACCTGGGTTCGAGCGCTCGGTTCCGATCTCCATCGCCTGTTGGCGGGTCCCCTCGAGCGCGAAGCCCGCTCGGTGGGGGCGCGGGCGGAACCCGCTGACCGAGCCGCTGACCGAGCCACCACCCAAGCCGCGGTCCACTGCCTCGCACTCGGCGCGGATCCCGCCCGCGCGCACCGCAACCACGAATGTGTTTTCAGCGGCCTCCTGCCGAAGCGCTTCGCGCCGCTCCTCGATCCCGTGCCTTCCGCAGCGGTCCCGGCGTTGCGCGGCATCCTTCAGGAGGAGCGCATCGGACCGCACGCCCTGTGGCTGCGAGCATCCGCGACGCGGGTGTATCCGGCGGGGGACATGAAGGCCGTCGGTAGCTGGGGTTGGAGCGGTGCTCCGGGGGAGTCTGAACCCGTGCCGATGCCCGGCCTCGAACGGCTCGTCAACGCCGAGCTGGCGGAACTGGAAGCGCTCGGCGGTGTGCGCCTGCGCGAGGGCATCTCCGCTGACATCGTGCGTCGCACGTTGCTTGCGCGCCGCCCCGGTCTGCAGCGCGGTTATTATCTCGAACACACCGAGCCGAGCGCACCCGCAGTCGTCGAGAGCACCCTCGACCTTGAGTTGATGCGTTTTGTGGGTGCGCGCCTGGAGCAAACCCTCGCCGATTCCCAAGCGGCGTCGGCGATGGCGATCGTGCTCGACCTCGACACGCGCGAGGTCCTCGCTCTTGACTGGCGCGATAACTACCGCACGACACTTTGGGCTCCGCTGCAGCGGCTCTACACACCGGGCAGCACGTGGAAACTCGTCACGATGGCGCTCGCCCTCGAGGGTGGCCTCATTCGGCCGACCGACGTGCTCGACGTGGGCGCGGGCCAGTTCCGCCTGCGCAACGACGAAGGCCGCGTCGTGCGCACGATCGGCGAAGCGGAGGGCTACAAAACGGGTCGGCTGACGGCCGCCGAATGTGTTGCCCATTCCTCGAACGCGGGCATGGTGCAGATCGGCACGCGCATCGCGCCCGCTGTGTGGAAACGCACCACACGCGAGCTCGGGTACGGGATTCCGACCGCGCCGGAGCTGGCCGGGGAGTTCTACAACCCGCCGGGTCAAGTGGGTGAAGCGGAGGGCCGCGGCGGCCGCGCCTGGTCCCTCGGGCGCAACCTCGCATCGGTCAGCTTCGGCGACTCGATTTCGCTCAACCTGCTGCAGCACGCCGCGGGGCTCGCCGCGTTGGTGGGGGGCGGGGAGTGGCGTCCGCTCGTGTTCACGCGCGCCGTGCACACGGGCGGCAAGCGATTCGACCTGCCGCGGCCTGCGGGCCGCCGCATCGTGTCGGCGCGCACCAGTGCAACGCTGGTCGATATGTGCCGCCTCGGCGCCGAGGAAGGCACGGGCAAGAGCCTTTTGCGCCCCGCGGATTTCCACCTCGGCACGAAGACCGGCACCACCGAGAAGTTGCGCAACGACGTGTGCTCGCACGTCTGGGGTGCCGCCTACGAGGCCGCCCTCGAGTCGGGCGCTCCCTGGAACGACGCGGCGGAGTACGCACGCTACCGGGGGCGTTGGGGGGACGGCCGGCGCTCGTGCTACGTATCGTCGATCGCCGCCTTCGCCCGCTCAGCGGACGGTTCGCGGCGCCTGTTCACCCTGGTGGTCGTCGACGATCCCCATGCCAAGGGCCGTCCCTTCGGCTCGCGCCACGCCGGCCCGGCGGCCGTCGACATCCTCGCCGAGGGCCTCGGATACACGGTCGGCGGCGATGCACCGCTCGCGACCCTGGCCGACGGTCTGTGGCCGATGCGGCTCGACACCCTCAACCCCTCGGTGGCCCCGTGGCTCGAGCCGGTGGAACAAAGCTACGCGCGCTTCGCCGACTTCGAGGGTTTCCGCGGCCACGTTCCGGCCATCCAAGCGACGCCCGTGCCGAGCGCGGCCGCCCGCGCGGCCGGTCCGATCGTGGGGGGCAGCGTCCGCGGTGCGACCTTGGCCGCTCCGGTCGGGCGCCAGATCTCCGGGGGGGTGCGCTGACCGTGGAGCCGCGCACCATCGACCTCAAACACCTCGCCGCGTTGTTCGGCGGCGCGGTGGATCTGCGCGCCGGTCCTGCGCCGGCGCTCACCGGCATTCAGATCGACAGCCGGAGGATCGCACCCGGGAACCTGTTTGCGGCCCTGCCCGGCGCGCGGGACGACGGCGCGCGGCACGTGGTGGATGCCCTGGCGCGTGGAGCGGCCGCACTGCTCGCGCCCGCGCCCGTCGCGAACGCGACGCACGTCGCCCAGTGGCTGCACCCCGCGGCGCGCCGTGCGGCGGGGGAGAGTGCGGCGCTCTTCGCCGGCAGTCCATCGCAGCATTTGACGGTGTTCGCTGTCACCGGCACCAACGGCAAGAGCACGGTCGCGCACCTCCTCGCCCAGCTTCTCACCGCCGCCGGTCGACACCCCGCGTGCCTCGGGACCATCGGCTATCAACTGCGCGGCGAAGTGCTGCCGGCCACCCATACGACCCCGGACGCGGTGGAGTTGCAGGCGCTGTTTGCGCGCCATCGCGCGCTCGGCGGCGACTGTGTCGCGATGGAAGCGAGCAGCCACGCGCTCGATCAAGAACGATTGGCGGGAACGGAAGTCGACGTCGCCATCTTCACGAACTTGACACGCGATCACCTCGACTACCATCGCGACATGGCGAGTTACGCTGAGGCCAAGGAGCGACTCTTCCACCTGTTGCCCGCGCACGGCGCCGCCGTGCTTCCGGCCGACCATGAAATCACCCCCCGCTTTGCCGACGCGGCGCGATCGCGCGGCGCGCGGGTGGTCACGTACGGCATCGGGTCACGCGCTGACCTGAGTGCTTCTTTGCTTTCCGTGGTGCCCGGGGGCACCCACCTGGCTCTTGAAGGGATGGGGATCTCGACAAGCCTTTTTCTGCCCCTGGTAGGGCGTCACAACGCCGAGAATGCGCTCGCGGCCCTCGCCGCGGTGCTGGTGACGGGGGCGAGCCCTAGCGCGCTGCGCGACGGGCTCGCCGCCGCCTCTCTCCCCCCGGGC
>JBBRWC010000071.1:0-21716 GCA_038246255.1 Planctomycetota bacterium
CTTGGACTGCGGCTCGAAGATCGGCGCGAGTTCGGTCGCCGATGCACCCGCGGCTTTGGCTTCCAGCACCGCGTCCAGCATTTGAGTCATCGCGTGCGCCGCGCGCTCCATCAACTCCACCGTGCGCCGCTGGATTCCGTCGACGCGGGCGCGCAGTTGGCTCTCGTCGACGTTGTGGCAGGTTTGGCACGCGTTGTTGAGGTTCTCCATCGGACTGCGCACGTTGTGGTTCGAGAGCTTCATCGCCCCCAAGCGCTCGTAGGGCATGTGGCAATCCGCGCAGCTCACGCCCGCGGAGGCGTGCACCCCCTGGCTCCACAGCTCGAACTCCGGGTGCTGCGCTTTCAGCACCGGCGCGCCGGTCTCACCATGCAGGTAGTCGTAGAAGCTTGTGCCATCGGGGAACTCGCGCTCATTCCAAAAGCGCTCGATCTCCTCCACCTTGAGGCCGTTGCCCCAGGGGAATGTGAGGGTGTCCTTGGTCGCGCAGTAGTACTCCACGTGGCATTGGCCGCAGGCGAAAGAGCGCATCTCCTGGCGCGACGCGAGCGCGTTCGGGTCGTAGGGTTCCGCGCGATCTGTGCCCCGCCAGCGCTCGACGCTGGGCAGGTGCGGGAGCGCCGCGTCGCTGGCCGCAAGCGCCGCGATGCCGCGCATGAAGCCCGGGCGCGTGACGCGCAATGCCATCGTCGCGGGGTCGTGGCAGTCGATGCAACCCACCGGGTGCGCGGCGTCCATGTCGAAATGCCCCGCTGGTGCGTCCGCGCGTTTGAAGCCCTCGACCGGGGCGGATTCAAACGCACCCTTCGAGGCTTCTGGGGTACCGTCGGGCATTTGCGTCAGGAGCGCGAGCACTTCGTGGTACGGCTTGGTGCTGAGCGCCTCAAATCCGGCGATCACTGCGTCCATCTGGAAGTCGCCGGCCAACGCGGCTTCGTCGGCCGGGCGGCCCCACGCCTCGAGTCCGGTCTTGCGGTAGAGCACGTTGACCGATCCGTGGCAGTGCAAACATGCACCCGCCTGGGGCCGTTGGTGGACACGCTCGGTGACCACCTGGTCGTAGAGCATGTACGCGTGCCCCCGCGCTTCGCGGTAGTCGATGCTGAATGCGTAGCCGGCGTAGAGCCGCGCGAGCCACGGATGGGTGTCGAGCTTGCTTTCAGACAGCGCCGACGATCCGCCGTAAAAGCGGTCGCCCGCGGTCGCAAGGTACTGGTCGTAGTGGTGCGGCCAGTTCAATCCCCAGGGCACAGGATCGACGCTGGTTTCGTCCAATTCGACGACGCGCACGAAGGGTGTGCGCGCATCCACCTTGTGTTCGAACATGGTCACCAGCACGAACGTGACAGCCAACGTCCCGACGGCGGTGGCGAGCACCAATCCGACGATCAACGCCGGCCGAAGACGGTTGCGCGTGGGGCGGGGCGGTTTGTCGCTTGGAGCGGTCGGTGTGGATTGGAAAACACTCATGGCAAAACCCGTAGGATGTGGCGCTTCAAGCTCAGTTCACCGGTGGGCGTGGCCGACGTCGCTATGGCAGTGCACACAACTCAGCATGTCGCCCCCATCGGAGGCGGGGCGCATGTGATCGACGAACTTACCGTGGCAGGACAGGCATGCGGCCTGGGTGACGCGGCTGTTGCGTGGCTTGATCCGAATGGGCTCGTGGAATGCGCCCGTCGTGAATGCGAGTGAATGGAAAAAGCCGTTGTCCGCTTTTGTGATCCACTTGCCGACCGCGTGCGGCGCAAGGTGGCAGTCGTTGCAGACCGCGACGTGGCGGTGGCTTGATTGGGCCCACGAATCGAAGTGCCCCTGCATCACGTGGCAGTTGGTGCAGGCGGCGGGATCGTTCGAGAGATACGCGCGGCCCTCGCCGTAGCCGAAGGTGAACGCACCGAGTCCTCCGAGGACGCCGATGCCCACGGCGAGCCCAACGGCCGCGATTCCCGCGGAGCCGACACGCAGCCGTTTGGCGGCGGCCGCGGGTCTGCGCGGCGCGCTGGAATCGTGAGGAGTTTCCATTGTTCTAAGTGCGGCAAAACGCTGCAGACCTCGCCGCTGTACTTCGCAGGGCGTGCGCTCCACCGCAACGTTTTAAGCGCAAGGCCCACGTAGGCGGCCCTGCGCAAAGGACCGGTCTTGGATACCCGCGTTGGCCCGCGCCTAGGGATGCTTGCGACCCGTGCTGTGCAGGGGCGCAGCGCCGCAGCGTCGCACGCCTGCGGCTGTCGACGCAGACGGAGCTAGGCTCAACGAACGGCGGGTATCCCGCGGCGAAGGATTCTATGAAGCAGGACGGCGAACGGTTGCGCGCTCACCCCGAGGAGCGCTTCAAGGGACGGACCCACGTTTTTACCCTTGCGGCCGAACTGCGCGACCTGCGGGCGGAGGAGCGGGGTTCGGAGCGCGGCCACCGCCAGATTGCGTTGATGCAGCACGGCCCCGTGACACAAGTGCTGTTCGCCTTCGAAGCGGGGGGGGAGCTGCGCGAGCACTCGGCGCGCGGGCTCGTCTCGATCCATGGCCTCGAAGGCAGACTGCGGGTCGAAGTGGACGGCGAAGTTCACGAGATGCTCCCGGGCACAGTGCTCCTGCTCAAGCCCGAGGTCCCCCACAACGTGCGCGCCGACGAGCCCAGCGCCATGCTGCTGACGGTGCACCTGATGGAAAGCGCACCCAGCCACGCGACGGCATCCCCGTCGATCCAGACGCGCCGGACGCCCGGAATTGGCAGCGTCCTCGGCTCCGTAGAGGAGGCGAGGACGCTGCGGCCGAGCCCGCCGACCGGCGGGCGAATTTTTCAAAAAGGTCAGCCGTAGGAGGTCGCCGCGGGGGCCGCGTCGAAGTCGAGTGCCGCGGGCTGGATGCCGGCGGAGGCGGCCATGGCCTCACTCATGTCCTCAAGGTCGAGGCCGCTGTATCCGGGCCAGGACTTGACGACCTTGCCGGAGCTTCCCACCTGCACAAGCCAAGGGGAACGTTCCATTCCGAGGCCGGAGATCAGCTCCTTCTTCGGGTCAAAAATGACCGTGTAGCTCGGATCGAACTTCTCGTCCCACTTGGGGAACGTGTCGGCCGTCAGGTTCGACACACCGACGAAGGTGGCCTTGCCGGCGTACGCACGTGCCAATTGGTCGTAGAAGTCCTCGGCTTTCGCGTTGACGGGGCAGCCGTTCTTGATGCCGTAGAAGAAGACCGTTCCGCCGGAGGTGAGGCTCTCCAGCGTGTGGGTCTTGCCGTCGCTCGCGGCGAGCGAGAATTTCGGCGCAGCTGCGCCATTCGCGATAGGCTCCGTCGAACTGCAACCTGCGGACGCGAGCGCTGCGACGCCAACGGCGCCGAGCCACGCGAGGGGGTTGGGTTTGGACATGGGTTCAAAGGGTTGGGAAAGGGGGCACCGGGCACGGCCCGGCGGCGGGGGTTACGGACCCCCGCTCTCCTTTCCTACGACGCTGGGCGGCGCCGTTCCCCACAAAATCCGAATCCAGGCCCAGGGACGTGGTTCCCGGGGTCTAAACGGTGCCCGCCGACCGGCGGGCGAAGGTTAGAACGCTCAGCCGTAGCGATTTTTCTCGGGCGCGCCCTCGAAGGGGAGCTTCGCCGGTGGGCGGCCGGCCGCCAGCGCCATCGCGCCGCTCACGGCGCCCAAACCCTCGCGCCCAAACCCAGGCCACGACCCCGAAACCTTGCCGTCCGGCTCGATCCGCACGAGCCACGGCGAGCTTTGGATGCCGAGGCCGCGGATGACCGCGCGGCTCGGGTCGAACAGCACGGGGTAACTGGGCGCGTGCTCGTCGCGCCACGGCCCAAACTGGTCGGGCCGGTGGTTCGAAATCCCGACAAACCGGACGGTCCCGGCGTAGGCGCGGGCGAGGGCGTCGAAATGCGCCTGGGCGACCCGATTCACCGGGCAACCGTCCTTGATGCCGTAAACGAAAAGCGGACCCTCCGCGGCGAGGGCGCCGAGGCGGGTCCGGGTGCCCGAGCTGGACTCAAGGTCCGCTGCGAGGGCCGTGGCGACATGGGGTTCCATGACGCCCTTCTACGACGCAAGCGAGCGGCTCGGAAGCCCCCTGGGCCGCAAGGTACAAGAGACCCCGTCGCCGACACAGCCGCCGGCCATTTGGACAACGTAGGGCTTAGTGGGCGAGACCCTGGACTCGGTAATTTGAAGATCGATGCGATTTCCGGTGCAACCTTGCAGATCCCCACCGTTGATGTCGTGCGGATACGAACGAGGGCGTAACGGTTGCCGGGCCGACCCGCGAAGATGGCCACTCTCGAAAATCCCGGCTGCGCGCCGTACCGTCCCCTGCAATGGGGGCGGGGTCGACAGCGGGGATTCCAGCGAACACGGGCGCGGCCGTGCGCGTCACCGGTTTGGTGGTGCGTTATGGCGCCTTGACCGCGGTCGATGGGCTCGACCTCGAGGTGCGTCCGGGCATTTGTCTGGGCATCCTCGGTCCCAATGGCGCTGGCAAAACGACGACCATCGAGGTCCTCGAGGGCCTGCGCGACCCGGATGCGGGTGAGGTCGAGGTGCTCGGGCGCACGTGGCATAAGGACGCCCAGGGCATCCGCGAACGCATTGGCGTGCAGCTCCAGGAAACGGACCTGCAGCGCAAGTTGACGGTCTTCGAGACCCTGCGGCTGTTCCAGAGCTTCTACCGCAAGCGGCGCGACCTGGGCGAGATCCTGGAGCGTGTCGGATTGACTGAAAAGAAGAACGCGCGCATCGATGATCTGTCCGGCGGCCAGCGCCAGCGGTTGACCCTGGGCTGCGCGCTCGTCAACTATCCGGAGCTGCTGTTTCTCGACGAGCCGACCACGGGCCTCGACCCGCAAGCGCGCCGGCGTGTGTGGGAGATCGTCGAAGAGTTCAAGCGCGAGGGTGGCACCGCACTGCTCACGACGCACTACATGGAAGAGGCCGAGCGCCTCGCGGACGAACTCGTGGTCGTCGACCGCGGCCGTGTTGTGGCGCGGGGCACCCCCGGGGAACTGATCTCGGCGCTCGGCGCGCAGAGCATCGTGCGTTATGCGCCTCGCTCGGGATCCGAAGTCGCTGCCGCGCGGCTCCTCGAAGCCGATTTCCTCGCGCTGCCCGGCGTCAGCTCGCTGCGGGTCGGCGCCGACGTGCGCGAGCTCGTCGTGTCCGACACCCAGGCGGCTGTTTCCGCGCTGCTGCAGCTCTTTGACTCCCGCGGGATCCTGCTCGAGGACCTCTCGACGCACCGCCCGACGCTTGAGGACGTGTTTGTTTCCCTGACCGGCAAGCAGTTGCGCGATGGCTGATCGAAGCGCGTTGTTCGAGCTCGTGCGTGTGCGCGTGCTGCTGTTCCTGCGCGAACCGGAGGCGCTCTTTTGGGTCTTCGTGTTCCCCGTGATCATGGCGGCCGCGCTGGGTTTTGCGTTCTCCGGAGAAACGGCGCCGATCGCGAAGGTGCGGGTTTTGGATGGCCCCGACCCAAGCGCCGCGGCGAGTCTGTTGCGGCGCCTGGGCGCGGACCACGGTGTGAACCTTGAAGTGGAGATCGCCCCCTTCGCGGACGAGGTCGCGATGCGCCGCGAGATCTCGAGTGGTCGCGTCGATGTGCTCGTGCTCCCGGGTGACCCGCCGCGGCTCGTTTTCGACGGACAGCGTCCCGAGGGTGCCGCTGGCCGAACCGCCGTAGAACTTGCGCTCGCGCGCACGGCGCCCGGGGCCGAACCGGCGGGCGAAGCGGAACTCGCGCCCATGCGCGAGCGCGGCTCGCGTTATGTCGACTTCCTCTTGCCCGGATTGCTCGGACTCAACCTGATGAGCACGGGCATGTGGGTGATCGGCTTCGCACTCGCCGACCTGCGCCAGCGCAAGGTGCTCAAGCGCCTGCTTGTGACGCCGATGCGGCGCAGTTCGTTCCTCCTGTCGTTCCTGCTGGCACGCCTCGTGTTCCTGGTGCTCGAGGTGGCGGCGCTGGTGTTGTTCGGCGTGTTTGTCCTCGACGTGCCGTTCCGCGCGAACCCGTTTGACTTCGCGGTGCTGTCGCTGCTCGCGGCATTCACGTTCGCGGGCTTGGGTCTCGCTGTGACGGCTCGCGCGCAGACACTCCAGGGCGCGTCGGGGCTGCTGAACTTCGCGATGCTGCCGATGTGGCTGCTCTGCGGAGTGTTCTTTTCCTACGAGCGCTTCCCCGAAGCCCTGCACCCCTACCTCAAGCTGATCCCGCTCTCCGCCCTCAACGACGCGCTGCGCGCAACAATGCTGGAGGGCCGCGATCTGTTCGCGATCCTGCCTGAACTCGGCATCCTGGCCGCGTGGGCAGCGGGCGCCTTCGCAGTGGCCCTCACGATCTTCCGCTGGCGCTGACGCGGAACGGGTCGCCCCGCCCTGACGGGTTACAGATTCAGGAGCGCTGCGATCCGCGGGCCAAAGACGAAGGCCGCCACCGCGACGACCCAAGGGCGGCCAAGAGCACCGCGCCCGCGGCAACGTCCTTTGCGCGCGCCGCCACAAGCGCCTGGCCCGCAGCGAGGCAAAACAGCAGCGGCATCGCCGACTTGCGCGATAGGGCTGCGCTGCTTGCGGCGGCCAACCATCCCAGCGGCATCAACGCGACCCAGGGCTAACACCGGACGTGCACTGCTTGCGGATTCGCGGTACCGCTCACGCGGGCAAGACCTCGATCCGCGTTTGCGCAAGGGGGATGGACCGTACGGCCCGACGACTCTGGACATCGCAATCACGTGGCACGTTCCTTCGCGCTCGACTTCAGCTTCGGACTGCCAGGCCGACCCTATTGCGTTGCGTGCTGCCGCGCCCTGGAGGTTTGCGGGTTGGGAATCCGCGTTTGGCGAATCCGGCCCGCCGGACCATCCGAATGCTGAGCAGGCCGCCAGCCCGAACCGCACATGTTCACCCTTAGCCTCGCACTGACCCTGTTGCCTGCCTTCGCTCCCGACCGCGATCGCGCCGCCGAGCTGATTAGGGATGCCCTGGCTCCCACGGCGACGCTCGACCTAGACGACGTCTCCCGGGCCATCCTCTTCGAACTGCAAGGCAGCCGAATGGCCTCACGCTTTCGGGAGCGCATCGCGGGCGGCGGCGATTTACGCCCGGCCTTCGCGGCGACCCTTGACGAGTTGACTTTCAAGCCGACCCTCGAGGGCGCCATGCCGGTGGGGTGGCCCCAGCCGACAACCCTGGAAGAGATCGAGCTCAAGCGCTACCCGACCACGCGCTTGGCGCGGGCCGAAATGGGTTCGAGCACCTTTGGCCCCTTCATGAGCCTGTTCCGCCACATCTCCCAACGCGACATCCCGATGACCGTTCCGGTCGCGACGGAACTGGAGGGCGAGGACGCACGGGAAGTGACCATGGATTTCCTATACCAGGGCCCAAACGTCGGCACGATCGAATCCGACGGCACGGTCAGGGTGCTTGACGTCGAGCCAGCGACCTTCGTCAGCCTCGGCCAGCGGGGCCGTAGCACGAACGCTCGCATTCAAGCTGCCCTCGCGGAGCTGCATGCGTATGTCGCCGGGCGCGACCACCTCGCTCCCACCCCGGGCGAGCGAGTGCTCGAATACAACGGGCCGTCCGTCCGCGGCGAACGCCGTTACTTCGAGGTTCAACTGGCCGTGATCGACCTCACCGTCGCCGACTTTTCTACGGATCAGGACGTGGCTCGCTGGAGCACGATCGACGATCGAGTCATGGGTGGTATTTCACGCAGCCGCATGGTTGCAACCGCCAACGGGACGGCGCGCTTCGAAGGTTTGATGAGCCTCGCGAGCAACGGCGGCTTCGCCTCGGTGCGCAGCGAACCTGGACCGTGGATCGCCGCGGGCACCGAAGCGCTCCGGCTGCGGGTGCGCGGCGACGGCAAGACCTACCAGCTGCGTCTTCGCACGGGCGACGAGTTCGACGGTCCAAGTTATGGCGCGACTTTCAGCGCACCGCAGGGCGAGTGGACGGAGATCACGCTGTTGCTGCGCGATTTTCGCGCGACGTTCCGCGGTCGCGAGGTCCGCGCCGAGCCCCTAGCGCCCGAGAACGTGCGTACCCTGGGCCTGATGATCGCCGACGAACAGGATGGCGAGTTTGCACTCGAGATCGGTTGGATCCGCCGGGCGGGTCTGCCCACAGAGGTGGAACCCAAGACCGATTCGGACGACTGACCCTGCTTTGATGAACTCGCCATTTGGCGAACGGCTCACCCGCGTCCGTCGCTTCGCCAGCGGGTCGAATGGGTAGGGGTGACCCGCTGGGTGGAAGGATGCGGCGGAGGGAGATTCGCGTGGATCCGGGTTGATGTGGGGATGCTGTCAGTGGGGCGTGACGATCGATCGCCACGCGGCTTCGGCGGCGGGTTCGAGGGCGGGGCGGGAGGTGGACCAAAGGGTGGCTTCGTCGCCCGAGGCGAACAGGATCATGGTCTGGCCGTCGGGGACGGCGTGGGCGGCTTTGCCGGGGCGGCGTTCGCCCGCGGCGAGGGCGAGCGGCGACCATCCGCCAAAGCGCGCTTCGAACGGATGGGCGGTGAACTGCGCGCGGGCCTCGGCGCTTGCGAGGTGGTAGGTGAGCCCTGCGTGTTGCACGGCGAAACGCGGATCCCCCGTGATCACCTCGCCGCGCAGAAGGGCCAGCGGGTCGGCGCCGTCCAGGGCGACAGCCTGGTGGTGGGCGTGGGTGTAGAGCGTCGGAGGCCGGGATTCCGCGGTGAGCTTCATCCAGGCACCGTCCGCCTTGGGGTATAGCGTGTTGCCCTTGGCCTTCAGCCAGCTCGCGCGCGTGTCGCCAAAAAGTCCGTCGTAGAACACGAGGAGTCGGCCGTCTTCGATGAGGAACGACTCCGGGTCGACCTCCGTTCTCGAGCCGTCCGCCATGGCCCAAGCGCACCAACCGCCGTAGGCAGGCTCGAAGCGTTGCGGGGCGGCCCAAAAGATCTCCCGGTGCAACTCGCTGACGAAGCGGTAGCGCACACCACGGTGTTCCGCCGCGATGTCCTTTGCACCGCGTTTGGGTTTGCCGCCACCCACATCGAAGTAGGCCACCGGGTCGTAGCCATCGAGGGCGAGTTGGCTCTTGCCCAGGGAGTAGTGTTTGAGGTTCGCGCGTTCGGCCTCTTCGGTTTGGCCGAGCGCGAACGGCGTCAGGTAAAGGAGCGGGAGGACGACCAGGCAGAGCAGGTGTCGCATGGAGCTGAGCAGTTGGGGGTGGGGGCGCTGCGTACGGTGCCGCTGCGGACTACGGCGCTCTACGCACCCCGGTGCGCGCTGGGACTTCGCGCTGGCCGTCGCGAACCTTTTCAGATGTCAGCCCGCCCAGCGTCGGATTCCGGCAGGGTCCAACTGCAAAAACCACAAGTCCCCCAGTCGCCACAGATCCCCTTCCAGCTCGACGGGCAGGGCGATCCAGGGCAAAAGCTCTTGATGGATCGGCTCCCCGTCGGCGCCGAGTAGGAGCAGTTGCTCCGGCGTCTCGGTCGCGTTCCACACCGTGACAAGCGGCGGCACACCCCCGCGCACACAGAGGATCGCGCAGGCTCGGTGCGTGCGCAGCTCGCCCGGATTCATCACGCCGAGCCAACACTTGGAGTCGACGATTTTCCCCACGACTCGCCGGCGGCCGAGGGAGCGCGCGCGCTCGGCGGGGATGCTCGCGGCCGAGCGCGCATCGGCGTCGGACGAGGCGCGCGGACCCGCAGCCGCAACTTCCACCATGGTTGTGCCGCCGCGTCCGATCAGGGTGCCCTCGAGCGCGACGGGCTGCCCGTCGAAGCGGGCCCAAGACGCGGGCACCCCGTGTTTACCCTCCCCGACGAGCAACCAGCGGCTCGACGTGGCGCCGTTGCCGGGGTGCACGATTTCGAGGTGCGCAACCGGGCCGGCCCGGTAGATGCCGGACAGCGTGCGAACGGTGCCGAACTCGAAGCTGCCGGAGCCCCAGCGGCTCTGGCTGATGGCAAACAGGGAACCCAGCCCCAGTGCGACGGCCAGGAACCCAAGGGCCGCACGCCGAGCAAAGCGCGCCGTGGCCGGCGCGTCCTGATTCAGGTAGCCCACGTAGAACTCGTCGTCGACGCTCATCGTTCGTTGGCACTCTTAACGCGCGTGGAAGGCATGGCAAGGGGCGGTACGTGTGTCCCGAGGGGCTGCGCGCGAACCTCTACCCAGAGGCGATTTCCCACCAGCCGCAGGCGATGGGTTTCGACGCGCTTTGAAAATGGCGGCGGCGACGCGCCGTCCGCGGGTCGGTACAAGCGCCAAAACCGCTCGCCAACCCAACAAACTTCCACTGCACAATGACCCGTCCCCAGCACCCTCCAACTGGCCGCATTTGAGGTGGCCGCCGAGGGAATCTTCAAGCAGGAATGGGCCCATCAACACCAGTGGTCTGGGCTCACCGATGCTCGGCGAGCAACGCACGACGACATCGAGGTCTTCTACAACCGCCAACGGCTCCATTCGGCGCTTGGGTACAAGACCCCGGCCGAGGCCGACTCGGACGTGGCATGCTGAGGACCGCTCAACAACTTGGGAATCGTCTGCCCCTGGACACCCTTCTGCGGGGGCTCTGCCCTTGCACCGGCGCGCTTCGCTCCAGCCAGCTTGACATCGACGGCGTGAAGGACGGCCGCCTCGACGTGGACATCCTTCGGGAATGGGGTGATGCGGACCTGGAGTCGGGGGAATCAGTTTCGGACCTGTCTTCGTAAAAAGAGTTTTTGCGACATCAAGCCACCCCCTTTTCCACGGAGTAGAGCGCCGCTGAAGCATCAGCCGGCGCTGTTCGAGCCTTTTGCGCGTTTGCGAGTCAGCACCACGACTGTCGCGGCAATCGCCGCCAAGAGGAGCGTGGTGATGAGCATCGAACCGGCGGGGATCGCAGCGCCAGGTGTTTGAGCGGCGGGTCGGGGGGCAGTGTTGGTCGGTTGCGCCGGGAGCGGGATCGATGTGGTTTCGACAGTGCGGTACGTTCCGTTCTGCATCAGGTACGCGAAAAGGATCGGTGGGATCGCGGCGAGCCCTTCGTCGGTGACCTCGAGCTCATAGAGGAACGTGCGGCAGTCGGATGCGGTGCTCGGGCGTTCGATCCAACCGCGCATGTGGAAGCCGGCGGGGTTGACGGTCGGAGCATCAAGCGTCGCGAGGTTGCCGCGTCCGCACAACTCAACCACTAAGTTGACTGTGTCGCCTGGGGCAAGGGGAATCGTAAGCGGCGGGTCGAGTGCCGCTGTGATTCCGAACTCGCCGACGGCGGCCTGGAATGCCGCGGTGCGCCCCTCCGCGGGCCACGGTGTGACAATCACCTTCACCGGTTTGGCAACCACATGCTGGGGGATACGGTCGCGTGGGATCGGGTCGCCGAGGAGCTGCGGTTCAAACCCGCTCGTTGTCGCGAACTTGACTTCGCCGTCGAGAACCAGCTCGCCCGGCGCAAGCGGCATCAGATCGGCTTGCCACTCGAAGACGCGCCAGGTTGCGCCGTCCGCTTCGACGACCGGTTGCTCCAGCATGCGGGTCCGCGCGCCGCCGAGCGCGAGTGTGACACCACCCGTTGCAGGTGGTGCGGGCGACGCGCCCGCAAGGGGTGCCACTTTGGTGCCCGCGAGCCACGGGAGTCGCACGTCGAGTGGAAGGTCAAGGCGCGCCGCGGAAAGAGGCACGAGACCCTCGAGGTCGGAGCGCACGCGCAACTGCGCGCGCACGGTCACCGTCCCTTCGACCGGGAGCGTGGGCGGGGTCGCGGTGACCACAAGCTGGACGGGCGCTGTCGGCACTGGCTGCGATTCCTGCGCCAGTGCCCGCGGGTCAACACACAACAGCAGCGTAAAGAGCGCAGACACGGCGAAGCGGCGTGCTTCCATGGTGAAAGTGCGATTGGCAGATCGCGTCCATGCAGCATAGGCCGAAGTGTGGGTCACCAGTCGCGCTCCACCGATTGATTCCGTCCGCGGCGCGCGTCGGACCGCGCGGCGCGTTTTTCAATGTCCTTGGCGACAAGGCGTTCGAACACCGCTTCCAGTTCCGCCGCGGTGAGCGCGCGCTCGCGCGGGAGCGCTTTCTCCGGTGGATCTTCTTCGGGGCTCTGCTGGGGCTCAGGAGTTTGTTCGTCCGGGGGCGCAGGCGCGTCGTTCGGCGGTGCGGCAGCATCGCGTGCAGCCTCGAGGTCCCGCACGAGGCGCGCGGCGCGCTCGGCGTTGCGCGCAACAGCTCCGGCGTAACTTGCACTGGGGTCCGCGTTCTGGAACGCTTCCAATGCCGCCCGCGCGTCGGCGATGGCCGAATCGAACATCCCCGGTGGACGCGACGGTTCCGCGGCGAGCGCTCCGAGTTGCCGCGCCGATTCGTACGCACCCGCGCCCGCAACGAAGTGGCCGAGCCCGACCCACCGGCGCGCATCGTTCTGCGTGTCGCCTTCGACCGATTGGGCGAGTTCGGCGCCCAGCCCACGCGCTTCCCGCACGCGCCCCGCCCGCAACGACGTGAGGCCAAGGTCAAACTGGAGCGCACGGGGCACACCTCTTTCCTGCGACCCCTCTTTAGCCCGCTCCAGGGTTTGGCGCGCTGCTTCGAAGTTACCTTCTTGATAGAGCGCTACACCTGCGGCCCAGCCTTCGGTGGCCACAAAAACCAACATCACACCCAGCGACACGTTGCGACCAGACACACGCACCGTTGGCGACGTCCGGGTGGCCAGTGCGCCCGGCCGGACGGCGATTTCGATCAGCCAACACAAGAACGCGGGCAACAGAAGCCACGCAAAGTCGTCCGGCACTTGATCGTGAGCGCGTTGCGATGTCTCGCGCGCCCGTCGCGCCATGTGGGTGTCGAACAGCTCGACGAGGCCCGCCGAACCGAGCTCTCCGCCACCCCGCGCCGCCCAACGCGCAAGCGATTCGGGAGCGGCGCGTGTCACCACGGGCGCGCCCGAGCCATCCACTAAAAACGCCTCGCCTCCGCCGTCCAGGTCGATCGGAATGCGTGCGCCTCTCGTCGAGCCCACGGAAAGTGTGTGCAGCACGGCACCCGCGTCGTGTACACGCACCGCCGCGGCGTCGGCACCTTCCGCATGGTCCTCGCCATCGGCAATCAGCACGATGACACCATCGCTCGCGCGACCGTCGTTCGCCCCCCGGACTAAGGATTCGCGCGCGACGTCGAGCGCCGCTCCGACATCGCTGCCGCCGAGCGCCACACTCAAGGGGCCCGCATCGATAAGCCGAGCTTCGATGGCTGCCGCGTCAAAGGTCAACGGCGCGGCGAGTACGGCATCGCCTGCGAACAGAATGAGCGCATACCGCTGCTCCGGCGCGTGCGCGAGCAGGCGGGAGACCTCGGCCTTTGCGTGTTGAAGCCGCGATGCTCCGGCATCACGCGCCAGCATCGAGCGCGAAACGTCCACGCAGATCGCGATGTCGAGGCTCCCGGGGCGGGTTATGGCACCCCGCAGGGGCTGGAAAAGCGCGCCAAACGACGGACCGAGTGCGGCAAATAGCGCCAACACCAAACCCGCGACCCACAACAAGCGCAGCGCCCGATGGCCGCGCGCGAAGGGCTCGGCGCCGGAACGGGCGCGGCGATCCCCCGCAAGCGCAGCAAAACGCGGCCCGATGTCCGTGTGCGCACGGACGCCCAAGCGCGGCACCGCTGCCCACAACACCCACACGAACACCGGCAGGAGCACGAGGATCGGCCAACGGTCGCCGTGCAAAAACTGGAATCCGTTCACGCGGGCACCACCCGAAAAACAAACATACGTAGGAGCCGCGCCAAAAGCACAAGCCCGATGCCCGCGGCAAGCAGCGCGCCGTGGCGCGGAACAAGGAGCACGTCGGGCTCGGCGAGCGGGGCGCGCTCCACGCTGTCCAGGTCGCGAAACACGCTGTCTAACGCATTGGCATCGCGTGCCCGTGCAAAACGACCGCCCGTGCGGGACGCAAACCGCTGCAGATCGTGTGTATCGATCGGCGCAGCTTTTCCGCCGCGGGTGCCGGTACCCACTGCGATGCCGTGCACACGGACACCGAGCGCGCGCGCAACTTCCGCAGCGTCGAGCGGCGCGATTTCACGCGCAGCGCCTTCGTAGTGGACGTTTTCATCGCCGTCCGTCAATAGAACCACAACCCGCTGGCGCCGTGGATCCGCGCCCACTGCACGGAATGTACTCTGCGCCGCCGTCGCCGTCGCCAACCCCAGCGCGGTTGCGTCCTCGGGATCATCTTTCGAGACGTGCGCAAGGCCAGCCAGACCCTGCGCGAGCGCGCGATGGTCCCGTGTCAGAGGCACGACAAGGTCGGCGTAGCGCGCAAACGACATCAAGCCAATGCGGTCGTCGGGGCGCGCGCGCACAAACGCAAGCGCAGCTTCGCGCGCGGCATCCAGTCGATTTTGACCCCGCTCTAAATCCTCTTCGGCCATCGACGACGACACGTCGAGGACGAGCATGATGTCGACACCGAGGCTAACCCGTGGCGCGATCATTCGCTGCGCGGGGCGCGCGAGTGCGACGCACAACACGAGCAAGCCGGCGCAGGCGAGGGCCGTCGGCAGCGGCGCGAGTTGCACACGCCACGATTTGGGGAATCGCGCGGGCCCGGCAAACAGCCCGAACGGAACGAAGTCGACCGTCGGCGGCCCGCGCAGCGCCCGTGCGAGCGCAGCCACCGACACCATGAGCGCGAGCCAGAGCGCGTGGGGCGCCTGGAGTTCGATCCCGAGGAGCTCTTCGAGCCAGCGGCTCACCGGGCGGCCTCCTGCACTCGGACTCGCATTCCACCACGCATGTCCTCCGCAATCGAACGCGCCGCCTTGAGCGCCCCATCCCACGCCGCGACATCCGGTGT
Source organism: Planctomycetota bacterium (assembly GCA_038246255.1). Taxonomy (GTDB): domain Bacteria; phylum Planctomycetota; class UBA1135; order UBA1135; genus RI-242. The sequence goes on from JBBRWC010000071.1 coordinate 14,835, forward strand.
CCAACACGCAAATTTGGCGAGGTCCGCCGCGCCCAAAAGCGAGGAAAGTTGCGCGAGCATGCCGCCATCGATGCGCGGATCGTTTTGGAATTCGGCGATCAACTCGCCGCTCGTGCGTTCGAGCGCGGATGCACGCAGCGTCCGGGCGAGCAGCGTGCGCACGATGTCGGCGGCGGCTGCGACCGCGCGGCTGCGACCGGGCCCGTCTGACGCATCGCCCAGTGCGCGCAGAGCCTCCAGTGCAAGGTCCGCGGGATCGGGCACCTGTTCGTTTGTGGCGGCAACCGGCAGGGCTCGACGCTGCGTGGCACGGCGGCGGTATGCGACGGCCACGGCGGCAACGACGAAAACGCCGAAGATTGCCGCCTGCCACCACGGGCGCCAGGGAGGGCCGATGGGGTCGAGGGGGATCTCCAGGGTTCGATCGTCGGGGTCCGCGAGGGCCGAGTTCACGGCCATCGGCCCGGCACCCTCAAAGGACAACTGCAAGGGCTGGAGCTCATAGGCTCGCGCGCGGAACACCAGGCGCTCTTCGTACTTGCCGTCGAGGTCGCGCCGACGCACATCCATCAACTCGACAGCCAGCGGCGCAAGACGCGTGTCCTCGAAGGGCGGCAACGATTCGCCCAGGGGACCCTGGCGCACAACAACAAGCTCAAAGGGCGCTCCAAACACCACCTCCGCGGGCAAACCTTCGAGGCGCGTCGTGACGCCGACGTCGGCACCAGGATTCGGGTCCGCATCCGTCCAAGCCGCGTGCGCGACGCTGAACGTAATCACGCCGAATGCGAGGACAGTGAGCGCGCGGGCGTGGAATCCGATCATCGACGCATCCTGCCGGTGCCCCTGTGCGAATGGAAGTAGCGTGCGAGCGGTTGCAGCAAAACGTCGGGGTCGGCTCGAGTGGGTATAGGCAGGTCGATGAGATCGATGCGTGCCCTTGCGAGCGCTCCTGCCGTCTGCACGTGCCATTGCTCGACACGCTTGGCATAACTCTCGCGCGTGCGACGGTCGGATCCGTCAACCAGCGTGGTGCGCCTGTTCCCGGGCTCGCGCAGTTCGACGAGACCACGCGGCAACCCCGCGATTTCAGGTGGCAAGAGCCGCACGGCCACTAAATCGTGGCGGCGGGCGGCGACGCTCAAACGCGAGACGTCGGGCAGCGCCGCGAAGTTGCTGATCCACACGACGATGGTTCGGCGGCGCAACACGCGCAGCGCAAGTTCGAGCCAAACCTCCGGCGCGCTGGGGCCCTGGACATGCCGCACATCAAGCACATCGCGCACCAGACCCAGCACGTGCCGCCGACCCTTGTCGGGCCGCGCGTAATGTGCGATGCGCGCGCCGTACGCAATCAATCCGACGCGGTCACCGCTCTCGAGCGCACACACGGCTAGACTTGCGCACACACGCGCGGCGGCCTGGCGCACCGACCAAGCGCCAAATCCCGCGTCCACCGCCGGACCCACGTCGACGGCAAACACGAGTCGCAACTCGCGCTCGTCCACGAAACGGCGCACAAATGGCCGTCCCATGCGGGCCGTGACGTTCCAATCAACGCTGCGCCGATCGTCCCCGGCTGCGTATTCGCGCACGTCGGCGAACTCGATACCCGCGCCGCGGAAGAGCGTGTGCAAACCGCCGGACAGTGCGTCGCGCGCGAATCGCGCGGCTTCAACCTCGATCCGTCGCACCTCGCCGAGGACGGCAGACAGCTCCGTGTTTCGCGGGGAGTCCATGGGGGCGCGCGCGTTACGGCACCGGCACCGCGTCGAGGATAGCGGCGACGATACGGTCGGACGTCACACCCTGCGCTTCGGCTTCCCAGGTTGCGACGACGCGGTGGCGCAGCACGTCGGGCGCAACCCGTTTGACGTCCGCGGGCGTGACAAAACCACGTCCGTCGAGCATTGCGCGTGCGCGCGCGGCGCGCACCAGTGACAGCGAAGCACGCGGCGACGCGCCGTACAGCACCATTGGCGCAATGCCGCTCAGTCCGCGCGCCAGGGGCTCGCGTGTGGCGGCGACGAGGTCGAGGACGTACTCCTGGACCTTCGGGTCGACAAAAATGTCGTGCAAGAGATCGCGCGCATCTAATACCTGTTCCGTCGTCGCCACCGCGCGAACCCGTGGCATTTCCCGCGCGATGGCCATGCGCTGGACGATCTCGCGCTCCTCGTCGCGTGTTGGGTATCCGACCAGGACCTTCAGCAGGAACCGGTCGACCTGTGCCTCGGGCAGGGGATACGTACCTTCCTGCTCGACCGGATTTTGTGTTGCGAGGACGAGGAACGGATCCGGCAGCGCGCGCGTTGTGCCCGCGAGGCTCACCTGGCGTTCTTGCATCGCTTCCAGCAGTGCTGATTGGACCTTCGCTGGCGCGCGGTTGATTTCGTCCGCGAGCACGAAGTTGGCGAAGATCGGGCCTTCGCGCAGTGTCCACACACCCGTGCGGCCGTCAAAAACCTCGCCGCCCAGTAAATCCGCGGGCAGCAGATCCGGTGTGAACTGGATGCGGCGGAACTCGCCCGAGAGCGCGCGTGCGAGCGATTCGACGGCGAGGGTTTTTGCGAGGCCCGGCAAGCCCTCCAGCAGCACATGGCCACCCGTCAATAGGCCGATCAACAGGCTGTCGAGCAGCGGACGTTGCCCGACGAGGACGTGTTCGACTTCGCGCACGACATCGGCGAGAAACGCCGCGCTCGCTGCCCTGCGCGCGGGGTTGACGGGAAGCGATTTCGGATCGATCGGGGTGCCCACGGGATGCGAGCCTACGCCGCGCGCTGTCCGCTGTCCAAACGGCGCTACCACAGCACTACGCCCTTGCAACAGGGACCTTTGGCCGTGTTGCGCGTGCGGAACGGCGATTGCCGCAGGGGGCGCTCGGGCCGCCCATCGCGGTGGTTGGGTCGCGCTCAGCCGCGTAGCGCTTCGAGCCCCTCCAGCAGCAGATCGAGTCCGAGGTCCAGGAGGTTGATTCCGTCGTGGCGGCCGTGGATGACTTCGTTCGCGAGGCCGTTGATGTTGGGGTAGATGTGGAGGGGGATCGCGGCAAGGGCGTCTTGGGCGCGTTTGCCGTAGTCCGGGGCCGCAATGGGGAAGTGGCTCTTTTGCAGGGCAAACCCAAAGACGTAACTGTCCAGGGCGTTCCAGGCGTGGTCGGCCAGCGCCCACGAGAAGCCCGCCCGGCGCAGGCACGCGAGAGTTGCTTCCACGTGCGCGAGGCGTTGGGGGCCAAGGTCGGCGCGCGAGACGAGCAACACGAGGGACCAAGGGTGGCGACGCAGCACTTCGTCCGCGGAGCGCGCGCGCACGCGCATGGCCGCGCGCCATTCCATGTCCGGGGGCGGTAGTGCCATTTGTTCCACGATCCGCTCCACCAGCCCGTCCAGCAGGGCGTCCTTGTCGGGCACGTGGTGGTACAGGGACATGGCTTCGACACCCAACCGCTGCGCGACGCGGCGCATCGTGACAGCCTCGAGGCCGCGCCGGTCGGCGATGGCGAAGGCGGCTTTGTGGATGCGCGCGGCTGAAAGAGCGCGCCGGACAGGTCGGGCCATGGGGTAGCGGGGGGGGCGCTGCACGCGGGGTGTAGCTTCGCACGTGCGGCTTCGCTACCTTACGGCGTAAGGCCCGCACGTTCCATCCCCTGCAAGGCTTCCATGGCATCGCTCGACATCTTGACCCGCTCCCAGACGACCATGCGCGCCGCGCATCACCCGCGTTATGGCGCCCCTTTAGTTGTCAGCATCGGCACCCGCGCAAAGCCCCAACCCGGGCCCGGGGAAGTGCTAGTTTCGGTGCGCTCGGCGCTCGTTTCCATCGGCGACGTGCACGTGATTGCGGGCAAGCCGTACCTCGTGCGCCTGACACCCTTTGGCGGGTTCCCGCGTCCGCGGCGGCCCGTGCCCGGACTCACCTTCGCGGGGGAAGTGGTGGAGGTCGGACCGGGCGTCGTGGGGTGCGAGCCCGGTTCAGCCGTGTTCGGAGAGGCGGCGGGCGCCTTCGCCGAGTACACCCTGGCGCGACCCGAACATCTTGCCGCCGTGCCCGCGGGAGCCACCGCGGAACAGGCGGCGACCCTCGCGTGGGCGGTGACGCCGCATAAGGGCCTTCTCGACATCGGCCGCCTACGCCGCGGCGAGCGCGTGCTGATCCATGGCGCCTCGGGTGGCGTCGGCACATGGGCCGTACAGATCGCGAAATCCCAGGGCGCCGAAGTGACGGCGGTGTGCAGCGGCCGTAACTACGAACTCGTGCGCAGTTTGGGCGCCGACCATGTCGTGGATTACACACGCGCCGACTTCCTCGCGACGGACCGGCGCTATGACCTGATTTTCGATGCGATCGGCGATCGGCCCTTGGGTGCCTGCGTCCGCGCGCTGGGATCGGGCGGGCGCTACGTGTGTTGTTCCGGTCGCGGCGATGTGGTGTTCGGGCCGCTGGGGCGCATGTTCGCCATGGCGGTTCAAGGACCCTTGCGGCGGGTCCCGATGCGGTTCGTGCTCGCGACGCAGGCTTCGACGGAGGACCTGACGCAGATCGCGGAGCTGTTTGCCTCCGGCGCAGCGGCGCCGGTCATCGAGCGCACCTATTCACTGGACGAACTTCCACAGGCCCTCGCCCACGTGGCAACCCATCGCACGCGCGGCCAGGTGGTAGTGCGGATCGGCGCCGGTTGAGGTCTGGTCCCGTGCTAGGTTGGACGGACTGAACCCCCTTTCCCCGCGCCGCGATGCAAACGATGTTCCTCTCGATCCTCCTCGCTGGCCCCGCGGCGCTCCTCGCCGCGCCGTCGACCCAGGACACACCCGCTCCCGGAACCGCGCCGACGGAGCGCACCGGCGCGGGGGGCATGACGACCGGACAGCGCGAAGCGATGTGGCCCGCGCCGACCGCCGAGGACTGGGCAAAACCCGTGCTGATCACGTTCCAACGCACGTGGGAGGACGCACTCGCGGTCGCCGAGGAAACCGGTCGCCCGATTCTCGTGTGCACGAACATGGACGGCGAGATTGCGAGCGAGCACTACGCCGGCATGCGCTACCGCCAGCCCGACATCGCCAAGCTCTACGAACCCTACGTGGCGGTCATCGCGTCGGTCTACCGGCACACACCCCGCGACCACGACGAAGAAGGGCGACGCATTCTGTGTCCGCGCTTTGGCAGCGTGACGTGCTCCGAGCACATCGCGATCGAGCCGCTTTTGTTCGACAGGTTCTTCGACGGCCAACGGGTCGCGCCGCGCCACGTAATGGTGGAGCTCGATGGCACGGAGGTGTACGACGTCTTCTACGCCTTCGACACCCAGTCCGTGTTTGACCGCATCGGGCGCGGTATCGCGGAACGCCCGGCTCCCGCGCCGCGCACCGTGCGCGGCGACCGCTCGATCGTCGAGCGTGTCGAAAGCCGCGACATCGCGGACCGCTTGGCGGTGGAAGCGGCCTTCGATTCGGGCGACAGCGAGCTGCGTCGCGCGTTGCTCGAGCGCGCGCGCGAGTTGGGGTCCGATGCTCCGCTCGAACTCCTGCGGCGCGGGCTTTTCGGTTTTGATCCGGACCTGGCAGCCATTGCCCGTTCAGCGCTCGCACAGGCCAAATCCGAGGACGCTGTGCACCTCGTCACGGAAGTGCTGAGTCGGCCTATGCCCGAAGCCGAGCGCGAAGGCCTGGTTTCGGCGCTCGAGCGCCTGGGTGCCGATTCCCTGCGCGCGCGCACGGTTGCGTCGGTGCAGCGCGGCCTCGCCCAACGTTCGTATTCGATGGACGTCGAAGCGTGGAATGCGCGCATCGCGGGTGGACCCGCGCACGAACTCGACCGCCAAGCGGCGGAAGCGCGACTTTCCGCGCCGCGCATGCCCGATGCCGAGGGCCTAGCGGGCGCTGCGATGCAGCTTGACGAGGCGGAAGCGGCGCTGGCGCTTGCGGCCGCGCCGGAGACGTCCGGGGACTTCGCCAAACTTCTGCTCGAGGACTCGCACCGCGCGGCCCGCGCCGCAAAGGAGCAGGGTGCAACGGGATGGCGAGTGGAAGCGCTGCTCGCTCGACTCGAAAACGAGCGCAGCAACCCCGCCGCGGCACGCACCCACGCGGAAGCTGCGATGGCGCATCTGCCGGATGTCGCCAACGACCAGACGTCGATGGTCGTGCTCGCGATCTTTGCGCACGCGCGCGAGCAAGGCATCCGCGACGCGCTCGCTGAAAATCGCGAATGGCCGAAAGCATGGCTTGCCGACGTGCACGCCGCCTACGACTTGCTCGCACGCCACCCCCACGGGCTTCCCGCGCACATCGCGGCGCACCACGACTTCCTGCGTACGCTGGGCGCCCTCGGTGAGGCTGACCGCGTGCTCTGGGCGGGTCTCGGACGATTCCTCGACGCATTCGAGCTGCACGAGCGTTACTGCGTGCGCATTGCGATCGAAAAAGGCGGCGAAGAGATCGAAAACGAATACACAAATCTCCAGGCGCAGCACACGGATTGGGTGCGATCGGAGTGGTTCAGGGGGTACGCCGCGCTCTTGACCGCGGAACACCACCGCCGCCGTTGGGGCGCGAAGTCCGCGGACGAAGCGTATGCCCGCTCGGACATCCACTTCGTCAATGCCGTGCAGCGCGAACCCGAGGTGAAGGACAGCGCGGACCATTACGCCGCGTTGGCGTTGGCGGGTCGCGCGCGGCTTGCGCTCGAAGGCCGCGATCTTGAGTCCGCGGTGGATTTGTTGATCCGAGCGTTCGAGCGGCGCCCGGCGACCGCGAACCGCCCCGACGGCCTCAACGTGACACCCGGTGACACGGCGCGCATGCTGCGGCCGCGCCTGCGCGGCGAAGCGCTGGCGCCCTTGCTCGCGCGATTGGAGGCGGCGCTCGCGCGGCTCGCGGA
>JBBRWC010000072.1:0-21491 GCA_038246255.1 Planctomycetota bacterium
CCGCGAGCGGGGAGGCGTGGGCCGGGATGGGCGCCACGAGCCCGCGGAGCTCCTTTTAGGGGACGGCGAACCCCGCGCGGGCACCCGTCGTGAAGGCGGCTGCAGCCTTCATCGCGCGGGCAGGCGCCGCGACTACACCGATCCGAAAGCCGACACCCGCCCCGCGCTAAATCCGTGAGAGCTCGCGTGCGCGGCGTCAGGCGGATTTTGGCCTGAACACCTGCACCACGGCGGGTTGGCCCTCCAAGTAGGGTCCCCCGATGAGGTCGATGCAGTAGGGGATCGCCGGGAAGACGGCATCGAGGCACACGCGGATGGCGGCCGGTTTGCCCGGCAACGTGACGATCAACGTGGAACCGAGCGTGCCCGCGGTTTGGCGCGAAAGGATCGCGGTCGGCACACCGGCATCGAGCGACGCGCGGCGCATGAGTTCGCCAAATCCCGGCAGGAGTTGGTCGCACACGGCCTCCAGCGCTTCGGGGGTCACGTCCCGCGGACTCGGGCCGGTACCGCCGGTGGAGCACACGAGGGCGCACCCCGCGGCGGCAAAGTCGCGCAGCGCCGCTTCGATGGTGGGCTGCTCGTCGGGAATCACACGCAAGACGTACTCGCACGGCGTCAGCAGATAGGCGCGGAGCGCCGTTTCGATGGCGGGGCCCGAGATGTCCTCGTAAATGCCCCGGCTCGCGCGGTCGGAAATCGTGAGCACGCCGATCCGCGGTTGCTGAGCGGACGGCGACGCGGTCAACGGTGACACGTTCAACGGTGACACGTTCGACGGTGACACGTTCGACGGTGACGGCGGGCGGTGTTCGGCGTTGGAGGTCATCGCGAGGTCGTGGGAGATCGATCGAGCGGGTGTGTGAAGGTCACCGCGGCGGGTCGGGGCGCAGCGGTCGCAGGGCTGCGATTGGGGAGTCGGGACCGACGGGGATGAACAGGGTGCCAGCGGGGAGGTGGCCCGCGGCAATCTCCTTCGCGAGCTCGTAGCTGACCACGCTGCCGTCGGCAAAAAGGGCGTTGGTCACGCCCACGTGGTTCGCGCCGGCGTGGTTGTCGCACGCGACGAGGGCGTCGACTCCGGGGCCTGGGAACGTGCCGAGCGGCGCGCGCTCCTGGTCGCGGCCGGCGTACGCGGACCAACCCTCGTCCAGGTTGGCGAGATCCGCGAAACGACGGTCAACGGGCATGTCGGCGCCGCGCAGTTCTGACGTCGATCCCGGGCACGAAAGTCGCGCGACGTGCTCGCCATCCGCCGGCCAGACGCCATCAGCGACCAGCGCCGCAAAAAACCGCACGCCACTGCCCGGAGGCGGGGCGCCCCGCGTGCGTGCGTATTCAACGAGCCCCGCGTGGATCGCACGCAGGTTTTCGACACATTGGCTGGCATCGTCGGGAAGCGCCGCCCGCGGTGTTTCCCCCTCGCGTTCGCATCCCGTCGCCAAGAGAGCCACCCCCAGTGCCGCCGCCGCGAGGAACCTAACGGCCGCGTGGTGCGCCGCAAACACAACCCGGTGCTGACCGAGGGACGGCGAAAGGGCGGCAACACCACCGGCGCGCAGAGCGAGCGCGCGATCGAGAGGAAGGGCCTGGACGTCGATTTCAAAGACCATCGCGAGAGGGTACCGGACCCGGGGGTGGGCTAGGCGTGGGCGAGGCGCGTGCACCATGGCCCGCGCGCTTGCGTTGTGCAATGCCTGGGTACAGAAAGGACCCGAACGAGCACTGTGGTGCTTCTACCTAATGGATTTCCTGCGCTGGTTGTTCGACAGTTCCGACTGGCCCCAGCGCTGGCACTGCGGCGAATGGAGCGCGCTCCACGGTTACACCCACATCGCCGCGGACCTCGCGATCGCGGGAGCGTACTTCGCGATCCCCGTGGCGCTCCTGATCCTGACCCTCCGCCGCGGTCGCGACCTGCCTTTCCCGGGGGTTTTCTGGCTCTTCTGCGCGTTCATCATGAGCTGTGGTTTGGGGCATTTCATCGACGCGATGATGTTCTACCAGCCGTCCTATCGGGTGCTGACGGGTGTGAAGGTCACGACTGCGGCGGTGTCGTGGTTCACATTGATCGCGTTGATACCGGTTGTGCCGCGTGCGCTCGCGCTGCCGAGCATCGTCCGCGCCAACGCTCAACTGGCCCGCGAGAACGAAGCGCGGCGGGCGGCCCAGGCGGCATTGCGCGCGCGCAACCATACGCTGCGCCAAAAGTCCCAGGAACTCGAGCAGTTTGTCCACACGATCGCCCACGACCTCAAGTCGCCGCTCGTGACCATGGGGGGGTTCGTCGCGATCGCACGCGCGGAGCTGAACCAGGGACGTCACGAAAACCTGGAGAAAAACCTAGCGCGTGTGGAGCGCGCCTCCCAGCGCCTGGGTGAACTGACCCAAGGGCTCCTCGACCTCGCTCGCGCCGGCCGCGCCCTTGGCCCGCACACTTCTGTCGACGTGCAGGCGCTCGTCGAGCGACTCGCCGCGGAACTGCGCGCGCGGGCCGCGGGTTCCAAACTTCGAATTGAGATCACCACGCCGCTTCCACCCGTGCCCGCCGATGCCGGACGACTCGGCGCGATGTTCGAAAACATGATCGTCAACGCGATCAACCACAATTACCCCGACGCCAACGGGGAAGTTCGCATCGGAGCTGAGTTGCACGAAAACCACGTGCACTACTTCGTGTCCGACGACGGCCCCGGCATCGCGCCGGAGCACCAGCAACGGATCTTTGGACTGTTCCAACGCCTGAGCCGCAACGATGGCAGCACGGGCGTCGGGCTCGCGCTCGTGGAAAAGGTGGCGCGGGTCCACGGTGGGCGTGTGTGGGTCGAGTCGACGCCGGGCAAGGGAGCGACCTTTTGGGTCGCGTTGCCGCGGGTCGCAACGGAAGAACCGGAGGCGGTCGACATCGATCGCTCCGACGACCAACCAATCATCGAAGCTAAGGAGGCCGCGTGGTCCAAGGGAGCGACGCTGGATTGAGCACTGTGCGCAAACTCTCCATCCTTTTGGTCGAGGACAACCCCGACCACGCGGCGCTCCTGCGCATCACGCTGCAGTACGACCAGCGGGTCGCGCGCATCGAGTGGGTCTGTGAGCCCACGGAGGCGTTCGAGCGCCTGCGGCATGGGGACTTCGACCTCGTGCTACTCGATCTCGACCTCGGGTTGACGAGCGGCTTCGACGTGCTCATGGGCGTGAAGGCCGACGCCGCCCTGCGCCGCACGCCGGTGGTCATCCTTTCGACCTCCGACGCACCGCGCGATCGCCGGCGTGCGTACGACCTGCACGCCAACAGTTATGTCGTGAAGCCGGTGGATGGCCGCCAGATGGGCGCGCGGCTCGCCGATGTGATCCGTTATTGGGCGGTATGCGACGCGGGGGCGGCACTGCGCCAATGAGTCCAAAGAAGTACAGATCCATACAACGGAGCCCGCATTTCCGGATCCGGCGGGGGCAGCCGATGGTCCTTGAACGGAGTTGTCTATGCGTGTGAGTCGTTTGCTTTTGATCGAGGACGACGCGGACCACGCGGCGCTCATTCGGGCGTACTGTCAGGTCCTGCCCGGCGGGGCGATCCAGGTCGATGTGCGCGAAACGCTGCGCGCGGGGGTCGATGCGCTGGGCAGTGAGCGTTATGGGGCGGTGCTGCTCGACCTGCATTTGCCGGACGCGAGTGGCCTCGAGTTGCTCAACCCCGTCGTCCTCGCCGCGCGTGAAACCCCGGTTGTCGTGCTGACGACCCTCGACGACCGCGAACTGGCCGAAATGGCGTTGGCCCGCGGTGCTCAGGATTATCTGCTGAAGCAAAGCCTCACCGCCGACGCGCTCGAACGCGCCCTGCGCCACGCCGTGCAGCGCAAGGCATTCGAGTGCGACCTCGCGCGTTACGACCAGCCGATGGGATCGCAGAGCGCGAAATTGCTCCAGCTCGCAAGCGCGACGGCCCGGTCCCTCGTGGCGCCTCTGGCGATGTTGCGCGAATACGTGATGGCCTCGGGCCAAGGCAACGCGGCGCCCAGCCCGGCGTTCGAAGCGGCCCGCGCCGCCGAGCGCCGGCTGTCGACGGGAATCGACCAACTCGAAGCGATCTTCACACGTTCTGTGATGCAACCCTCGCCCGCGCCTACGGTCGAACTCGAAGCGTTGTGTGCCGATCTTGCGCGCGGCCTGGGCGCGGGCCATTCGATTGTTTCCTACGCCCCGCTGCCCTCCGTCGTCGCCGACGAGGCGTCCCTGCGCCGATTGGTCGGCCAGATCGCGGAAACACTGCTGGGGACGGGCACTTCGGCCGAGCGCAAGTTGCGTGTCGCATTCGAAGCGCGCCGCGACCCGGGTGGTGTGCTCGTTTTTGAATGTGTGGACAGGCGCCGGCCGACGACGGCCGGCGAGCTTGAGCTCGTTACCGCGCTCGCGGAATCCTCGGCGGATGTCCTCGGGGGAAGCCTGTGGCCCGAGGGCGACCGCCTGGTTCTGTTCCTGCCGGGCATGGCCATCGGTCGGGTCTCCTGACGGCGACGGGGCGCGCCCGGATGAGGTTGTGGAGGCTCGCCGCGCAGTCGGTTGCGGCGCCTTATTGGGCGTTCCCGCTCGGAGACAGTTATGGTTGAGGCTATGGAAAAACAAGAACCCCTGGGCGCTGGATTGGCGCGGGCCATCGAAGGCATCGTGGCGGAAGGCCGCGAGGTCCGAAAGCGCGTGGCTGCGGCGGTCGAAGGGGCCGTGCAGCAGTCGGCGGGCGCGATCGACGCGCTTGTCGACGTCGCGCGCGCAACGGCGGACGGCGCGGCGGCGGGCATCGAGCGTGTGCGCGCGACGGAGCGCGGCCAGACGCTTGGCGAGGTGCTCGATGGCTTGGGCGACGGGTTGGGCCGGGCGGCGCACGGTGCAAGCCTCGCGATCGAGGAAGCCGCTGCCCGCGGGAAGGCGTTTGCTTCCGAGGACGTCGAGCGGATGCGCGGCTCCTTCGAGTCCCTGCGCGCGGGCCTCGCCGACGCCGTGCGTGAGCCCCTTTCGCGGCTCTCCCGGGAGACCAGGGAGGGCCTGGGCGACCTGGGCGCGCACGCGAGCCGGACGTTCGAAGGCGCACGGCCCGGCATCGAAGCGGCGCTGGCCGCGCTGCGGCGCGACCCTGCGGGAGCCGCCCGCGGCGCAGCGTCGGCGAGCGCGTCCGCCGCGCGCGAAGCCACGGGAGCGCTTTTCACGTCGCTCGCGCGCCTGCTGGAACGCGGCGCCGACCGCCTGCGCGACGACCGCGCCCGCGGCGACGGTCCCAAGGGCACCTGAATGGGACTTTGGAGCCGCTCGGACTATCGCGCCTGCGGCAGCTGGTGAACGAAGCCGCGCCGCGCGCGCACAGACCATTCCCCGCTCACCGCCGGCGCGCCGTAACGCTGCAAACCGATGAACCCCGCGCGCGCGCGCTCGCGGAAGGGCGGCTCTGCGGTCAGCGCATGGGTGTCCACGTCCCACAGCACGAGGCCGTTGAGTGCAAGCGCCAGGCGCGGGCCACGCGCGTGAACCTCGATCAGGTTCCACTCCCCGGGTGGGCGCAGGCGCTTCCAGGTGGGTGCGGGCACGGAACCATAGAGCGATCCCGTGGTCTGCGTGGGGGTGAGCGCCTGTCCGGTCGCGACCTCCCAACCCGCGTCGTCGATGAGCTGGATCTCGGCGCCCGAGAACGCCGGATTCGAATCCCCAGGGGCCGCGCGCAGGAAGAGACCGGAGTTTGCGAAGGGAGCGAGCTGGAACTCGAGTGAGAGCTCGAAGTCGCCAAAGGTTTGTTCCGTCCCGATGTGCCCAGAACCATGGGCGGGGATGATCAGCTCGCCCGCTTCGAACCGATACCCGTCGGTGTCGCCCGTGATTTGGAACCCCTCCGCGCCGCGCTTCAGCCAGTCGTCCCAGCCGTTGAACATTTTGAGGGGGTCGATGGGGTCGTTGCTTGCGGGCAAATTTGCCGCCTGCTCGAGCACCGCGAGTTCGCGGATGCGCACATGGCGAAACCGCGCCGCGCGTTCGTTGCTATCTTTGTCGCCGTCCGCGTCGCGGTCCGCCGCCGCGGCGTCGTGGACCTGCAACCCGATGTGACCGTGGCGAGCGAATCCCTTCGAGTCCGGCGGCTGCGTGTGGTCCAGCACCTTCTCGCCATCGATCCACGCTTCGACGCGCGCGTCGAACCCCGTCGCGCGCACGCGCACGTGGCTCCAACCCGTGCGCCGCAGCGCGGCATCCTTCGAGTGGACGAGGTAACCGTCCGAGTAAAGCGCGCCGATTTCGCCGCCGGGACGATGGTCGAGGGTCACCTGATACCCCCGCAACCCGGCTGCGCTCGGCAGCATGTTGAAAAACACGCCCGAGTCGAAGGGATAGTCGATCGACACCTCGAGCTCGAGCTCGAATGCGCTGAACACTTCTTCGGTGTACAGCAGCCCGCCAGCGCCGTTGTTGCCCGTGCGGCCCACGATCGCGCCGTCTTCGACGCTCCAGCGCGCGTCGCCGTCGTAACGGCCCCCGCGCGGGGTCCAACCCGCGAGAGTCGCGCCGTCGAAGAGGTTGCGGGCGTCGGGGTGGTGCATGAAAAGCCGCGCGCCGTCGAATGCATCCACGGCGCGTTCCGCGGCGCGGACCTCCATGACCGTGGCTGCCGAAGCAAGGGCGTCCGCCAACGCACCGCGCGGCGCGATGACTGTCGCGGAACGGCCATGGGTGAGCGCCCATCCGGTGCGCGGATCCACGACGTGCGACCAGCGCTGACCGTCCGCTTCGAGGAACTGCTCGCTGTCGCCCGACGTTGCGACGAAAGTGTTTGCGAGTTCGAGATCCTGCAGCCCGACCCGTACGCGCCACCCGTCGCGTCCCGGCGGCGGAGCCCCAAGGGCCAGGTCGCCCCCGAGATCGACGAGCGCGACCGGGACCCCCGCGTGCTCGAGCGTGCGCAGCATCTCTTCCGCGGCATAACCCTTTGCAACACCCCCAAGATCGAGGGCCATGTCCGCGCTCATGAGCCGCACGGTGTCCGTTGCGCCGCGTTCGAGTTCGAGCGCGAGAAAGATCACTTTCCCCCGCGCCGTCTCGACCGCGGCGGCATCCGGCAGCACCCCGTTAGCGCGCGCCGTGCGCCACAGGTGCGTGAGCGGCGCCGCCGTGGGATCAAACGCACCGTCCGATGCCCATGCGACCTTGATCGCAGTGTCCAGGCACTCGGCGAGCTCCGCGGGCACCACCATCGGCTCCTTGCCCGCGCGCCGGGCGAGTTCGGCGAGCACCCCGTCGTCGCGCCAATCGGAGAGCGCAAAATCGAGGTCCGCGACACGCGCGAACGCCTGGTCCGCGGCGGTGCGCGCCTGGGCCTCGTTGGCCGCGTAGACCACGATCCGCGCTTCGATGCCAAACACGGGTGCGCGGAACTCGTGGCGCTCGAGTTCGGGCCCCGCAAACGAGATCGACGCGGCGAGGAGGATGAGGAGGTGCATGGGGAGCGTCGTTTGGGGCCCGGGTGATGCGGTCGGGTGCAGCGGTCGGGACCGCGAGCATCGCCGCGGCGGCGCCGGGTGTGCAAGTCCGCGCCCCGTCGGTTATCACCAAGCTGCCATGTGGAGCGCCGCCCTTTTTGTCCTCGCCAGCTCCACTGCGCCCGCGGGGACGCAGGAACCACCCCCGCCCGTGCCCACTGCGCAGATGGCGAGCGCACCGGCAAATCCCTTTCGGATGGCCGTGCCGGGCTCCCTCGCGCACCTGACGATGCAGCCGATCCTGCCCGGTCGTGTGGGCGACGGCGCGGGCGGCGAGCGCGCGGTGGGGGGCTATTGGATCGCGTCGACCGAGATCACCTGGGACATGTTCGACGCGTTCGTGCTCGCTACGGATGGGCCCGCAGTTCCGTCAGGGGTCGACGCGATTGCACGCCCCAGCAAGCCGTACATCAGCGCCGACCGCGGTTTTGGCCGCGAGGGTTTCCCCGCGCTCTCGATCGGTCTGCCGGCCGCGCAGGGCTTTTGCGACTGGTTGAGCGCGCACACGGGCCAGCGTTGGCGCTTGCCCGACGAGTTCGAATGGGAGCACGCGGCGCTCGCTGGCGGCCCCGGTCCGTGGCACACACCGGCCGCAGATGGCGCGGCGCCGGCGGGTGAACGGGGTCCCACGTCCGTTGCGTGGTTTAAGGACAACGCGCAGCGCCGCACCCGCCGGGTGGGCTCGCTCGCGCCCAACGCGTTTGGCCTCTTCGACATGCACGGCAACGTCGCGGAGTGGGTGACCAGTGCGGACGGGAAAGGGCGTCTGTGTGGCGGCAGTTACGCGGACACCGCCGCGGATGTCCGCGCGGTTGCGCGCAAGCGTCCGAGTGCGGTGTGGAATGCGAGCGATCCCAACCTGCCAAAAAGCCGCTGGTGGCTCGCGGACGCGCCGTTTGCGGGTTTTCGGGTGCTGTGCGAAACAGCGCCCGCGGCGCCGCCCGCGACCGACCCATAACCCGGCGCGCACCCCACGCGGCGCATCCCGGCGTATCGTAGTGCGGTCCCCCCGGCCGACGTTTGCTCCCCCGTTCCTGAGGTTTTGATGCCCCGACCGCCCCGTCCGACGCACTTCGACACTCTCCTCGAGCCCGGTTACGGCCCGTCCCGGCGCGCGCTGCTCGGAGGCGGACTGGCCCTCGCGCTACCGCTGCTGTTTCCGCGTGCCGCCGCGGCCCGGCAGGGAGGAACGGCGCCGCGCACGCTCCGTGTGGGCTTGGTGGGTTGCGGCGGACGCGGCACGGGCGCCGCGTGGCAAGCGATGCACGCGGAAGCGGGATCGGTGGTCCTGTGGGCGATGGGGGACGTGTTCGCCGATCGGCTTGAGGGATCGCGTGCATACCTGGAGGGAGCGCTCGCCGAAGAGGGTTCGAGCGCACGCATGGACGTGCCCGAGGAGCGCCGCTTCGCCGGGTTCGAGAGCTTCAAGCGGGTCATCGATTCCGGTGTCGACATCGTGCTCCTGACGGCGCTGCCGGCGTTCCGCCCCGCGCACCTTGCGTATGCCGTCGAAAAGGGCTGCCACGTGTTTTGCGAGAAGCCGATGGCCGTCGACGTGCCCGGCATCCGGCGTGTAGAGGCCGCCGCCGAGGCGGCGCGCGCAAAAAACCTGAGCCTCGTGTCCGGTTATTGCTGGCGCTACAACGTCCGCCACCGCGAACTGTTTGCGCGCATCCACGACGGCGCGATCGGGGATGTGCAGACGGTCTACACCAATTACTTCGCGGGTCCGCTGGCCACGCGGCCGCGCCAGGAAGGTTGGAGCGATGTCGAGTGGATGCTGCGCAACTGGCACCACTTCCGCGCGTTTTCCGGTGACCATCTCGTCGAACAGGCGATCCACTCGGTCGACAAGCAGTCCTGGGCATTGCGCGACCGTCCGCCCGTGCGCGCGATCAGCGTGGGGGGATGCCAGACCCGATCGGGTACGGAGAAAGGGGACACGTTCGACCACTTTGCGGTGGTGTACGAGTACGAAGGGGGTGCGCGCGCGTTTTGCAACGCTCGGCAATGGCCCAACAGCTACGGCGAAAACAACGATTTCATCTACGGCACAAAAGGTCGCGCCATCATTGAAAACTGGGCGCCGCACCACCGCATCGAGCCCTACGGCGAAGGCAGCGCGTGGGAGTACGAGGGTGAGGGCAATGACATGTACCAGACCGAGCTCGACGAACTTGTCGTGTCGATCCGCGCCGGCGAGCCGATCAACGATGGCACGTGGATGGCGCGCAGCAACCTGCTCGGCATCCTCGGCCGCGATGCGGCGTACACGGGCCGCGCGATCACCTGGGAAGAGATTTTGAACAGCGAGCGCCGCCTCGGTCCGCCGGGCATCGAAGATGGGGTGCTCGATTTTGGCGCGCTGGCGCACAGCTTCGACGAACCGGTCCCCGGGACCTACTCCTTCCTTTGAAGGCACATTCCTTCGAACGCCGGCGTGTCCTGGTGGGTGCGGCGGCATTGGTGGCGGCGGCGCTGGGTGCTGCGCGTGCGCAGGACAGCGCCGCCGCGGTCATGCCGGCGCCGCGGCGGGCCATTAAGCGCGCCGTGAAGTACGGCATGGTCGGGGACGGCGCGGGACTCGCGGAGAAGTTCGCGCTGCTCGCCGACCTCGGGTACGACGGTGTCGAACTCGACAGCCCCAACGATTTTGATCCGGACGATGTCTTGGCGGCGAAGGATCGCTCAGGTCTCGCCATTCCCGGAGTCGTCGACGCGTGGCACTGGCGCTACACGCTGGGTGATCCCGATCCCGCGGTGCGCGCGAAGGGGCGCGCGGGCCTCGAGCGCGCCTTGCGCGATGCTAAGCTCTACGGGGCCACCACGGTGCTGCTCGTGCCCAGCGTCGTCGATGCACGCATGCACTACGCCGACGTGCACACACGCTCCCGCGCGGAGATCACGACGCTCGTGCCGCTCGCGGAGGAACTGGGAGTCGCCATCGCGTTCGAAAACGTCTGGAACCACTTCCTTTTGAGCCCCTTGGAAGCCGCGGCGTACGTCGACAGTTTCAAGAGTGCGGCGGTGGGTTGGTACCTGGACCTTGGCAACCTCGTGCGCAACGCGTGGCCGGAACACTGGGTTCGCACGTTGGGCGCGCGCATCCTCAAGCTCGACGCGAAGGACTACAGCCGCTCAAAGCGCGACGACGAGGGCCTATGGCGCGGCTTCGACGTCGAAATCGGCGCGGGCGACGTCGACTGGCCGCGCACGATGGCGGCGCTCGACGACATCGGTTATTCCGCGCGTCCGGACGCGTGGATGACCGCGGAAGTGGGCGGCGGCGATCGGGCGCGCCTCGCGCAGATCCTCGCGCAGATGGACCACGTCCTCGCGGCACAAGCTGCTCGCTAGACCGAGTTATTCATCAGCTTTTCGAGCAGGCGAGCCCAAGTCTTTGCCTGGTGATGCTTTCCGGGCGCGGGGCCCGGAGGCGACCTTGAACAGGTCGTTGAGGAGGACCGCGGCCGCAAAGTGCCGCCAGGCGACGAAAGGCCGCCGTTTGGGCCGTCGGATGGAAAGCTGATGAATAACTCGGGCTAGTCGACGGGCAGATGAACGTGGCCGGCTAGGGCCGCGCCTAGGGGGTTGCTGCCGAGCGCGCCGAAACCCAAGGGGTGGTGCTGCGTCCAGCCCTCCGCATGGTGAAGGTGCGGCACGAGCTGCGCGAGAGCACGCGATTCCCGATCGGCCGCCGCGACGTAACTGCCCTCGCCTTGGGTGGCATCGAGCCATTCCAATTGGCTGTTGTGCAGGGCAAGGGCAGCGAGTTTCGTGGTGTGCACGCTCGCGGTGTCCACGAGAAACGCCGGACGCCGCGGTTCCCCGAGCGGCCCGACGAGCCCATGGGGTGTGCTGTGGTACACGGCGATGTCCGCGGACACGTGCGGCCGCGGTGGAGTGGTGCGGAACAGGGGCGCGCCGCGGATGAACGCCGCCGACACCGCGAGCCGGCACGTCTGCGTGTGGTCCTCCATGTAATCGACCGGCGGATGCGTGAGCAGAATCGTCGGAGCAACCTTGCGCACCAGCGCCGCCGCGCGACGCAACAACACCACCGAGTACACCACCTGCATGTCGGAGCCAAACGGTGGGTGCCACTTGGCGCCCAGGGCTTTTGCCGCCGCTTTGGCTTCGCGGCGCCGCGTCGCGGCGATCTGCGCGCGCGTGCCGCGCAACGCACCCAAATCACCCGCCGTTACCGTGGCGTAGTGCAGTTCCCAACCCACTGCGCCGAGCAACGCCAGCGTGCCCGCCGCGCGGAACTCTACGTCGTCGGGATGGGCAAACAGCGCGAGGACACGGGGTTTCACGGGATCGGCTCCACCCCAGTGGTGCGGCCCGTTGCCGCAGAGTGGTCCGCGGCAAAAAGCAAGGCATGGGTGCGCAGCGCCGCATCGACGCCGGTCAGCGGCATCGGCGTTCCGTCCACGATGGACTGGAAGAACGCGCGGAACTGGGCTTCGTAGGGATGGTCCTTGACGTCGCCCGAGTCGACGACACCGCAGGAAAGTTGGCTCCAGCGGCTGCGGACCGATCCATCGATCTTCTCGCTGTGGAAGCGGTCGCCATCGATCGAGCCTTCGGAGCCCAGCACGTGCACGCGGAAGTGGTAGGGCTGCAGCGCGTCGAGGCAGGACGTCGTTTTGCCGATACAACCGTTTTCGAAGCGCACCAGATTGACCTGCGTGGTCGGGAAGTCATACGCACGAAAGTGTGCGCTTTTCGACGCGGTCGCAAGGGCGGTGACTTCGACTGGCCGCACGCTTTCACCCACCATCAACAGGAGTGCGTCAAGTGCGTGGCAACCCGCGCTGAGGAGGCTGGACCCCGCTTCGCTCTTGCGGTGGCTCCAGCGGTACTGGCCGTACCACGGACCGACACCGTGATAGTAGTCGACTTCGGCGAGGTGGACAGCGCCGATGAAACCCGCTTGGAGCAACCCGTGCAGCGCGCGGAACTGGTTTGAATAACGCACCTCGAAACAGATGCAGTATGAAACCCGCGCATCTTTGACTGCGCGGTGCACTGCGCGTGCTTCTTCCAGCGTCATTCCCATCGGCTTCTCGACGAGGATGTGTTTGCTCGCGCGTGCGGCCGCGATCGACTGGTGCGCATGGTCCTTGGGGAGTCCCGTCAGGTCGACGACGTCGATCGCGGGGTCCGCGAGGAGCGCGTCGAACGATTCCACCGCGCGGATCGAATGGCCGTAGCGCGCGGTGAGCTCGGCATCCGACGAAGGCCGGCTGCTGTGGACCGCAACTACGTCCGCCAGACCCGTGGCGAAGATCGCCGGGATGTGGGCCGACGCCGCCCACCCGTGACCGGCCACACCTACTCGTAGTTTTTCCGCCATGGGGTGCCGAAGTTAGCGTCAGGCCGAGTCGGCGCGATGGGCTGTCGCTCGCGTGTCACCGCGCGGTGCGCGCGCGTTCAATCGCAGCCGTCCAGGCTTTGTGGCGGTCGGCGGGGACGAGGACGCGGTGTTCCGCGGTGGCGGTCGTGAGGCAAACGCCGTTGGGCAGCACACCCACACCCATGAACGGCGCGACGGCGGTCACATCCGCGAGGGGGATCGAGCGCTTCGGCGCCCGGGGCTGGCCCTCGGTCGGCACATACAAAAGCCGGATCGGCGTGAGGTAGAGGGTTCCGGGAAACGTTTCCAGGCTCTGTACAAGGCGCGCCGGGCCGAAGCGCAGCAGGCTTTCGCCCGGTTCGAGGTGCGGCGCTGCGCTGCGCCGGGCGGCCCGGCGGGGTGCTTGGACGGCGACGGTGACGCTCACGGCGAGAACGGCCGCGCCGCCCAGGGCCAGAACCCAGGACCCCAGCGCTGCTCCCACGCCGAGCGCGGCGGCACCCGCGAGGGCGGCGACTAGGGCGGGGCGGCGGTTCATGGGCCGCGAAGGATACCGCCCCGGGGTTGCGGCCCGGCCGCGGGGACGGGGCTGATTTCCAAACCCGGATCTCGAACTTCCAAATCAGACACGGCTCCCGAATCTAGTCGCGCCGCTCGGGCGAAGACCGCCCGCTGTGACGTTGACGCCCCACACACCCGCTGCGGGCGGCCTCCTTGCGGGTTGCCCGGATCCAGACACCCTGGCCGGGTGGCTCGAATCGTCGGCGAACGGGGATTACCAGGCGTTCCGGCAGCTCTACGACACGGCCGCTCCCCTTCTCAACACTCTGCTTGTGCACACAGTGCTTTCCCGGACGGACGCCGAGGACCTGCTTGTCGAGGTTTTTGCGAAGGTCTGGATCGCTGCGGGCAGCTACGACCGCGCCCGCGGTCCAGCGCTCGCTTGGATGGCGGTGATCGCCCGCCACCACGCCCTCGACCACCTTCGCCGCGGTCGGCGCCGCGCGGAAGTGGAAGCCCGCGTGGCGGAAGAATCGAAGGCCCAAGCCGACCCGGCGGACCTCGGATCGCTCGCCGAGGAGCGCGACCGGCTGCGCCACGCGGTGCGGACCCTGCCGCGCGACCAGCGCGAGGCGATCCGCGTCGTCTTTTTCGAGGGTCTCAGCCACGCCCAAGCCGCAGAGCGCTTGAACCAGCCGCTCGGTACGCTCAAAGGCCGCGTCCGCTCCGCCCTGCGCCACATGCGGGGCCACTTGGACGCGCCCAGTCGATCGCCCGCATGATCCGCCCCCCCGACTCACCCCCTGACCTCACCCCCTGCGACGGCCGTGCCGCCGCGCCCGAACACGCGGTGCTCGTGTTGGGCGACGGGGAGCGCGCCGCGTTGCGGCGCCATGCAGCGTCGTGCGAGGCCTGCGCCGCGGCGCAGGAGCACGTCGCGCGGGTGCTCACGGAGCTCGTCGAGGAGCTCGAACCGCTGCCGCCGTCCGCTGACGGGTGGGAGCGAGTCCGCGCGCGCATTGCGACGGCGGATTCGGCGGTTGGGGCCGCGCGTGCCGACGAGCCCGCGCACTCTGTTCCACGCTCGGAATCAAGAACCGGCGCAAGAGCGCAGCCCTGGAAACGCTGGGGCACGGATTCCAGCGACACGTGGATCGTCCGCCGCGCCGACGCCGACGCGTGGGAGCCCACCGCGATCCCGGGGATCGACGTGCGCCCGCTGTCCGTGTCGATCGAGCGCCGCCACGCCACGATGCTCGTGCGCATGGCGCCCGGCACCGCATACCCGGGCCACCGCCACGGGGGTCCCGAGGAGTGTTACGTGCTGTCCGGAGACCTGCAGGTCGGCGACGAGCTCGAGCTGAAAACAGGCGATTTTCAGCGCGCGGAGTCCGGTTCCGTGCATGCCGTCCAATCGACGCGCGGTGGCTGCACGCTGCTGATCCAAACATCGCTCGACGACGAGCTGCTGCCGAACGCTTGACGCGCCCTGGGAGCCCGAACGCCGTGTCCGACAAGTTGCCCTCAAGCCTCAGCGGTGCGCTCCGGGTGTACCACCAGGGCGCGCACGTCGTTCGCTCGGCGGCGCCCGAGCGGGAACTGCTGTTCCTCAGTCCGCACAGCCGCTTCGAGCCAGGTGTGCCGATCCGCGGCGGTGTGCCGATCATCTTCCCGTGGTTTGGCGATGATCCTGCGGGGCGCGGGCGCGGTGCCCACGGTTTCGCGCGCAAGCTCCCCTGGCGTCCCGTGCGTGCATGCGCCGAAACACAGGAGGCGATCTTCGAGTTGTGCGACGACGTTTCGACACGGGCGTTGTGGCCTGGAAGCTTCCGGTTGCAGCTCGCCGTGCGCGCACGCGATGGGCTCGCAATGGAGCTTGCGGTGGAGAACCGCTCAGGCGCGGCGTTCGAGTGCGAAATCGCGCTCCATACGTACCTCGCGGTCGCGGACGTCCGCCGCGCGCGGGTGCACGGGCTCGAAGGTGCGTCTTACATCGACAAGGCCGATGGGGGGCGCGTCAAAACCCAAGGCGAGGGTCCGATCGTGTTCGAGGGCGAGGTCGACCGCATGTACCCTGGCGCGGGCGGCACCACGTGGGTTGAGGATCCCGTGCGGGGCACCCGGATTGACATGGTGCCGTCGGGGTCGGCGACGACCGTGGTTTGGAATCCGGGCCCGAAGAAGGGCGCGGAGCTCGGCGACCTGCGCGACGCCTGGACCGGATTTGTCTGCGTAGAAACCGCCTGCGCGGGGGCGGACCGACTGCGCCTCGAACCGGGCGCGAGCCACATGCTCGCGGTGCGCATGCGCGCCGGGGGCGGCGCAGGGGCCCCAAAACCCTACGGTTCGGCATCTTCGGCGTCTTGAAGTCGCCCAAATCGGGGCCACGAGTCCCCGGCCGGGTGTTTAGCGAGGTCGCGACGACACGCGCCCATCGCCCCTTAAACCCCGCGCTACTGCCATGCCCTCACGCACCCTCGGAATCGTGCTCCTCGTTGTTGGTCTCATCCTTTTGGTATTCGGGTTTAACGCCACCGACTCGGTCGCCGACAACGTGTCGGAGGGCTTCACCGGTCGCTTTACCGACAAAACCATGTGGTTTCTGATCGGCGGCGCCGCACTCGCGATCGGCGGCCTCTTCATGGTCATGCGCGGCGGAAAGCGCCTCGCCTGATCGTTGGCCAGAAAGTTGGCCTGATCGGTCGCGCCGGGGCTCAGCCAAAAAGCCCTGGCGCGGCTCCGTATTTGGCCAGGTACGGGTCGACATCCAGTTTGCGCGCGGTGTTGGCGCTGCTCATGTAGCGCACGGTCCCGAACACCGGGCGCTCAGGGCCCCACGGGCGGTCGAACCGGCCGAGGACCCAGCCGATGCCGCTGTAGCTGTTGGGGTCGCGCCCGTCGAGCGCGAAGCGGTTGTTGAGTTCGACGAGCCGGTCGAAGGCCTCTTCGGGCGTGGGCGACCACTCCAGCACCTTCTTGCCCCACAGCATGCGCAGGTAGTTGTGCATGTGGCCTTCGCGCAGCAACTGGCGCTGCGCTGCGTTCCAGAGCGGGTCATGGGTGCGAGCGGCGGCGAGGTCGTCCAGCGAGTACAGGTGCTCGCGGGGATCGCTGGCGTGGCGCGCGAGCGTGCGTTGCGCGAACTCCGGTTGGAACGCGTAGGTCTCGAAGGTCTCGGGCGCGGCGGCCGCGCACTGGAAACCCAGCTCGCGCCATGTGATCAGCTCGTCGAGGAAGGACTCGGCGGGCTCGTCCATTCCCCACCACCCCGCGCGTTTACCGTTTTTCTGTACGGAAAGCCGCGAGCGGTCCCAACCCTCGCGGGCCGCAAGTTCGGTGAAGACCTCCGCGGCGCCG
The DNA here is from genome assembly GCA_038246255.1 of Planctomycetota bacterium. GTDB lineage: Bacteria > Planctomycetota > UBA1135 > UBA1135 > RI-242. The sequence continues at coordinate 16,729 of JBBRWC010000072.1, forward strand.
ATGTGGCCAAAGTGCAGGTAGGGCGAGAGCCCAGAACTCGCGTCCGACGCCGGTTCGCTGCGCTCGCTCGCGTAACGCTCGAGGCGCCGCGCGAGGAAATCCACGAGCCGCGTGCGGCCCGCCTCGGGACCCCCGCGGCTCACCGGGCTCGGCGCCACACTGTGGTCGATGGGGAGCTGCGCCAGCGCGGTCGCAGAGCCCTCGAGCAGCGCCGCGTTCGGGAACACGAGTCGCTTCGCAACGTCGGTCGCCAGGCCCGCGTGGGGAACCACGTTGCCGGCACGCAGCGGGTCCGGCTCGGGCAGCGCACTCAGGTGGGGACCAAGGTGCTTTTGCAAATGCCGGCGGAACGCATACGCCGTCGCGAACACCTGGGGTGAATCGCCGAGCGGCAGCAGACCGTTCGAATCCACCGCTTCGAGGCGTGTCCCGAGCGCCGCGAGCCGCAACGCGGCCGCGTCCACCATGCGCGGTAGAAAAAATATCGGCGTGCGATCGGTCACAACCGCGCATGCGTCTTTCGCGAGCGCCTCGAGCAAACCGCGGCCTGCGCCGGGCTCGGGCTCGACGTAGGGCGCGAAGAGGATCCCGGTCCCAGCAAAAGCGCGGGCATTGTCGGCCATGCCTTGCAGCACGAACGCGTGGAGTCGGTCGCTCGCCCAGCGGTAATCCGCGCGCAGCGGCTCGAACACGACGAGCGGGCGGCCGCATTCCCGCGCGAGCTCAAGCGCGCGCTGCAACGCGAAGTTCGAGCGTGTGCGGCGCGCGGCGATGCACCAATACACCACGTGCTTGCCATTTTTGCGGACGGGCCGATCCGACTCGACCGTGATGCGCTCGCACGGTACGGCGCCGGCAATCCCGTCGGCGAAGGGGGCGGGAGGCGACGTTCCAGGTTGTGCCATCACGGCTGTCGTACGCCGAGCCGCGGTGCGAATCAATCTCCGTCCGTGTATCCCAGCGCGCGCAACTGCGCGAGCAGTTTCGGGTTCATGTTCGCTTCCTCGAGTTGGAAGCGCGGCACACGCCAACCGGGGGCGTGAAAGAGCAGGTTTTCGACGTGGCGAGCCGCCCATGTCGAGTGTTCGACGGCGAGGTCGAGCTTCTCGCCCGGGTCTTGCTCAAGGTCGAAGACCTCGACAGCCCCGAGGTCGTTGCCCTTCGCGTGCAGTTTCCGGTGGCCCTGAACCAGCGCGATATCCGTTGGGCTGGTGAAGAGTTCTACCGTGTCGTGCGGGTCGGAGCGCTCCTGTCCGCGGCCGAGCAGCGCCCGACCTTCCCAGCCCGCCGGAGTCGCGATGTCGAGCAGCGCGGCGAGCGTGCGCGGCACGTCGACGAGGCTCGCCCCTGTGCTGCGTGGGCCGGGCTTGACCCCGGGGGCGCGGATGAGCAGAGGGACGCGGGTTTGTTCGTCCCACAACCCCAGGGAGTGCCCGACAAAACCGTCGTGCTCGCCAAACGCTTCGCCGTGGTCGCTGGTGAAGAGCACCACCCCCGCGCCGCGGCCGCGGCGATCAAGCAGCGCGAGCCATTCACCGAACTTGCGATCGAGGTCGATCGCGCCACCGCGGTAGAGCGCGCGGAGCTCGGCGAGTTCGCCCGAGCGTTCCATCGGAAACGATTGGGGGTCGTCCCAGCTCCAACCGACGGTGGCAAGGTGTTCGATCAGCTCGCCCCATTCGCGGCCGAGACCGATCAGGGGCCCAAAGCGCTCCGCCGTCTGCGGGTCGACGCGGTAGGGGCCGTGGGTGCGGTAGGTGTGGAAAAAGAGGAACAGGGGGCGGTCGTCGTCGGCGTTGAGGAACCCGTCGAGGCGCTCGAAGCCAAGGTCGAGTTCACCCCACTTGTCTTCCTCCAAAAACACTTCGAAACCTTGGTCGATGCCGAATGCACGCGCCACGAATCCCGCGTCGGTCAGCGCCAACGTGCGGTAACCCAGCAATTGCAGCCGCTCGGCAAGTGTGATCGCGTCGGGAGCAAGGCGCGAGCTGCGGCCATAGGCGCCGTGTTTGCTGGGCTGCAGGCCGGTGAACAGGCTCGCGTGTGCGGGCAGCGTCCACGACGCGGGTGACCACGTGCGGTCAAAGCGCGCCGCGGTTTGCGCGAAGCTGTCGAGCGTCGGAGTGAGCGACCCCAGGGGCGTGGGAAAGCCTAAAAGGTCCGCGCGGAACGTGTCCGCGAGGAAGAGGGCGACGTCGCGCTCGGAATTGCGTTTCCCCGTGCGTGCCGGTGCAACACGCGGGGCGATGAATGCGCTGCGCGCCGCACCGCCGGCGACCTCGAACGAAAGCACACCGGCGCGGTTGGGAACCTCGAACGCAAACGGCAACCACGTCACTTGCCCCACCTCGGGCACGAGCTTGCCGCGTCCGATTTCGACGCCGTCGTGGTGCACCGTCCAAACGAGCGGAGCGCGATGGGCTTCGTCGTCGATGGGCACGGCATCCGCGGCGAAAAATCCTGCCAACGTGCGGCCACGCCCCGCTTCGAGCAGCGTGCCCCAGCGCTCTCCCGGCCACACCGCGACCGCATCGCCGGTGAGCTGACCCAGCGCTGACCGCCAGCGTCCGTCCACCCGACGGCCGTAACTCAGCGGCAGGTGGAGCACCAAATCCGTCGGCGGTGCCTCGTCGCCGGGCACGATCATGATCAGGTTGTCGCCCATGGTCGTGAATCCGCGCAGCGCGAGAAGCGTTTCGGGTGCGATCGACCCATTGAGCGGGATGGCGCTCGCGTCCGAGTAGAGCCATTCGACGCCGCCCGCGCGGAGGCGGGGGAGGCGCTGGCCCGGGGCGAAGCTGCGCCGCAGGGAGAGCGCGGGCAGTCGTGCCCGATAGATGTAGGGCCAGGGGCTTGGCTCAAGCGCGGCGTCACCCTCGCCAAAACGGATCTCCACCCAGGGGTTGCCGTCCTCTCGGATGAGCTGGGCGCCCGCGATGAAATCCGACGCCTCCGGGCCGACGCGGACGATGTCGCTGGGTTCGAAGCGCAGGGCGAGGTCGACGGGGTCGCTGCTCCCGCAGGCGACGGCGAGCGCGCACGACACGGACGCCGCAGCCACCGCCGTCGCGTGGGTGCGGCGGCGGGGGGGCAAGCCGTCCGGGCGCATCGATCCACCCTAGCCGCGCCTCGCCGCGCGTTATGCCCGGGGACCCGAAACCTCGAGCTCTTCACGAAGAACTTACCCGTGGGTGCCGTCCCCGGCTAGCCCGCTCTGCTCAGGGGGCGGTGCCGCGGACAAAACGCAGTGCCAGTTCGCGCTCGGTGGCGGCGTGGGTGTGGCCGTCGCCGTCCGCGCGCGCCGGTCGACCCTCACCCAGGAGGCGCACGAGGAGGGCACCATCACCGTCCAGCCGGTATTCGATCACGCGCGGGAAGTCGTGCTCCGGCGCTTCGAAGCGCGCGTAACCGGGCGCCGATTCGACGAGCGGAAACACGGTCGTCGCCTGATCCTCCGGCGTCGCCACGTAGATCACGACTCCAGCGAGGACGCGGATTTCGAGCGCTTCGGTAAACGACGTGCGCCCACCACGGACCAGGTGCGCATGGCCCACCATTCGGTCGCCGCGGGGCGCGCTCCACACCTCCTGGTGCCAGGTCTCGTCCTCTTCCCGCTCCCACACACCCGCGATGAATGCAACGCTCTCGAGCGCATCCTGTGCGGCGTCGAACCGGGTGCGCGCTCGCCCGTCGGGCACACCGCCTTCAACGGCGTCGGGGGCGGCGGTCGCTTCGGCGGCATCGTCGTGGCCATGGGCATGGTGTTCCCGGTCCGATCCTTGACCGCTTGCGCAAGCGGTGAGCAGTGCCGCAAGCAGTGCCGCAAGCAGTGCGCCCGCCACCGTTTGAATGACCGTGTGGGCCCTCCCAGCCAATGTGTGCTTCGAAGCTTTCATGTTTCCGCGTCCTCCTTCGGCCGCGCGACCCAGCCCTGGCGCAGTAACCATGCGCCGAGACAAGCGCCGACCACCGCCATCAGGCCCAGCACGATCGGATAACCCCAGGGATGCGAGAGCTCCGGCATGTTGTCGAAGTTCATCCCGTACACGCCCGCGATGAACGAGAGCGGGATGAAGATCGTCGAAACCGCCGTCAGGAGGCGCATCGCCTGGTTGAGGCGCAGGTTCAGCCCAGACAGGATCAGGTCGCGCACGTCGTTGGCGGTGTCCCGCGATTGCTGGCCGAGCTCGACGAGCTGAACCGCGTGGTCGCGCACGTCGCGCAGGTAGGGTACGGTTTGTTTCTTGAAAAAACGTTTGTCGCGGGGCAAGAGGGCCACGGCGTCGCGCACGGGTACGACTGCGCGGATGAACTGGCGCAGGTCGCGGCGCAGCATGTGGACTTCGTGCAGCGGGCGCGGGCTAGGGTGCTCTTCGCATTCGTCCTCGATCTCCAAAAGCCGCACGGAGAGGTTTTCGAGCGGCAGGAAGAGCGAGTCCACCGACACGTCGACGATGCGGTACAGCACGTAGTCGACGGTCGCGCTGCGCAGCGGCCCGAGGGGATTCAGGAGGCGCTCCTGCAACAGGTCCACCGGGCTTTGGTGCTGGCGCGAGAACGTGACGAGGAAATCCTGGCCGGTGAACACGGCCAGCATCTCGAGCTCCATCGACTCGATGTCGCGCGCGTAACGCAGCACCGTGAAACGACCTTCGTCGAAGATCTCGTGTTTGGGGCGTTGGATGCCGTGGATGACGTCCTCCAACGCAAGGCGCGGAATGCCAAAGATCTCGCCGAGTTGCATCAGCTCGTCCCCCGACGCC
>JBBRWC010000073.1:0-21205 GCA_038246255.1 Planctomycetota bacterium
CCGCCGGGCAGGATGCCCAGGGACCGGTCCGGATCGACGATATCCGCGACCAAACGCAAGGATGCGGCACCGGCGACCTCGATGCTGTCGCCCTGCCAACGGGACCACGACACGTTGACCGTCGAGTTGTGCCCCGCGAAGCCAAACGGACCGCGGGACAGCCAACGGCCAAGGATCGGCACGTCGACAAGCGGGTGGTCGAGCTGCAGTTGCTGCAAGTCCTCGCTGCGCCACGTTCGCGGGTCCGGGCCAAGGCGCGCCTGCGTTGCCGACCACGCCCGCGCGAGCGCCGCACCGATGACCGTTTCGTGGTCGACACCCAGCGCGGACGGTCCGCCGCCGGGGGACGCGCTCAGCCAGCGCGGCAGGGCGTCCCGCAGCACGCCAAAGCCCACGGGCTGGTCCGGATGGAGCTTTTCCCAGACGCCCACGGCGAGCTCACGTACGACGAAGTGGAAAAGCGCCGCAGCCGGCCCTCCGCGCACTTCCCCATCCCAGGGCGCGAGGATCAAAAGTGCGTCCTTCGCGCCGGCAGCGCCCGCAAAGTCCCGCGGCTCCCCGAGCGCCGCTACAACTGCGAGCGCGTACGGCGAGCGCACGTCGAGCTGCAAAGCGGCGAAGTCCGCGACGTTCCAGTCGTCCCGCGCGCGCAAGGCGCCGTACAGGCGGTCGCGCCGCGACGGATGCGCAAAGTCGGCCGTAAATGCCCCGCGATAATCGTCCGGACGCACGTCCGCGTTGGCCGTGGCCACGACACCGTCTGCGGGGTCGACCACGCGCGGATTCGCCGCGGCGCTTTCCAGGCCGCGCCAGTGAAACGAGGAGTCCCACGCGGGGGCGGGCAAGCGGCCGTCCCCGCGCCCGCGCACGGGCGCACGTCCGACGACCGTGTAGGCCACACGGCCCGACGCTTCGGCGATCGCGAGGTTCTGCGCGGGGGCGACATAGGACTCGGCCGCCGTCAGCACGTCTTCGAGGCGCGGGGCGCTCGCGAGTGCGGTGAACAGCTCGAGCGGGTCAGCCGGTGCATACAGCGTCCACGCGAGGCTGCGCCAGGGCAATCCGCCATCGACGTCGGCGGGCAATAGCGGACCGAGGTCGGTGGAGAGGAGTTCAAACTCAACGCTATTGCCTCCGCTCACCCCAATTGTTTCCGTCCGGCGGACGACAGCGACACGTGTGTCGCCGCGCAGGACGGTGAAGGTCGCCGGGTCGTAGTCCTCGACAAAACTGTCTTCACCGTCTAGGCCCGTGGTTGTCACCGACCAAGCGCGCAGCGCCGACTGACCGACGATCACGACGGGCACGCCCGGCAGCGTGAAGCCCTGCACGTCGTACTCGGGGCTCGATAGGCGCGCTTGGTACCAACGCGGGGGCAAACCCAGGGACAGGTGTGGATCGCCCGCGAGCAATGCCGATCCCGTCGCCGAGCGCGCCGCACCGACCGCCCAGTTGTTGCTCTGTCCGCCGCCCTCCGTGGCGTCCGAGCCACCAAAACCGTTCGGGAACCGTGTCGCGATCGCCGCCTCGGATCCGCCCGTGTCGAGGCCGTCCCAACCAAAAAGTTCCACCACGGCCGCGCCGAGGGCGCCGTGCAAGCGGGCGCGCCAAAACTCCTGGTCGAGGGGCGCGCTCAGCTCGTAGGCCATCAGCGCCGCAAAACCGAGCGAATCCTCGGGCGACCAGGGTTCGGGCACGACACCCAGCAGCCTCAGCATCGGCGGCATGTCGCGCTCGCGCAGTCGGCCGTTGACACCCTCCGCGTACGCGTCCAACAACACGCGCGAGCGGTCCGACAGTCGCGGCATCGACGCGGCGGCCGCGGCCATGAAACCCAATCGGCGTGAGCGCACGTCCACGTCGACCAACGCGGGTCCCAAAATCTCCGCGAGCCGGCCGTGTGCAAAGCGGCGGCCGAGCTCCAACTGGGTCAAGCGCTCGGATGCGTGCAGGTATCCGATCGCGCGCGCGATGTCGGACTCCGACCGCGCGAAGACGTGCGGGACCGCCGCGTCGTCGAAATAGACCTCCACGTTCGCGCCCAAGCCGGCGATGGAGCGCTCACCCGAGCGCACCGGCCGACCGAGGTGCATGAACCACGCCACGGCGGCCACGAGCGCAGCGACAAGCCCCAAAAAGGCAAACGCGGCGTACCGCCAGCGGGGGCGGCGTCGGGGCCGAGCCGCGGGTGCGGCCCCCGGGATCGGCGGTTTTGATTCGGGCGTATCGGCGTGCATCGCGGACCGATCCTACGCACGCCCCTGCGCTTCGATCCTGGGCCCCGTGCGGAGGCCACAGCCCGGCGGCCCAGCGCCGGGCCGCGCGCCGCGATTAGCCCGGGTCATTCATCAGGTTTTCGAGCAGACGAGCCCCAGTCGTCGCCTGGTGGTGCTTTGCGGCCGCGGGATCCACAGTCGACCTTGAACAGGTCAACGAGGGACGCCCGTGGTCGCAAAGTGCCGCCAGAGGGCGAAAGGCGGCCGAAGGCCGCCGGTTGGGCCGTCCGATCGCAAAGCTGGTGAATAACCCGGGTTAGGCCGCGCCCAGGTGGCGAGCGCCGTCCTGGGGGCGGGCGGCAAGGCGGAGCTGCAGGGCGACCTCGTCGCACAGATCGGCGAGCTCGAACGGGCGCATGAGGTACGCCTGGGCGCCCGCCTCCACCGCCGCGTCCTGGAATCCGCGCGCGGTGTAGACACCCGAACACAGGATTACCGGCAGTCGGGCTGCGGGAAACTCCCGACGCAGGTTGGTGATGAACTCGAAGCCGTTGGGGCCCTCGAGCAGGACGTCGCACACGATCGCGTCCGGCACCGAATCCTTGAGCACACGCAGGCACTCAAGGCCGTTCTTGAACAGGTGCACCGTGTGGCCGGCCGCCTCCAGGTACTGCTGGCGCGGGACGGGGCTCTCCTGGGAGTCGTGGACGAGGAACAGCGTGGCCATGGTGTTCGGGCGCGGTCGCGCGGGGGTCGAAGGGTGCCTTGAAGCTTAGCGGGGAACGCTCTAACCGCGGGTCAACCCGTGCAGCAACTCGTCCACGCCCAGCGCACCCGATTGCGCCGCCGCGAGGGCCCGAGCGACCATCTGGGTCCGGCCAGCGGCGGCCAACTGCGCGTCCACGTCAGCAGCACTCTGCCAGTGCAGGGACGCCTCGGCCATGCCCGTGTCGAACGTGTGAACTTCGCGCAGGTAGAGCGCTCCACGCACACCGCGGGCGTGGCATGCGTCGCAGCCCCGGCCGCGGCGCAGTGCCAAGCCCTCGACGCCGAGGCCCAGGCGCGCGAGTTCCGCGACGTGGCGCGGCTCAAGCGGGCGGTTCGTCGCGCAGCTTGGGCAGACCGTCCCGAATGCGCGCTGCACGACGAGGCCGCGCAGCACCTGCGTCAAACCGAAGCGGCCCGCGCCCATGCGCCAGAGTGCTTCCATCGCACCCCCGACACTCGGAGCGCGCAGGCCCGCGAGCACGAGAACTCCCGATGCCGCCGCGTGCTCCACGATCTCCCAGGCGCTGCGGTCGCACAGCTCGCCGAGCATCAGCACATCGGGGTCGTGTCGCAGGAGGGCGCGCAGCGCGGAAGCCTGCGACCGTCCGCGAAAACGCGCCGCGTCGACCTGCAGCACACCGTCGTACACCACTTCGAGCGGGTCTTCCAGGGCGACGATCTTGCGGTCCGCGCGCACCAATTGGCGAACCATGGCGTGCAGCGCGGTCGTGACACCCGAACCCACCGGGCCCAAGGAAAGGATCAAACCCTCGCGCGCCGCGATCAACGCCGCAAGGGCTGCCCGTTGCTCGGGATCGAGGTCGATCGAATCCAGCGCAATGCGTGCGACGGCCCGCGGCCGAAGCCGCACAGTGGCCGATTCGCCATGCTGCCCCGGCGCGATCGAAACCTGGGCGAGGTGTTCGTTCCCGGCGAGCTCGATCAGGCCGCGGCCCTCGACGCAGGCGTTGGACGGACCGGACGGCAAGCCCGTCAGTTCGCGCAGCCAGCCGATGGATTTGGAGCCCCACTCCGCGGGCAAGAGTTCGCGCTCGCGCAGACCCTGGCGCAGGCGCAAACGCACAGCGAGGCCCGCCGCGCGCGGCTCGAAATGCACGCTTGTGGCATCGGCCGCGAGGGCCGCTTCCAGCACGGCGCGCATCAGGTCCGGAACCTGCTTTGCGACGTCCCAGGCGGGCGCGGCCGGCTCGGGCTCGACCCGCCGTTGCAGCACGATCCGCGCGCCCGAATTCGCGCCTACGCTCATGCTGTTGGTCGGCGCGTTGTAGACCGCGTGCTGGCATTCGCGGATGCGTGCGGGTTCGGCGTGCACCGCGAAGATCCGCGCACCAAGGAGTCGCTGGAGCTCGTCGATCACGAACAGGTCGGCGGGATCGTCGAGTGCGACGGTCACCGTCCCGCCGATGCGGTTGACGACGACGGCTCCCAGGCGGTGGGCGATGTCCTCGGGCAACTGGCGCGCGACTTTGGTGTCGATGATCTTGGGGCTGAGGGTCACGCACGCAAGCCGGCCCTGCCAGCGCAGCGCCTCGGCCAGACCCGTCTCGCTGAGCAACCCGAGTTCGATCAGCGCGTTGCCAAACTTGACGCCGGTGCGGCGTTTCAGGTCGAGCGCGCGGTCGAGGCCGTCCTTGTTGACGAGCCCCTTCTCGAGCAGGATCTGGCCAAGGGGAATGGGCAATTGCCGGGCCGCGCGGCGCGCGGGTGACGGCATCGGAGCGGGAATCGGCGATTGCATGGGGGGATACGGGCAGCGGGCAAACGTCCCGCGGCGCGCAGGCAGGGCGCATCGACCACCCGGGCCGTCCGGGTTTAGGGACAACCCGATTGATCCCTGCGGGGCGCGGCACTCGCGCGAGGGGCACCGTCCAAGGGGCACCGTCCAAGGGGCACCGTCCAAGGGGCGCGGGCCATTCGGCGCGGGCCATTCGGCACTGGCCATTCGGCGCGGGCCATTCGGCGCGGGCCCAGTGCCCCCGCGCGCCCTTGCCGCTCCCCTATCCCCAAAGCTTCATGCCGGCGCCGCGCCCCCGTGGTCGGGCACCGGGGCGCGCGCGAGGATTTCCTCGCACAGCTCAAGGTGGTGGTGGCCGTGGATGGCCGCAAACGCGATCCAAAGCGCTGGCCCCAGGTTGCCCAGATCCTGGTGCGGGATCCCGGTGCCGCCGTCGCGGCGGCCTGCCCGCAGCACGCCCTCGCGGCCGGCCGCGATCGACTCGAGCGCCGCGGCGTTCGACCGCAGGGTGTCGCGCACGATGGCGGGATTGGGCCGTTTGGGCGGCACCACGATGCGCGGCGCCTTCGCGCGACCGCGCGGGATGTGCTCGGCCCGCAGCACCAGGAACCCCAAAAGGTTCGGGCCACCCCCCGCAACGAGCCAGGGGCTCGTGCCTTCTGCGATCAGCCGGATGTTGCGGTACGCGAGTTCGTTGGCGAGCAGCACGTGGAAGAGCTGCTGGATCGGCGACCACGCGGAAACCCTCGCAACGGGCTCCAGCAGCACGCTATCTGGCAATCCGAGGATCGCCTCCGCGCGGCGGTGGAATGCCCGCAGACGCTCGAGGTGGCGCGGGGTGTCGACGGGCAGCATGAACACCGGCTTAGAAGGTTCAGACGAAGAGCGCCATCTGCAACTGGCGGCGAAAATCGCTCGCGACGTCGCTGTCGGATCCGAGGGCATCGAACACCTCCAGCATGGCGCGCCGCGCCGCCTGGTCGTCGAAATCGCGGTCGCGCTGCACGGCGGTCAAGAGCACATCGAGCGCTTCCTCGAATCGTCCCGCGGCGGCCAGCGCTTTGCCGTACGCGATCAGCGCCGCCGGTTTCGGCTCGGCTCCCCCGGCCGCGCGCGCAAGCGCTTCGAGGTCACCGGGTTCGCGCCCCGCCAGTTCGATCCGCGCGCGCAGCGACCGCCCGGGATTGCCATTGCGCAGGTCGTCGGGCACGGCGTCGAGGGCCGCACGCGCCCCTTCGATGTCGCCGCCGGCGAAGGTGATTTCGGCGCTGAGGAACCGCGCCTCAGCGCGCTGGGGATCCTTCGCAAGCGCCGCCTCGACGTGACGTTTTGCCGCGCCCAGATCATCCGTTTCGAAGGCCGCTTTGGCTTGCGCGAACGGGTCACCCGCCGGCTGCACGTGCGCCTCGAGGAACTTGCGCAGGGCCGCTTCCGGAAGCGCTCCGTCAAACCCGTCCACGAGCCGCCCCTGCGCGATCAGCTTGACCGAGGGGATGCTCTGGATCTGGAACATCTCGGCGAGTTCCTGTTCCTTGTCCGTGTCGACCTTGGCCAACAGGAACGCACCGCCGTATTCATCCGCGAGCTTTTCGAGCAGCGGCCCCAGGGCCTTGCATGGCCCGCACCAGGGGGCCCAAAAGTCGACGAGGACGGGGACTTCGAGGGAGCGCTCCACCACCGCAGCGCGGAAGTTAAGGGAGGTGGCTTCGATGACGTGGGGGCTCGGGGTCGCCATGGTGGATCGGGGGCTTTGGCGTGTCGGGGACAGCGCGCGTCAAAGCGCAGCCTAGCAGGCTCGGGGGCCCGGCCAACGCCCCTGTCACCCGCGAACGTGCCCCGCGGGGTCCCATCGGCCTCGGGGCGCGCGATGGCGCTTGACCGATTCGGCTCCGACGGCCGACGATCCCCCGATGACCACGACGCCGCACCCCTTGCCGCCGCCGCCCCTCGATCCCCCCGAGCGACTCCTCCTCGGGCCCGGCCCGAGCCCCGTGACGCGCCAGGTCCTCGACGCGTTTGCGCGGCCGACGCTTGGCCACCTCGATCCGCACTTCCTGCGCGCCATGGACGAGGTGCGCGCGATGCTGTGGCCGCTGTTTGGAGCGCGCCCGGGCCACGGCCGCGTGCTTGCCCTCTCGGCGACAGGCTCCGCCGGCATGGAGGCGGCGCTCGTCAACCTGCTCGAGCCGGGCCAGCGCGCGCTGATCGCGGCCCACGGCGTCTTCGGCCTGCGCATGGCCGAAGTTGCGCGGCGCGCGGGCGCACAGGTCACCGTCGTCGAATCCGAGTTCACACATGCGCCAGATCTTGAGCGGTTGGAAGCCGAGGCGCAGTACAGCCAATACGCCGTGCTCGGTATCGTCCACGCGGAAACATCGACGGGTGTGCTCCAGGACCTCGCGCCCCTGCGCGCGATCGCGGACCGCGCGGGCGCCTTGCTCGTCGTGGACGCGGTCACCTCACTGGGCGGTCTGCCGGTGGAGGTTGAGCGCCACGGTGTCGATGCGTGTTACAGCGCGACGCAAAAGTGCCTCTCGTGCCCGCCGGGGCTCGCACCCCTCTACCTCTCGCCGCGGGCCCTCGCGCGCACGACCGCGCGCGCCACACCGTCGCAAAGTTGGTACCTCGACCTCGCGCTGCTCGAGGGTTATTGGGGTAGCGACCGCGCGTACCACCACACCGCGCCGATCCAGATGATCTACGGCCTGCACGAAGCGCTGCGGCAGGTGCACCTTGAGGGCATCGACGCACGCTTCACGCGCCATCGCCTCGCCGCGCGCGCGCTGTGGGCGGGGCTCGAATCGATGGGCCTCGAACTCGGCGTGCCGACCGCACGCCGCCTTGCTCCGCTGACGGTCGTGCGTGTTCCCGAGGGTGTTGACGAAGCGTCGGTGCGGCGCCGGATGCTCGAGCACCACGGGATCGAAATCGGCGGCGGGCTCGGAGCGCTGAAGGGACGCGTGTGGCGGATCGGATTGATGGGTGCCGGCGCGACACTGTCCACGGTCGAACGCTGCCTCACCGCGTTGGGCGAGTGCTTGGCCGCCCACGGTTTCACGCCCCGCGCCGACGGCTTGCACGCCGCGCGCGCGGCGGTCGCCTGACGCCGCGCGAGCGCCGCTCTGCACACGTCGATCAGGGCCGAGCGAACGAAACGCGCGACGCGGGGTCGCGCAGCTCGATCCGCGCGCCGTGCGCGGAATCCAGGCCCAGCGAAATGCGCCCGACACCGTCGGGACCGCGCACTTCGAGTCCCGGGCGGCCGTCGTCGAGGATGCGCAGTTCCACTGCACGTCCGTCGTCGACACGTGCGAGCCGCAGGCGTCGCGCGCCGTCCGGCGCCACCTCCAGACCCACCGCCGGGGCGCCCGAGGGGTCTGCGAGCTGCAGACGCGGCGCGCCGTCGTTGGCGAGGCCCAAATGGGCGCGCGTCAGTCCCCCGCCATCGAGAAACAACAGATCGGACGACCCGGACGGGCCCATCGCGAGCTCGATCCGGCTCTTGCCCTGCTCGTCGAAGAATCCGAGCCCGGCGCCGCCGTTGGCGAGCACCCCGAGCCAAACGCGCTTGCGCCCGGAATCGTCCCGCAGCACGAGTTCCTGCGGCGCGGCCGCCCGTGGGGCGAACGCGCTCGCGACGACGAGGGTTGCAACGGCGCCCGCCACCACGCCGACCGCCGCCGCGCGCCGGCGGAGGCGGCCAGAAGTGGGGCGCTCGGGCAGCCCGCGCTTGTAGGCAGCGAGTTCCCCTTCCAATGCCGCGATGCGCGCGAGCGCGCCTTCCAATCCCTGCATGCAACAAGCTCCCCCTCCGGCGTCGCACGAACTCCGGAGCGCCCGGGAGCCTAACAGTACGGCGGGGGCGCGCGGCGCTGGGAGCACATCATCCGCGCCAGCCGCCGAGGTCGCCGCGGCGTACAGCCACGCTGTGTGCCTTCACGTACGCCTCGAAACCGGTGTCGTCGACCAATCCGGCTGCGGGGCGCGCGCCGGGGCTCTGGGGGGTGGCTCCCGCCAATCCCAACGCGGCGCGCGCGGCGAGGACGCCACTGAGGGCTTCCAGTTCCGCCGTCGACCGGGTGCTCTGGAACGCGATGCGCCGCTCGAGGGGCAGACTCTTCGCGTCAATGCCACGCACGCTGATCGTCAGGCTGGTGGGAGCGCCCGACGCGCCCGCACGCCCGCCCGCGCGTTGAGCGAGCCGCCTGGCACGCGCGACCAGATTCTTGGCAAAGCCGCGCCGGTGCAGCCAGAGCGCGAAGCGGACGGAGCGCTCCGCCGACCGTGTGGGCACAGCGAACGACAGGCGCACACCCGCCGCGCGGTAGGGTTTTTCGAGGTAGAGCGCGAGGTCCGGTGCGTCCACGTTCGAACTGTGCCGCAGACCCACGGGCGCGGGGTGCTCGAACCAGCGTGTGTCGCCGAGGAACTCGCGCTGGGTCTGCTCGCCGCCGATCGACATCGCGATCGGACGGCCGTAGCCACCCAGGAGGTCCGCAAAGTCGCTCTCGTCCCAGCCCGCGCCGGCACCGAGGGCAAAACCGATCAGTACCTCGTTGACACGCTTCAAGTCCGCGAGGCGCGCGCGCACGAAAGGCTCGACCCAGCCCGGGAAAAATCCTGCGCCGCTGAGCGCAACACGCCCGCGTTCCTTGGCGAGCTCGTCGAGGGCGCGGACTCCGATCACCCGCTCTCGATCGCGCGCCAGGTCGACCCAGTGGGCGCCCGATTCAAGCGCCGCGCGGACCCAACCCAGGTGCGTTGCGATCGGGCGCGACGCGGTGGGTCGCCCCGTGTCGACCACGAGGTCGAACGGCTGCGACGACGGCGGCGCCTCCGCGCGGACCAGCGGGGTCGAACAAAGGGACGCGATTTCGCGCGCGAGGGCATCGGCCAACGCGCCGGAGCCAAGCAACAGGATGCGGGCCAAGGGGGATGCGGGGGGGCTTGGGGGACGGTGGACGGTGGACGGACCGCGGGCAACTATTGGCGCAAACTATAACTTGCAAGTACCAACCGATAGCCATGGGCATGCGCATCGGTGGCCCGCCGCGCGCAGCAAGAGTCGCGCGCGATCCCGGTCAATCGGGCAAGCCCTCGGCGGTGCCTTCGTGTAGGACCACACCCAGACCGAGGCGCACCTTCTGGCGCTGGGTGTCCCCCGCTTTTGGATAACCGAGCGCGATCAGCATCACGGGCACGTAGCGGTCGCTGATCGCGAACTCACGCCGCAGGGCATCGCCGTCGAACGCCTGCACGGCCGCGCTGGCGATCCCGCGGTCACGGGCGGCGAGCATCAGGCACATGGCGGCCTGCGCGGCCGAGCGCACGGCTTCGTCCCGTGCGGCCTGGGGCTGAGCGAAGTAGCGCGCCGCCGCGTGGACCCAGGCGTCGGCGGTCGTTCTTACAAGGTCGCCCTTCTCCACCGTCAACCGCAGCGTCTCCGCGTGGTCCTCGCACGCACGCAGGTCGCCCAGGACCAGGAGCACGACTGGCGCCTCGAGACTGACGCAGTCCGCGCCCGCGGCGCGACAGAGGCGCTCCCGCTCCCCCGGTGTCGTCAGGGCGACGAACCGCCAGGGCTGGAGGTTGAACGACGACGGCGCGCGGCAGGCCCAGCGCACGAGGTCGCGCAGGTCTTCCCCGTCCAGGGGGCGCTCCGGATCGATCTGGGTCGCGGATACGCGCGCGGCGAGGCAGTCGAGAGTCTCCATGGTGTCCGGACATGCCGCGAAGGGCAGATCCGCGGCGAAGAGGGTAGCGCCCCACCGCGGTCCGCGAACCCGCGCTCGCTCGAATCCGGCGACCGACGGCCCCGCGCTAGCCTCCGCGAACGGACGGACCCCGCGCCCCGGGCATGCCAGGAACGCGGGGTCCGGGGAAAGCGCCACGTCGGCGGCGGGCCGCCCGACGCTGCTTCAGGGTTTCACGGGATCAGTTCAATCGAGACCGCGTTGGACGCCAGATCGACTGAAGTGGCGGGCGAGAGCACCGCCACGGCGTGGTGGAGCACGAGGCCCACTGCGGCCGGACTGACGGCTCCCGCAGGAAGGCTGAACGTCATCGACGCGGCGCCATTGCCGTCGAGGAGGCCGAGGGAGTTGCCGAGCGGCGGTTGGTTCGGATTTGCCGCGGTCAACAGCGTGTAGGTGTCGATGTTGAGCGGGAGCAGTTGGCCATCGAGCACGATGCCCGGCGCGGTGCCACTGGCCGAGCCGATCAGGAAGTACAGCTTGCCCGCGTGCGCCGCGCCCACAAAGAGGCTGAGGGACTGGGTGCCACCGGTCGAGATCGGAACCACACCCTGGTCCGCCACGAGGGGCGGGCAGGCGACCGGCGCGACGCCGTTCGGGATCACCTTGAAGACCTCGCCGCCGTTCGAGTCGACGATCAGCAGCTCACCGTCGGCGTCCTCGCCGAAGTGCGTGATGCTCTGGATGTTGAGGCCACCGCCCGGAGCAAGGGACGCGGTGCGGTTCGTGAACTGGGTCACCGTCGCGCCGTCGTAGCGCAAGGACCAGATCGCCGACGAGCAGAAGTCCGCGAAGAAGTACGTGCCCTGAAGGTCGGGGATCGCGCACCCGCGGTATACGACGCCGCCGGTCACCGAGCAGATGCCGCCGACCCCGTGGTTGTAGGTGTGGATCGGAGCGGTGTAGACGGGCGAACCGCAGGGCGGGGTGCCCGGCGCACAGCTCGCGGTCGAGTTGCACGAGTTGCCCTCAAGGACCTTCCAACCAAAGTTGATGCCGCCGACACCGGCGGGCTGGAAGCTGATCTCCTCGCGCGCGTCCTGGCCGACGTCGCCGATGTACATGTCGCCCGTCAGACGGTCGAAGCTAAAGCGCCAGGGGTTGCGCTGCCCGACCTGCCAGATCTCCGGACGGTACTGGGGCTGCCCGACGAACGGGTTGGAGGGCGGGATGCCGTAGCTACCGGTCGCGTCGATCGTGTCGACGTCGATGCGCAGCATCTTGCCGAGCAGCTCGGCCGGATTCTGAGCGCGGCAACCGGGGTCGTTGGCCGAGCCACCGTCTCCCATCCCGATGTAGAGCAACCCGTCAGGTCCGAACACGATGTTGCCGCCGTTGTGGTTCGAAAACGGCTGCGAGATGTTGAGGATGACGAGGCCGCTCGAGAAGTCGGCGACATCGGGATCGCTCGACACCTTCACGCGCACGATGTTCGTCGCGCCATTGAGGCCGGTGTAGTTGACGAAGAAGTATCCGTTCTGCGCGTAGTTCGGGTGGAACGCAAGACCCAGGAGGCCGCGCTCGTTGTTGAAACTCGCCACGGTCGACACGTTCAAGAAGGGGGTCGCGTTGAACGCGCCGTTCTTGAAGATCCGAATGAGGCGCGTGTTCTGCTCGACCACGAACAGGCGCTCGCGATCGCCGGCGGGCGCACCTACCCACACCGGACGCGCGGCGCCCGAAATGATGCGTGTGGTTGTGATAGGCGTTTGGGCGTCGGCGCTCGGGGTGAACGCGGACAGGCCCAGGGTCGCGAAGGCGACGAGGAGTCCGAGGGTCTTCTTCATGGATCGAGGGGTGTGGGACAAGGGCGCCGAGACGGGAGGCGACAGCGCCATTAGCGGGGTTCGGGCGTACGGTTTCGGGCGAACGGTGACGAAGGATCACCCTTCACGGTGTCCGGCTCCCGGCGAGCTAGGAAATCCTAACCGGCGAGGACCCAGCGGGCGCAGCGAGGACCCAGCCGGCGCAGCCGAAAACTCAGCGGGCGCAGCCGAAAACTCAGCCGGCGCAGCCGAAAACGACGCCCCGGCGCGCGGATCTGACAGGTGGGACGCACCCCGGCGTCGCTTGGATCCTCGCCAATTGCCCTTTGCGGCGCGGACGCGCCGCACCCCCTTACCGGGCCTTACGGCGTTCCCATCGGTGCCGCAACCGCGCGGCCATCGCTAGCGAGCCCCCGCGCCACGTCGTCGATCAAGCTGTCGAGGTTTTGCTCCGTGCGCCAAGCAAAGAGCGCGTGGATGCGCCCGAGGTCCGGGACTCGTCTCGTCGTGTCCTCATAACCTTCCCCACGGGAAAACCCGTGGGGCTCGAACACGATCTTTGAGGCGCTGCCCAGCCGGCTCCGCACGCGTTCCGCGAGCGCGGCAATCGTAACCTCTTCCTCCCCGCCGACGTTGAACACCCGGCCATTCGCCGCAGGTGTCGTCAGCAAGCCAACCAGTGCGCGCACCACGTCCCGAACGTGGCAGAACACACGGCTCTGAGTCCCGTCGCCGTGCACACGCAGGACTTCGCCGCGCAGCGCCGCGGCCACGAAGCGCGGCAGCACCATGCCACTCGCGGCGCTTTGGCGCGGGCCCGACGTGTTGAAGAGCCGCGCGACGGTGGTCGGCAAACCGCGCTCGCGCCAAAGGGCAAGGGCGAGACTCTCGCTGTGCAACTTGGACACGGCGTAGGTCCAGCGCGGTCGCTCCGGCGAACCGAGCGCGAGCGGCTCGTCCTCGCGGAACGGCAACCGGTCGCACAGGCCATACACCTCGCTGGACGACACGATCAGCACCGGACGCCCCCGCCGCGCCGCCGCCTGGAGCACGAGCTCTCCCCCCCGCGTCCCGACTTCGAGCGTGCGGGCCGGCGCCGCGAGCACACGTCCCACCCCGACTACGGCCGCGAGGTGCGCGACCCCGTCGCAGCGCTCCACGCAGTCCTCCACCAACGCGGCGTCGAGGACGCTGCCGGTCACGAGGTAGCCCCGGCCGCCCCCAAGGGCCCCCGCAAGGTTCGCGGCGGACCCGTTGGACAGGTCGTCGAGCACCGTGACGGTCCCGCCCCCCGCGATCCACGCGTCCGCGAGGTGTGAGCCAATCGCGCCGGCTCCGCCGGTGATCAAAAGGTGGCTGTGCGCGACGAGGGTCGGCATGGGGGCGGCACGGTACCAGCGAACGGGCGCCGCGCGGAGCCTCCCCACAACCGGGGTAGACTCGGGACACGATGCCGACGCGCGAGGAAAACCTCCGGTTCTGGGGCCGCGATTACGACTGGTCCGACGGCGGCGAGAGTTGGACGCCTGGGGAGCTGTGGAAACGCACCATCCTTGAAAAGACCCTTTGGCCGCACCTGAAGAAGGGGCTCGACGTCCTCGAGATCGGCCCGGGTGCGGGGCGCTGGACGGCAGAGATCCTGACGCGCGATCCACGCCGGTTGGTGCTCGTCGACCTCGCGCCCAAGTGCCTGGACATGTGCCGCGAACGCTTTGGCGCCGCGCGGCCCGACATCGAGTACCTGCTGGGCGACGGAATGAGCCTCGCAGGGGTCGCCGACGGCTCGATCGACCTGATCTGGTCCTTCGACGTGTTCGTGCACGTGGAAAAACCCCAGGTGCGCGGCTACATGCACGAGTTCGTGCGGGTGCTGCGTCCGGGCGCGGTGGCGATCTTGCATTACGCGAGCATCGATCGCGCCCAGTGCGCCGATCCCCGCGAGGGCTGGCGCGCGGACTTCACGTCCGGCGACCTGCTCGAACTTCTGGAAGAGGCGGGTCTCGAGCTGATCGAGGACATCTACCACCCGTTCATCAGCCACACGAACTCGTCGATCGCCGTGTTCCGCCGCGCGGCGTCTAACACGGCGTCTAACACGGCGTGAGCCCGCTGCGACGCCCAACCGGGTGGTCGTGCGCCGCAGCGGGCGCCGAGCTGTCGTCACCCTTGGACGACGAGGCGCAGCGCGCTCGAGAACACCGCTCCCGCGGCGTTGGCACCGGGCGCCGCGAACGCGAACTGGAAGTGCAGTTCGGTGCCGACAATGCCCGGATACTGGGGCGGAGCGAAGGGCAGCACGAACGTGCCCTGGGATCCCGCGCCGGCGGGCATCACGACATCGAAGGGAATGTGCAGGGCGCAGCCCGGCGCTCCCATGGCCGCCAAATCGACCGGCAAGTTGAGGTGCCCCCAGTTGGAGAACGCACCCGCCGCAAACAGGAGCCCTGGCGCGAACGGTGGCGCGTTTCCGGCGATGAGATGCATCGCCGCGCCACCCGCCACAGGCGTGCCCACGGCGCCGATCAGCGGGCCGCAGGTTGAGCCATAGTGCAGGACGGGTTGTTCAGCCGCGACGAAGTCGATGAGGGCGCGGTACTTGTGCGCGCTCGAAATGGGCTGCTGAATGTATTCCAGCGACCCCCACGAGCCCCACTTCGAGAACTCCCCGCACGAGGAGTACGCCACCATCGTATTGCCGCCGACCGCACGCCATGTGTCGAGGAACAGCCGGTAGACGACGTACATGATCGGATCGCGGTTCGCGGCGATGAACAGGTTGGTGAGCTGGGTGTTGTTCTCCCAGCCGAGGACGCCGGCGAGGTGCTGGCCACCCTCGTACGCGATCAGCTCGACCCCGCGGTTTTGCGCAGCCTGCGCGTTCTGCGCCATCTGCTGAGCGAGCGGGCCAAGGATCTGGTTGGTGCAGTCGGCGAGGACCTGCGCGACCGTCCAGTTGACGGTGGTCGCAGCTTTTTCCGGTGCGCCCAGTCCGCCCCCGAAGTACGGCGCGATCGCGTAGGCATCCGCCTTCGTATTCGCCTGGTTGTGGTCGAGGATAGTTTCGCCCGTCCAGGGGTTGCCGGACTGACCCGCGAGGACACGCACGACACGCTCTGCGCCCGGGCTGCCCGGACCGCCAAACACGTCGATCCAGATGTCGAACATCTCGACCGCCCGCTTGCTGTACCAGCGCAACTGCGCCTGGAACGGGTTGGAACTCAGGCCCGCGGCGAGCCCCTGCGACTGTGCGTACGTGGCCTGTTGGAACTGGCCGTTCCACACTTCATTGGAGTACTCCACGTGGACTTTGAGGTCCGGGTGGAGCGTGTCGCGCACCAGCGTCGCGAACTGGCGCACGTAATCGTCGGTCGCAAGGTGCGGCATGCACATCCAGGGGTGCTTCCCAAGCCGGTTGGCAAACTGCACCATGTGCTCGACTGCCATACCGCGCTCATCGGCCTGCGTCGGCGTGTTGGGTTTGTTGCGCTGCGCCCAGTGGGCACTTGCGGAATTGTTCGTGCGCTGCCAGTCCATGAACCGCAGGGACTGGTAGTGCGCGAGGCGCTCGAGGAAGAGCGGGTAGAAAGGTTCCACGAGGTGCGTCGCTTCGAAGCCGGGCATCACGAAGCGCACGTTGCGCACCGGATTAGACGCGTTCGACTGCACGATGCGCAGGAGGATGCCGGCGTTGCTCGGTGTGACGACGACTTCGGCGCGGCCCGGTGTCGTGAGCGCAACCTTCGCGTCGAAGCTGAACTCAAGTTGCCCGACGCCGTCCCAGCGACACACGTACGTGCCGCCCGGGTACAGGCCGCCCGTCGCGTTGAACATCAGCGTGGCCGCCGCCTGCCCCGGCGCGAGAAGCGGCCAACCATTGGCGTCGACCGCGAGCGGCGCCCCCGTGTTCCAGGGCGATCCGAGACCGGCCAACTGAGGCAACCACTTCCGACTCGACTTCATCCCGTCGACGAAGACGATCTCCGTCGAGTAGTCGACGAGTACGGCGAGGTTGATGCCCGCGGGAGCGTGGAAACCGGGCGGCTCCCCCACCCATCCGCCTGCGTTGGGCGGGACGCTCGGATCACCGGGCATTGAGCCCGATCCACCCGGGCCGCCGCTGCCGGTGCCTCCACCGGCTCCACCGCCGCCGCTGGCGGAGGTAGCGACCGAGGAGTCGGCGTGGGGATCAAGAACGGGGTTCGAGTGCTGGGCGCGGGCGGCGGAACTCGCGGCGCTGGACCAAAGCGCGGCGGACAGGGCGAAGAGGCAAAGGGAGGAAAGGACCGACGTGCGGGAGCGCGCACCCTGGGTGCAGGCTCCGCCGAAGAACGACGGGTACAAACGCATAGGATTCAAAGAGGAAGCGGTCCCGCGGGAACGGAAAGGACGCGGAAATGCCTGTGGGGGGAAGGAAGGAGACGCCGCTGCGCGCGCGTCGTTTTGCAAATCGACTCGTTCTTTGGCGTACCTACGGGGTCGCGCGGCGTTAGATACAGCGAACCGCCCAAGTTCCGGGGCAAAAGACCAAAGCCTTCCCCCTCACGGGATCACCCGAGGCGTACGATCGCCCAATTCGCCGATGGGCAGCCCGAACGCAAATCCAGCGTCACGCCCCGAACGGCGCGACGGCGTCAAACACCCGCCGCGCCACTTCAGCGGGCTCGCGGCCACTTGTCTCGACGACAGCGTCGCAACGCTCGTAATGACGCCGACGTCCCTCCAGAAGCGTTTCGAGTTCCGCGAGCGCGCGCGGCCGGTCGCGCATCGGCCGGCCGTCGCCCTGGCCCAGCACGCGAGCGATGTGCTCCGTGGGCTTGGCCCGCAGCCACACGGTGCGACACGTGTCGAGCAGCCGCTGGAAGGTGGCGGGCGCGTCCGTGATCGAGCCGCCGGCGGCGAGCACCACGCGCTCACCCGACGCGAGCAGGTTCTCAAGCGCGAGGCCCTCGAAGCGGTGGAACGCCTCCGCGCCGTGGAGGTCGAAGATCTCGGCGAGAGAAAGCCCCGCAAGGCGCTCGACCTCGTGGTCGAGCTCGAGGAACGGAACCTCGAGCTCAAGAGCAAGGAGCCGCCCAACGGTCGACTTGCCAGCGCCGCGCAGTCCAACCAGCGCCAGGCGCTCCGCGGCGCGCGGGCGGTGGGATGCGGGCTCGAAAAGGGAGGCAAGCCCGATCCCTAGGGCATCCGCGAGGCGCGCGAGCACGAGAACGCTCGGGTTGGCGCGCCCTGCCTCGGCTTCGGTCGCGTAGCGCCGGCTGACCCCGGCCCGACGGGCAAGTTCGGCAAGGCTCAGGCCGCTGGCCTGGCGCGCAGCGCGAATTCGCCGGCCAAGCTCGAACAACAGGCTTGTCGAACCCATGGTATGGGCGTTATCATGCGCTGACTTCGGTGATGTGCGCAAGATAGTTCCCACGTCCCCGGCGGCGCTCGCCGTGCTTTCCCAGCCAGCGGCCCCGGCGGCCGTTCCCGGGCCGCGGCCCTGCCCTTAACCTGCCCGCCATCTGGCGTGCGCATCCGGCCCGACGGTTGTGCACGGCAGACGGTCCCGCGACCCAACGCCCACCCTCGACCCCCTTCCGCGAAACCCGAGGTCCCCGTGAGCCAGAGCAGCACGACGACGAGCAAGAACGCCACACAAGCCGCGGACCACGGCGCATCCCACGGACACGGCATCCCCGCGCCCGTGGTCGACCTGCGCACATCCCCTGACCAGTACCGCCACTGGCGGCTCGCGGTCGACGGCGACATTGCGACGCTCAGCATGAGCGTCCAGCAGGACGGCGGTCAGCGCCCGGGCTACGAGCTCAAGCTCAACAGCTACGACCTCGGCGTCGACATCGAACTCGCCGACGCGACCCAGCGCATCCGCTTCGAGTATCCGCAGGTGCGCGTCGTCGTCGTCACCGGCGGCATCGAGCGTGTGTTCTGCGCCGGCGCCAACATCATGATGCTCGCGTCCAGCACCCACGGCTTCAAGGTGAACTTTTGCAAGTACACCAACGAGACGCGGCTGTACCTTGAGGACGCGTCGGAGAACTCCAACAAACGTTTCCTCGCTGCGCTCAACGGCACCGCATCCGGCGGTGGTTACGAGCTCGCCCTCGCGTGCGACAAGATTTTGCTCGTCGACGACCGCAATAGCGCGGTCAGCTTCCCCGAACTGCCGCTGCTCGGCGTTCTTCCGGGCACCGGCGGCCTGACGCGCATCGCCGACAAACGCCGCATTCGCCGCGACCGCAACGACGTCTTCAGCACGTTGGCGGAAGGCATCAAGGGCAAACGCGCCGTCGAATGGGGCCTGGTCGACCGGATCGCGCCGCTTTCGCGCTGGAGCGAAGCCGTCGCCGCAATGGCACAGGAAATGGCGTCGACAATGCCGAGCGGCGCGGACCGCCACGGCATCGAGCTCGAGCGCTTGGAGTACACGGTCAACGGCCCGAGCCGCCACTACGGCAACGTGCGGCTCGACGTTGCCAGCGACGGCCGCCAAGCGGCTCTCGAACTGCGTTTGCCGGAAGACGAAAGCGGCTGGCCCACCGATCCGCGCGCGGCCCACCGCCAGGGTGCGAAGTGGTGGCTCATGCGCATGCTGCGCGAGCTCGACGACGCCCTCTGTCACATGCGGCTCAACCTGCCGGACGTCGGCCTTGTCACCGTGCGGGTCACGGGGAACCTCGAGACCGCTGCGCGCGCGGACCAACTGCTCAGCGACCCGCACTGGTTCACCACCGAGGTGCGCCACTTTGCCAAGCGTGTTCTCAAGCGCTTCGACAACACGGCGAAGAGCTTCTACGCACTCGCCGATGCGGACACGGCGTTTGGTGGGCTGTTCCTCGAGGTGTTCCTCGCGTGCGACCGCCAGTACGTCCTGACGGACAGCGATCAACCGGTACAACTGGCGCTCGGCCCCGCAAATTTTGGCCCCTACCCGATGGCCAATGGCCTGACGCGGCTCGAAACACGATTCCTGGGTGAACCCGCGCGTGTCGAAGTCCTGCGCGACGAACTCGGCACCGCGCCGTTCGCGGCGCTGGACGCCGAGCGCGCCAATGAACTCGGTCTTGCGACGAGCGCTCCGGACCTCATCGACTGGGACGACGAAGTTCGGCTCGCGATCGAAGAGCGCGTGGCCTATTCACCCGACGCGTTGACGGGCATGGAAGCCAATTTGCGTTTTGCCGGGCCCGAGACGATGGAGACCAAGATCTTCGGCCGCCTCTCCGCCTGGCAAAACTGGATCTTCCAACGGCCAAACGCCGTGGGCGTGCGCGGCGCGCTCAACTGCTACGGCACGCCACAACGCCCCGAGTTCGACTACCGGCGCACATGATCGCGCAGCACCCCGTCTCCGACCGCCCCGCCACCCCTCACGACGAGGAAGACCATGACCGGCATCGACTACACCCAGAAGATCCCGAACAACGTGGACCTCAAGAGCGATAAGCGCCTCCAGCGCGCGCTCGAGTCCTGGCAACCCCATTTCATCGACTGGTGGGGAGCGATGGGCCCCACCGATTTCAACGCGAACGACGTTTACCTGCGCACCGCAGTAAGCGTCGACGCCGCGGGCTGGGCCCATTACGGCTACGTCAAGATGCCCGACTACCGCTGGGGCATCTTCCTCGAGCCGCAGCAGGCCGACCGCACGATCGGGTTTGGCGACCACTTCGGCGAAGAAGCGTGGCAGCAGGTCCCCGGTGAGTACCGTAACTGGCTGCGCCGCCTGATCGTCACCCAGGCGGACACCGAGCCCGCGTCGGTGGAGCAACAGCGCCTCCTCGGCCACACCGCTCCGTCGCTCTACGACCTGCGCAACCTGTTCCAGGTCAACGTCGAAGAGGGCCGCCACCTGTGGGCGATGGTTTATCTACTGCACGGATACTTCGGCAAAGACGGGCGCGAGGAAGCAGACGAGCTGCTGGAGCGGCGCTCGGGCAACCCCGACCACCCGCGCATCCTGCAGACGTTCAACGAACCCTGCGCGGACTGGCTGTCCTTCCTGTGCTTCACGATGTTCACCGACCGCGACGGCAAGTTCCAACTGCTGTCCCTGGCGGAATCAGGCTTCGACCCGCTCGCCCGCACCTGCCGCTTCATGTTGACCGAAGAAGCGCACCACATGTTCGTGGGCCAAACCGGCGTCGGCCGCGTGATTGAACGCACGTGCCAGGTGCTGAAGGAGGGCAAGGACCCGCGCGCCGAAGGGGCCATCCCGATGGACATCATCCAGAAGTACATCAACTTCTGGTCGAGCTCATCGACCGACCTGTTTGGTTCGGAGATCTCATCCAACGCTGCGAACTTCTTCCGCGCGGGCCTGAAGGGCCGTGCTTATGAAGACCGCCAGACGGACCACCGCGCGCTCGAGGGTGTGTACCAGCTCCCGACGGTCACCGCCGGCAACCTAAGCTCCGAGGAGGTTCCGCTGCGCAACGCGATGAACGAGATTCTGCGCGACGAGTACGTGAAGGACAACGAGAAGGGCATCGCGTACTGGAACCGCGTTTGCGAGCGCTACGGCAATGACTACCGCTTCGCGCTGCCGAACCGCCGTTTCAACCGCAGCGTCGGCATCTACGCAGGTTCGCACTTCGACCTCGAAGGCAATCTGATCGACGCCGCGACCTGGGAGCTGCGCTCCAAACAATGGCTGCCGACACCCGCCGACAAGGCGTACGTGAAGTCGCTGATGAAGGGCTGCTTCGAGCGCGGCAAGATCGCGAGCTGGATCGCGCCCCCGGCAAAGGGTGTGAACGAGCAGCCGTTCGAGTACGAGTACGTAAAGCTCTAACCGTCCCACCCGGCCCAAGCCTGAGCCAAAGCCGGAGCGCGGGCCGCCAGGCCCGCGCTCCGACACGACGTGCGCCGCCCGCTGGGCCGGCCGCGAGCGTGCCGCAGAGCCGCGCCCGACGCTCTTCGCGGTCCCGCGCCCCAAGCGCTTCGAGC
>JBBRWC010000074.1:0-21029 GCA_038246255.1 Planctomycetota bacterium
GGGACCCGGCGCGCCCGCGGCGTCGCGAAGACGTTCGCGCGCGACGATGCGCAGGCCGCCGCGCTCGGAAACGAGGGTTTCCCCAGCGCGAATTCCCCCCGCGGGCCGTACCAGCGCCCTCCAGCGCGGCGCGGCTCCCTCTTCCCCCTGGACGGACTCGACGAGGAGCAACTCAACCCGCCCACCCCCGCCGTCCGCCATGCGCGGGCGCCGCGCAAAAAGCCGCGCCGCGCGCACTTTGGTGTCGTTAAGGACGAGCAGGTCTCCGGGGGCGAGCACAAACGGCAGGTCGCGCACGTGCAAGTGGCGGGTGCGGCCGAGCTTGAGTTCGTGGACGAGGAGGCGCGCACTGTCGCGTTCCGGGACCGGCGCCTGGGCGATTGCGGATTTCGGCAGCGTGTAGTCGAAGTCGGAGATTTGCACCGGCGGGAGCCTAACCGAGGGTGAGCGCTCCCACCGCAGGCCGGATTCCCGGAGCAACCTCTTGAGCTGCGGCAATAGGGCCTATGAAGCCTGCGGAGCAAGCGCTCCCCGTTTCCGCACCGTGCCCGGGGGGGCCTCGGACGGAAACGCGATCTCCGCGAGGAGATGGATACGCGGGAGCGCCAGCGGGGACACGGCTGGCGCTCCTTTTTACTGCGCAGAAGCTTTATTGCGCAGAAGCTTTATTGCGCAGAAGCTTTATTGCGCAGAAGCTTTACTGCGCAGAAGCTTTATTGCGCAGAAGCGCGTGGCAGCGGATCGGCGGACGCGCCGAAAAACCGCTCACGCGCCATCCAGGCCCGCGCCGCTCATCCGCAGGACAAGCGTGTCCGGATCCCAGCCGAGAAAGCGCGCGGCGCGGCACTTGTTGATCCGCCCGGTTTTGGTACGCGTGGCTTCGAGTGCGGCGACGAGCAGCTCGCGCGGCAGGCCGCGGGTCGCAAATCGCTGCACGAGCACACCCCCTCGCCCGCGCACGAGCGCGGCCGCCGCGGCCTCGTCGACGGAGGCGCCCGAGTACCGCGCGACGAGCGCGCGCGCGAGGGCCCCCAGCTCGGCGAGGTTGCCCTCAAACGGTTGGCGCCACAGGAGCGCGAGCGCGTCGTCGTCGAGCAGCGGCGCGCGGCAACCGCGCCCGAGTGCCTCCGCCGCGATCCGCGCTTCGATCAGGGCGGCCAACTCCGCGCGGTCGGCGGCGAGCCCGGGGGCAAACACCTCATGGCCGACCAGCCGCGCGGCGAGCTCGGGCCGCAGCGCTCCCGCCAAAAGGAGCCGCTGGGGTGTATCCGCGAGCGTCGCGCGGAGGGGACGCGCTTGCGCCCCACTGTGAGCCGCGGCGCGGCTCAGCAGCGCGGCGGCACGCGATTGAACCGCGGCGTCCCAGCGATCGGGGCGCTCGAGCAGCACCGCCGCCCCCTTTGCTGCATTTCCCGCGCCCGATCCGTCGGGGCCTTCGCTCCCCCACTCGAACAGCGGTTCGTCGCCGGACGCGCCGGCGAGGGCGTGCGTCCAACGCGCGAGGGTGGTGGTGCCCGCCCCCGGCGGCCCGATGAAGACCAGCGGACCCGACGCCGACGCGGCGGCGCACAGCTCGGCGGCCATGTTCTGGGCGGCGCGCTCGCCCTGGGGAGCGACGAGCGGCCCGCGTGCAAGGCTGCCGTCCCGTGCGGCGAGGGTTGCAAAGAGCATGCGCGGCGCCGCGCTGCGCACGCGCGCACCGAGGCGTTCGCAATCCGCGGCTCCGAAGTCCCTCCGGCGCGCGGAAACGAGGGCAAACCAACCGAGGAAAACGCCGCCGAGCGCGAATGGAAGGACGATCCCCGATGCCGCCGCCGCGACGGGTGCGAGGCCGGGCTCGGGCTCGGCAAACAGGAGCGGTGCGCCCGTGCGCCGCACGCGGTCGAGCGCACTTGCCCCCACGCACAAGGGTGCCCCTTGGAACGCACCGCCGCCGTCGGCGAGCACACGCGCACCCGCACCTTCGCGCGCAAAAAGCCACCACCGGCGCTGGGTGAGTTTGAACTCGAGCGCCGCGCCGAACGCGCGCGCAAAAAACACGCGTGGATCCCGCGCGACGGGTGGCGCCGCGAGGATCGAAACGCGGCCCGGTGCACCCGCTTCGGCCACCGCCAACGCCACCGGGGTGACGGGCAGATCCGTCGGCTCGCCGGGCGGCCGCCGCGCAGCGCCAAGGACGTCGTCGCGCGCGGCGCGTGCCCACGCGCCGAGGGTTTCGACGGCGGGCAGGAGGTGGTGCTCACATTCGAGCCACAACCAACCCGCAAGCTCGCCGCGTTCGTCCAAAACGGGTTCCAAGGCGAGTGAAAGGATGCGCACGCCGCCCAAGCACGTCCGCCAGACACCCTCGGCACGCGCGCCCGGCGGCCGGTGCCAGCGGCGCGGACGTGGATCGAGAGCGAGTTCGCGCTCGGGCGCTCCGGCGGTGTTCCAACCGAATCGGCGCTCGGCCGCCCACCCGTCCACGCGTGCGCGTAGGGCCGGCGCGGCGTCGAGCATCAGCGCGCGCGCGTCGTCCGCGCGGTCCAGTGCAAACAGCGCGAGGAATGCGGCTCCGGCGCGGGCGCGCGAGCCGCGCTCGGGCCGCGGTGCTGCGCACGCGAAGGGCGGCGCGCGTCCGGCCAGGAACGGCGCGCTGAACGGCGCGTGGGTGCGCACGCGCGCGAGCGGCACCGGCAGGAAGCCTGACACGGCGGAATCGAGGGGTGCCACGTCGCGGGCGGCCTCCCACTCCCCCGCGGCGGCGAGCGCCTGGCCCCACAGGCGCGCCAACGCGGGCACTCGCGCGACGAGACCCTGGGCGCGCTCGAGTTCCGCGCGGGCGCGCGCCACCGCGCCGCGCGAGAGCGCAAGTTCCACGCGCTCTGCGAGGAACGCGGCGAGGACCGCGCTCGAGCGCGCCGCCTGACCCGTCGGAAGAAGCTCGGCGAGCAAACGCTCCGCCTGCGCCGCGCCCTGCTCCGCGTGCACAAGCCGCACGCGCCACAACCGCAGCGGAGTCTCCCCGCGTTGGACCCGCTGCAACGCGCCGAACAACCGGCGCGCCACGGCGAGCGGCGCTTCGCCGGGCAGCGGCACGTGCGTTCCCTGGCGGCTGTCCGCGGCGGCAGCGCCGAGCGCGGCCCAGGCGGCGGGCGCGTCCTGGGGCGCACGGCGCCAGGCGGCAAACGCTTCAGGCGGAAGGGCCGCTCCGAGGTAACAGGCGAGCAACCGCTCAAGGACCTCGCTGCGCTGGTCCTGCTCGATGCGCTGCAGCGCGCGCGCGGCCTCGACCGCTTGCGCGGGCTGCGCTGCACTTAGAAATGCGCGGCGCGCGCGCAGCGGTTCCAGCATCCCGAGCAACTGCACCCGGCGCGCCGCGAGAGCCGCCCCCGGCAAGAGCAGCTCCGCGATTTCGTCGTCACGACCCATCGCGTGTCGCCTCTTGACCCCCGAACTGCGCTCCGAGGCCGATGCGCAGGGCAAAGCGCGCGGCCCCGTATGCGAGGTCCGCGCCGCGGGGCGCGAGTGTCCAAAGGGCGCTGCGCGCGCGTGCGAGGCGCGCGATGAGGCGCGGATCGGAGGCTTGGTGTGCGCAGGCTCGCGCCGCGCGCCGCGCGCGGCGGATATCGCACAAGGCCAGCGAAAGCGCAAGTTCCGACGCGAGCAGCGGTGTGCCCCGCGCACCGCTGTCCGCAAGCGCCGCCAGCGCGAGGCGCGGCCGCCCGGCGAGCTCGTGCGCGAACGACAGGCCGAGCAGCGCCCGCTCCCGCCGATCCGTTCGCTTGGCTCGGTCCGCGAGCGCCGCAAACGCTGCGGCGGCCACGTCGTGTTCCCCCGCGACCAGCGCTGCCATCGCGCACAGTGCGTCGATGCGCGCGCGCGGCAATCCGCGGGACTCGGCAATGGCGAGAGCGCGCCGGGCACACTCAAGGGGTGCGAGCGCACCGCTCCACTCGGGCCCGTCCGGCGCCGCATCGAGCGCCTGCGCGAACACGTCGAGCTCGTCCCCATCGGGGCCGACGTCGGCGCCCGCCCCAACCGCCCCGGCGGCCCCGGTGGCCCCGGTGGCCCCGGCGGCCCCGAGCACCAACGTCCGCGCGAGGCGCCACCGCAATCCGCCCCCATCCGGCGACGGCCGCCACCCAAGGGGACGCACGACCGCCAGGAACAGCTCCGCGCGCGGGTCCGCCGCGAGTGCGGCTCCCGCAAGCGCAAGCAGCGCTGCGACGCGCTCGCGCGCTTCCACCCGATCGAGTTCGCGGGTGAGCGCCGAACAGCCTTCCGCTGCGGCGCCGGTGAAGCGGCGTGTTGCCAACCATGCGCGCGCACCGACGCGGCCTTCGAGCAACGCGCCCACCGCGGCCCGGCGCAGCGCGCCGTCGTTGCCGCCCTCCCAATCACCGCTCACCGCACACATCCCGCGCGCGCGGCGCCATCATCGTCCGCCAGCGTGTCGATCGCACGCCGCGCGAGGCGGCCCAACTCACTGACGCTGGAGCCCCGCGAGCGCGCGAGCTCACCCAGGTCTTCACCGTCAAGCATTACGCGGCAAAACACCTCGCGCGTCGCAAAGGGGAGCTGGTGAAAGCGCACGAGCGCCGCGCCGTCGAGGCCGGCGATCGCACTGGGTTCCTGCTCGCCGATGATTTGATCGAGCGCCGCATCCACGCAGGCTTCGAGCCACTGCTCGAGCGCGGGCCGCCCGCGGTAGTACGTCGCACGAAACGCCGCGACGGCCTGGGCGCGGGCCGTTGCCCCGGCGGGATCGACGAGGATGCAGCGGATGCGCGCGCGTGCCGCGGCGCGCCGCTCGAACCCGAGGGGGTCGCCTGTCGCGAGCCGCGCGAGCACATCGGCCGGAGTTCCGGTGCCAAGCAGCGCGAGGGCGGATTCGAGCGCGGCGGTCGGGCGCCGGGGCGCCGAAAGGGCGGAGTTGGGCTGAACCGGAGGCGATTCCATGGTGCGTGCCTTGGAAAGGGGTCGCGAACGGAGCGTGGCGCGCCCCCGGGTCGCCCGCGGACGCAAGACGTGCGCCGCAGGGAAGGGGTTGGCACCAGGCCCCCACGCTAGCGCGACACGGCCCGAACGGGTGGGCGTCGCCAAACGGGAACCGCCCAGGGCCCCGCGCGACGCTTTGAACGGCTCCCCAGATCCGCTCGCCGCCCGGATTCCCCAGTTCGACGGGCGGCGCGGCGCGGCTGCGCTCCCAACCGCCCCACAGGTACGATCGCCGACCGCGCACCCGCCCGGACGACCCGGCGCGGAGGGAGCGCGAAAGACGAAGAGGTGGATGTGGCTGGATTCCTCGAAGGGCGCACCGGCGTGGTGCTAGGTGTCGCAAACAAACGCTCGATCGCGTGGGCGTGCGCGAAGTCCCTGGCCAACCAGGGCATGCGGCTCGCCTTGACGTACGTCGGGGAGCGCCTCGAAAAGAGCGTCCAGCAACTCGCGGAGGAGCTCCCCGGCTCTTTCGTGTTGCCCTGCGACGTGACGAAGCCGGAGGAAATGGACGCCGCCTTCGAGCGCCTCAGCGCCGAGTTCGGCAGCCTCGACTTCGCACTCCACGGTGTTGCCTACGCCAAACGCGAGGAACTCGAAGGCAACTTCTTCAACACCTCCCGTGACGGTTACATGATCGCGCACGAGGTGTCCGCGTACTCCCTGACGGCCCTGGCGCGCCGCGCGCTTCCGTTGATGGAAGGGCGCAAGGCATCGATCGTCACGCTCAGTTATCTGGGCTCCGAACGTGTGATCGAAAACTACAACGTCATGGGCATCGCCAAGGCCGCCCTCGAAGCGAGCGTGCGTTACCTCGCCCACGACCTCGGTCCGAAGGGCATCCGCGTCAACGCAATCAGCGCCGGCCCGATCCGCACGCTCTCGGCGGCCGGCATCCACGGATTCAACGCGATCCTCGACCACATCGCCGAGCGCGCTCCCCTGCGCCGCAACGTCACCGCTGACGAGGTCGGCGACACCTGCGCGTTCCTCGCGAGCGACTTCTCACGGGGCATCACCGGCTCGACGGTCTATGTCGATGCGGGCTACCACATCATGGGCGTCTAACCGGCGTTTGCCACGGGCACCGGGCGGCCGGCGGCCGTGCGGTGGAGCGTGCGCGCGAACGATCCCGCGAGGATCGCGGTCAATCCGGCCGCGCAGGCCGCGGCGATCGCTGGGGGCGGAGCCCACACGCCGCTGCGTACGCCCTGCGGTTGCGCGGTGGCAAGCGCGGGGAACAGGACGTCGAGCGCGATGCCAAGCGCCAACGTCACCGCGGCGAGCACGCCGACGTGGATGAGCGCCGCCCTGCCCCCCATCAGCCTGCGCAGGAACGCCAGTGAAGCCACGTTCAATGCGGGCGCCGCGAGCAGGAAGACGAGCGCCGCGCCCGGGCTGACCCCGCGGGCCACCATCGCCGCCGCGATCGGCGTCGCGGCGGCGGCGCAAATGTAGAGCGGGAAGCCAAGCACGAGGAACACGCCATACGCGAGGGGGCCCGCGAGGATCGCAGAGCTCCACACGGCGTCGGGGACCGCGGCGGTGAGCAGGCCGGCTGCGAGCACCCCGAGCAGCAGCGGCCACGCGACATCGTCGACGACGTCGACGAGCGCGTGGTCGAGCGCCCGGCGCCATCGGGGGGTGTCCTGTGACGCCGCGGCGGGACCGTCGGCACCGTGAGGGGTGCAATCCCCGTGACCCGTCGAATCCCCGTGACCCGTGCAATCCCCGACCGCGGCGGCGGCCGCGCGGGCCTGGACCGGGCGGCCGGATGCCTCCCCCCAGGCGGCCACCGCCGCGCCCGTGACGATCGCCGACGTCACCGCCGCGAGCGGGCGGGCGATGGTCATCACGGACCCGAACAGCGCCGCGGTCAGCAGCACGGAGTCGGGCCCGGTTTCCGGCGTCGCGATAAGGAACGCACTCGTGGGGCCGCGTCCCGCACCCGCGCGCCGCAGGCTCGCCGCAAGGGGCATGACACCGCAGGAGCACAGCGGAAGGGGCGCGCCGATCAGCGCCGCGCGCACGATCGCGCCCGCGCCCTCGCCCGCGACGGCGCGCCGCACACGCGCGGGTCCGATGTACGCGTTCAGGATGCCCGCCAGCACGAGACCGACGAGCAGGTAGGGCGCGAGCTCCACGAAGATGTCGAGGGACGCTTGGGCCGTCGCCGCGAGCACGGACGTTTCGATCCAGGGCACAAATCCCGCGAGCGCGACGCCCGCCGCGACCAACAGTCCGCGCCGCAGCCAACTGCCGCCCCCGTGGACGACCTCGGGCATCAGTTCGAAAAGCGCCACGAACAGGAACGTCCCTGCCGCGAACGCGGTCAAAAGGTCGGCAAACGGCCCCAGTTCCACCGCGAGCAGCCGCCCAAGGGCCAACCCGCCCGGCGCGACGAGCGAAAAGCCGATCACGATCGCCGCCGCGATCCCCACGCGCAGATGGGCGAGGCGCAGGAGCGTGCCGAGGGAAAAACCCTCGGTCAGTTTGTGCAACAGCATCGCGCTCCACAGCGCCCAATGCCCCGGTCGTTCGGCGAGGCCAGCGAGCCCGAGGCCCGTGAGCAGCGCGTGCACCGAAAGGCCAAAAAGCGTCGCGCGCCATGCGAGCTGGTGCTGGCTCCCGTGGCCCTTCGCGGCGATGTGCGGGTGG
Source organism: Planctomycetota bacterium (assembly GCA_038246255.1). Classification (GTDB taxonomy): domain Bacteria; phylum Planctomycetota; class UBA1135; order UBA1135; genus RI-242. The sequence goes on from JBBRWC010000074.1 coordinate 7,639, forward strand.
ACGACGAAGCGCTCGATCAACCACAGGCCCGCAAGTCCGCCCGCAAAAGCCGCCCAAACCCATCCGCCCACGCCACCGGACAGTGGACCGTGGCCGTGGCCCACGTGGTCGGCCGGGTTGTAGTCGCCCGCCGCCGACGCGGCCGCCGCGAGCTCGGGCACGAGGTGCAAGAACACCGTCCCGAGAAAAATGCCCGCCGACAGGGCCACCAGGCTGTGCAGGCCTTCCTCGCTCCAGCGCCGCGTGTACGGCAGGAGCCCGCCGATCGCCACGGAGGCAAACAGCAGGAGCGCAAGCTGGAGGATTTCGGCGTTCATGGGCGGGCGCGGCCCGAGCGGAATCGATGCCGTTGGGGCCGATCCGGTTCCGCCACCGGCGAAACGGATCGGCCCCCATTCTGGCCCGCTCCCCTGCGACGGCCCAAACCCGGCGCGACCAAACGCCACGCGACCCCTGCCGCAGGAATCGGGGGCGTGGGTGAGCCGTGCCTCACGTCGGGTTCAGAACGTCCAACCGACGGTGAGGGCGACCAGGTGGTCGTCGCGCTCCTTCCCGGCGGAGGGTGTGTTGTCGTAGTCGAACACGTACTGGAGCTGGGCGAACATGCTCGCCGTCAACGTCGCGCGCAGCCGCTGGTCGGCGCGCAGGTAGACGTCGTCCTTGTCCTCGAGGCTGGGGAAAACCTCGACCTTCTGCGCGAACGTCCAGTCCTTGGCGATCTGCCAGAACAGGTCGGAAGCCGCGCGCGCCGCGATGTATTCAGCGTCCGAGTCCGCATCTTCGAAGTTCTCGTCGACGTGCGACAAACCGGCTTCGAGCGCCCACTTCAAATCCTCTTCTTCCTTGAACTGGTAACCCAGACCGACGCCGATGGTGCGGCGCAGGTCAAGGCCGGCGGTCGCGTCGTACTGACCGCTCGCTGCCGCGTAGGCGAACAGCTTTTTCGAGAGGAAGTAGTCGTACTGGGCCGACGCGCCGAGCTTGCGTTCGGTCAGCACGTCGTCGCCCGTGGTCGCGTCCTCCTGGTCGGCATAGTTCCAGTACGCGGCGAGCTTCCAGCGATCCTTCTCACGGCGCAGCTCGGCATCCGCCGTGCTGTTCGCGGTGCGCTTGTTCGTGTTGCCGGAGGAAAATGTCGCGCCAATCGAGACGGAGCCCGTCCAACCCGTCGGCTTTGCGTCCTCCAAGGCGGCGTCGGCGAGGGGAATCGCCGGGATCGTGTTGCTGGCCGGTGCGACGGCGAGGGCCGCGGCGGCGACGGTCGGGGCGAGGATCGAAAACAGCGTGAGCATGGTGGGGGGCCGTTGATCAGGGGGCCGTGACGGGGGCCGTGACGGGGGGAATGCGCGACCGGAGTGCGCGGCGCGGCGTATTGAAGGGAATAGAATCGCCCCGCGCCACCCCTCGGAAACCCCCTATTGGCAGTGCGCACTCAGAGTGTGAGCAGTACTCGGCTCGCGGCCGCTGGGCCCCATGCGCGAGTGGCTCGCCTGGTCGGCGTGCGACAGGTACGCCTCGGTTTCGACGATCCGCCCCGCGCGGCGCACACCGTGGATGTCCCGCACGCGGACATGCCCGAGCAGCGCGCGCGCGACGGTGGCTGCGGGGCGCTCGAAAAACCCGGGCTTCACGGCGCACCGAACGCCAGGTTTGCGTTCATCCACAGCATCGGCAGGAACGCCAACATCGCGAACAACGACGACGTCCACAGCAGGGAGCGTAACTGCGGGTCGCGGCGCTCCGCGGAATCCCAGTGTGCGGCGAAACCGCGCCGGAACCACCAGACGACCTCTAGCACCGCCCCGGCCACGAGGATGGGCAACACGAAAATCCAGACATCACGCAACCAGGGCGCGGGATCGCCGCCTAGGTGCACCCACATGCCCGCCAGGCCGAGCGCTCCCACGACCGCGCTGGCACTCGCTTTCCACGGCGGAGCCCCCGCGCGCGCGTCGGAACGCAGGATCAGGAGCGCAGCTGCGGCAAAAAAAGCGAGGTAGAGGTAAGCGAGGGCGTCCACAGGCCCCAGAGTGTGGGAAATCATCGGCTTCAGGCCGATGGTTTCCCGCACTCAGCCGCTCCAGCGCAGCCAGGCGGTGGGCCAAACGTCACCTGATGGCACCTTCGCATCGGCAGCGCCGATTTTCTCCACGCAGTCGGCGTAGGCGATCGAGTGAGCGGGCCCGGGAGGCCGGCAGGGCGCGCGACACGGAGCCGCGGCCGACTATGCTCGGTAGACAGCCACCCGCGTCCGCGGCCCCCGCGGTCCACGATCCACTCCCGGCCAGAGGCCGAACCGCCATGCGTCTTTCCACGTCGCTGCTCGCCCCCACCCTGTGTTTCCTTGCCCTCGGCGCCGCCGAGTCCATGCGCTTCGCTCCCGCCGAGGACCTGGTCCTCGCCAAGTCCTTCCGCCTCGAAGCTGAGGTGACGCTCACCGCGATCGAAGCGAGCGTGAACGGCGAGCAGCAGGAGATTCCGGAGCTGCCCGAATTCAAGCTCGAAGCGCGCGCGCAGGCAAGCTTGAGTGACCGCTATTTGGCGGCGGAGGACGGGCGGCCCACGCGCTTCGAGCGCACGTTCGGCGAACTTGGGTCGAGCAACGTTGTCCGTGGCCCCCAGGGCACGGAAGAGACGGAACGAACGAGCGAACTCGAGGGACGCACTGTGCGTTTCACCTGGGACGCGGACGACGAAGAGTACGCCGCGGTATTCGCCGAAGGGGACGAGGACACGGACCTTCTGGAGGACCTGCGCGGCGACATCGATCTTCTTGAGTTGATGCCCTCGGGCGATGTGGAAGAGGGTGAGACCTGGTCTCCATCTCTCGACCTCGTGCACCGCATCTTCGATCCCGTCGGCGAACTCCACCTTGAGCAGGCGGACGACGACGAGGAAGACAACCCGTGGGCCGAGCTGATGGACGACGCGCTGCTCGACCCGACCGGTGAATTCACGGTCACGTGGGTCCGGCGCTACAAGGAAGGCGGACTCGACCTCATCGAACTCGATGTCGTGATCGACGTCGAAGGCAGCGCTCAGGACGAGACCACACAAGAGGAGGAAGGGCCGATGGGCCCCCTCGAGATCCAGCTCGACCTGACCGCGACGCTCGACGTCGACATGAAGGGCAAGATGATCTGGAACGCGACGGGCAACCACTTCCACAGCCTCGACCTCGAGGGCACGCTGGGGATCCAGCACGACGAGATCCGCAACTTCACGATCATGGACACCGAGCGCGAGGTGAAGCAGAAGCGTGTGTTCGAGGGAACGATCACCATCGGCCTCACGACGGCTGTCGAGACCGAGTGAACGCTAAACCCGTTCGGGGTGGCACGGGCCGCCGCGCATGGATTCGAGCCGCGCTCGCCGTCGCCCTCGGTTCGTCTGTCGGTTGGGCGTCGACGGGTTCAGCGTCGACCGCGGTCACGCAATCCGCCGCCGCGCGCTACGACCTTCGTGTCGGCGCGGCGGCGGGTGACGTCCTCCACATCCAGGGGACCTCGAAACTGAGTTTGTCCGCGGTCGCCGCGCACTTCGTGCGGGACGGCGCGCGCTCAGCAGTGCCCGGATTTGCCCTCGATCAGTTGGAGACCGCGAACCTGATCGTCCGCGACCGCATCGAGGCGCTGAAGCGGGAGAGCGCGGACGCGGGACGCTTCACAGTATTCACGCGCCACTTCGAACGCGCACGCACCGCGGGCAGCGTGGAACAGTTCGGCAATGTGTCGACGTTTGAGCGCGTGTCCCGGCTCGAGGGCCGCACCGTGCGGTTCGACATGGGTGCCGCGGAGCCCGCGGGCCAGCGTGTGGCGGTAGTGGATGGCTCCGAAGAGGCAGGTCCGCTCGACCCACAACTGCTCGACGGGCTTGCCGCGCAGCTCGACTTCCACCGTGCGCTGCCCCCCGAGCCTGTGGAGGTGGGGGCCCGCTGGACGGTCCCAGCCGAAACCGTGCATGCGTTCTTCCAGCCGTTTGGCCACCTGCGCACGCTGGCCGAATCCGGCGGTGGGCCGTGGCAAGCGCTCCAGCGCGAGGCCTTCGCGGCGCCTACGGGCAAGCTCACCGCGGAACTCGTGCGTGTCGACGGCGACGCGGGCGATCGACGGGCGGTGGTTCGGATCACCGGACGCGTGCTCGCGGCCGCGCGCGACGGGGCCGCGGAATCACCCGACGCCGCGCGGCTCGCGCACGCGGTCGGCCTGCGCATCGAGGTCGATGCGACCCTTTCGATCCACTTGGAGCAAAAAGTGTGGGTCGAGCTCCGCAGCGAACTGCGCATCGCCTTGTCCCAGGAGCAGAACGAGGCCCGCGAGGACGGCGCCGTTGCATCCCGCGAACTCGAGTTCGAAGGGGATTTTGAACTCGCCCTGAGCCAGCGACTCGAGCGCCGCTGATCGCCGCGCGGGATCTAACGCCGCCGTGCCGTCTCGGGCAGCTCCTTCTTGAAGATCAGAAGGTGGTTGAAGCCACGCAGGAAGTAGTTCCCTTCGAGCGCGGAGCGGTGGAAGTTGGGTTTTTCGAGCTTGCGGTTGCCACGCACGACCGCGACGTGGTCGACGGCGCGGAACTGGCGCTCGAGCTGCGCAAACAACCGTGCGCCAATCCCGACAAATCCGCGCCCCTTCTTGAAGCTGTCCGATACGTAGATCGCGAGGTAGCGGCGGTCGGCGAGCACGCGGTGGGCTTCGCCAAACACCGCTTCCATCGCGTCGAAGTACTCGTCTTCGAAGGCGTCGAGCTTCCCGATGCAGCGCGGGTCTTCGGAGTATTCAAGGTGCGTCGAGTACGGCGGATCCATGAACAGGAAATCGATCGAGCCGGATTCGAGCGGCAGTTCGCGCGCGTCGCCCCGACGGATGTCGTCGCGGCGCGGTGCGAGGTCGAAGCCGATGGGTTCGCGGCCCATCGAACGCGCGACGTCGAGCGTCGTACCGCCACCCGCGAACGCGTCCAGCACGCGGTCCCCCGGGCGCGTGTAGCGCTCCAGCAAGTTCCACAACACGAAGCTCGGCGTGCGGCCGGCGTAGCGCGGGTCGCCGTGGACCTCGTCGGGATCATGCTGTTGGCCCGGGTGGTGCCACAGGGTCGTGGTCTGGGGCTTCGCTCCGCCCGGCGTGCTCGAACTCATGGGCGGAGGATACGCTGCGGGCTGCGCGGGCCTGACCGGGCCCGTGCGATCCATGGGAGAGCACGGCACCACTGGGGTCGCGGCGTTGCGCCTTGGCATACGCGGCGCGGATGGCGCGCCGCTCGAACTCCGTTGCCACATCGACGGAGCGACCGGGGCGGGCTGGGTTTTTGTGCTCTGGCACGGCGCGGGGAGCGATGCGGACGAGCCCGTGCTCACGGGCCTCGCCGAGCGTTTTGCGCGGGCGGGCCACACCGTGGCGCGGCCGCGGCTGCCGTTCCGCGAGCGCGCCGTCCGGCTGGGCCGGCCCCAACCTCCGGAGTCTATGGCGCGCCTCCTGCCCGCGGCCCGCGATGCGCTCGACGCGCTGCGCGGCCACGTCGATCCGGGCGGCGAGCGGCGCTGGATCCTCGGCGGGCGTTCGCTCGGCGCGCGGCTCGCGGCGCACCTCGCGGACGGTTCCCCGCTGCCTGTCCCTGCCGCCGCGGTGCTCGCGCTCGCGTATCCGCTGCGGCCCCCGCAGGCGCGGCGGGAAAGGCCACCGCCGTTCGCGGATCTCGCGCTGCCGCTCGTGGCTGTCCAGGGGGGCAGGGATCCCTTCGGCGGTCCGGACGCGCTGAAGGCCGCGTTAGACGCCGCACGGACACCCTGGCAGGTCGTGCCTCTGCCGATGGCGGACCACGGCTTCGCGGAGCCGCGCCGCGGGGGCCGCGGGCTAAAGGACGTGCTTGACGGGGTCGCCCGGGACGCGCTGGGGGCGCTCCGGAAAGTGCTTTAGGGCCGGGCGCAGGACACCATCGACCACTTTTTGGCATCGGGAGCCGCATTGGGGTACGTCCCACACGCCGACGCCGGATCCTATTCGCAGGGCAGACGGCCGTCGAGGGACGCCAACGCAGGTTCGCTGCCCGACGGCGTGGCCGCCGGGGACGGCAGGGCGCCGACTGCTCCGGCGGGTGTGATCGACGGAACGCTGGCGGGGCGCGGTGCCGAATCCACCTCGGGGCAAGGCTCTTGCTTCGCTCCCGTGTCGGTGCCGGTGCCCGAGCAAGCACTGCCCGAGCAGGCACTGCCCGAGCAAGCACTGCCCGAGCAAGCACTGCCCGAGCAAGCACTATCCGGGTAGGCACTATCCGAGCAGGTAGCGCCGCCAGCGGTGCTGTGGAAAGCCGTGCTGTGGAAAGAGGTGGTGGCGACCACCCGAGGGGATGCAAAGAGCACCCGGGGGTCTTCGAAGGCGGCAACGGACAGGGACTGCGCGGCCATCAGCGGGCGTGGGCGCATCTGTTCAACGTAGGCGTCCGCCGCAAAAAGAGTCCCCGCCACCAGAAGGGCAACCACGAAGGAAAGTCGGGGGAGGTGCATGGGAGGGAGGGCGGCGAGCGTGCCAGGGGCAGCGCAGGGTCTTCGCGCTTGGATTACCGCCTTTTGCTTCCGCAGTTACTCATAACTCGCAAGCGGGGCCAGGATACTGGAGTTTTTCAGATTTTCTTGGCGCGCTCCCCTACGGCCGACGTTTGGGCCCGCAGATGGGCCGGCAGGTTGTCCTCGGCGTGCCGTTGGCCACAATGTAAGGGACCCTCGACCGGAGGACACCATGACCCCCTATGCACGTGCCCCCATTGGCCTGATCCTCGCCGCAGCCCTCGCCCTACCGGCCCTGGGCCAGCGCGGCGACGAAACCCGGCCGGCTCCCGCCCAGGAACGTCCGGCTCCCGCCGAACGGCCCGCTCCCCAGGAACGGCCGGCTCCGCAGGAGCGCCCCGCCCCTGCGGAACGCCCCGCCCCCGCAGAACGCCCCGTCCAGGAACGCCCCGGCGTCCAGGAACGCCCCGGCGCGGAAGCCCCGGTACGCGGCGCGCCCACGGTGCGCGAGGGCCGGGGTCGCTCGATCGAACGGGTCCGCGCGTGGGGCCGGGAGCCCGACACCGCGATCCTGCGCCAGATGGTCCAGGAGGAGACAACCCACCGCTCCCGCATCGCGCAGATCCAGAGTCTGCGCGGGCTCGCGCGGAACGCACGTCAGGAAGCGCGCCTCGAGGAGCTCGACCGGCTGGAGCAAGTGGAGCTCGGCCGCTACCGCGAGATGCTCGCCGCAGCACGCGAGCAGATCGGCGAAGCCCGCTTCGACCGCATGCGCAACGCGATGTTGGAATCGACGTCGCGCGAGCGCCCCGAACAACCCGCACGCGGGGACGGTCCCCAGCGCCCCGGCCAGCAACCCGAGCGTCCCGGCCAACCGGAACGGGCGCCGCCGGAGCGTGGCAGCCAACCCGAGCGCGCACAGCCCGAGCGTGGACAGCCCGAACGACCCGCCCCGCCTGAACGCGGCCAAACCCCGCAACAACCCGTCCGAGGAGGCAACTGATGAAACTGCGAACGTTTGGCGCCGCGGGATTTGCCGCGCTGGTCCTGCTCGCCGCGTGCGGCGACAAAGAACCCGTGCAGACACCCGCGGACGCGCTTATCACTCTGCCGCCCGACGTCCAGCTTCCCAGCACGGAACAGATCGAAGCGGAGGCCGCCGTCGAACCTGAAAACGCCGACGACGCTTTCGAAGCGCTCAAGAAGGACATCGAAGAGGATTCCTGAGCCACCGCGGCGCGTGAAGGATCACCGCGGCGCGGCAAGATCACCGCGGCGCGAGCCAGCGCTCGAACGCATCCAGTGCGCGCGGGCGGCCGAGGAAGCTCGCGACGAGGTCGTCCGCGTCACGCTGCCCACCGGGCGCGAGCACGAGGTCGCGCCACTCCCGCGCAACTGCGGTGTCCATCAGCCGGCCCTCGAACCGGCTGAGCACGTCCTTCGCGATCGCGAGGGACCACATGTACGTGTAGTACATCGCGGAATACCCCTCGAGGTGGCCAAACGCGGCATGGAAGTACGTGCCCTCCTCGTGGGGGTACGGCAGCACGCGGCGCTTCAACTCGATCGCTACCAGGGACAAGTCGGCCCCAGCAAGGTCGCGCTCGAAGAAGTCGAGCGAGATCAGCGCGAAGTACATCTGGCCAAGGACCCGCAGGCCCTTGCCGTACTCCTCGGCCGCCCGCATCCGCGCGACGAGCTCCGCGGGAATGGGCTCGCCCGTGTCGCAGTGGCGCGCAAAGCTCGCGAGCACACCGCTGTCCCAGGCCCATTCTTCGAAGAGCTGGCTCGGCACTTCGACGAAGTCCCACTCGCACGCGATCCCGCTGAAGCGCAGGTAACGCTGGCCACCCGCGAACAGGTGGTGCAGCAGGTGGCCAAATTCGTGGAAGAACGTGGTGACTTCGTCGTGCAGCAGCAATCCGAGATCGCCGGATTTGGCCCGCGGGAAGTTGCACACCAGCGCGGCCTCCGGCAACACGTCGCCACCGAGCCCCGAGCGCAGCGGAAACATCGCTGCGTGCTTGTACTTGCCCTCGCGCGGGTGCAGGTCGAGATAAAAACGCGCGATCGGCGCGCCACCCGGTTCGGACAACAGGTAGGCCTCGACGCTCTCGTGCCACGCCGCAGGATCGTCGATCCGCTGAATGCGCACGCCAAACAGCGCTTCGCTCGTCGCGATCACACCCTGCTTCACACCCTCGACCCCGAAGTACGGGCGCACGGCGCGTGAGTCGAAGTCGTAGCGCTGCGCCTTCACTTGTTCGGTCAAAAAGAGCCGTTCCGGCTCGCGGATCCACGGTTCGGCGCGGCCGCCACCCGCAGTGCCGCGCTCAAGCTTGACCTCGAGCAGCTCCGCCAACTCGGCATGTGCGCGCGGCTGAACGAGTTCGATGACCCGCTCGACAAAGTCGCGCGCGGTGCGCGCGTTGCGGCTCATCTTGTCCGCGGTGACGTAGTCAGCCCAGGATTCGTGGCCGAGGAGCCGCGCGAGTTCGCGACGTTTCGCGAGCAGTTCGGGCAGGACAAAAAGATTGTCCGGGACCGCGCGGTTGTGGCATTCGACGAAGTACGCGGCGCGCAGGTCGTCGCGCTCCGCGAACGACAGGAACGGCACGCGGTCGCCGGGGTCCGTGGTCAGCGTCACGCTGCCGTCTTCCGCTTCCGGGTGCGCCGCAATGAAGTCGGGCGGAAGCCCCGCGAGACCGCGCTGGCCCTCCGCGATTTTGAAGGTGCGTCCGCCGGCGACGATGTTCTCGGAAAACGCTTGGCCGAGCTCGACCAACCGCTCGCGCAAACCCCGTATGGTTTCGCGGGTCGCGTCGTCGCGGTCGACCCCACTGCGGCGGAAATCGCGCAAAGCGTGTTCGACGAGCCGCCGCGTGTCCGCGTCGCGCGCCTGCCCGATGTCGACCTGCGCCAGCCGCGCAAACGCACCGCGGTGCATCCCGAACTCGGTGCCGAAGGCCTCGAGCTCGCGCTCGAGCTCGCGCGCCGTGTCGCGCACGGCGGGGTCCGCGTGGACGTGCACGAAGAGCCCCACACGCTCGGCCACACCGTTCAGCGGGCGTCCGATGCCATCGAAATTCGCGGCCACGTCGTCGCAGGACGCGTGGTGGGGGAAGTCGGCGAACGCGGCGAGTCGCGCACGCGCTTCGGCGAGGGCCGCACTCGTTGCGGCGCGCAGCTCGGCGGCGTCATTCATCGGGGATTGTGCGTCGCAAGGTTGCGCGCCCATTCGAGCAGCGCCCCGTGTTGGGCCTGGAAGTCGTGGCTGCCGCCGCTCAGCGGGGCTTTGAAGAAGCTCGCAAGGTGCGCAAGCTCGCCGATTTGACCGGCGCGGACCGAACGTTCGGTCAGGCGAACGAGGTCGAGCACGAGCGGTGCAGCGAGCGCCGAATCCGATCCGTGCCAGGTGAACGAAAGGCTCATCTTGCAGCCGAGGAAGCCCTCAAAATGGACATAGTCCATCGCGGTCTTCCAGTCGCCCAGCGAAGGCACAAAATCGATCGCCACGTGGCTGTGCAGCGACGGATCGCCGAGCAACTGGCGCAGGGCTTCGTCCTTGCTCTCGACTTTGACGCGCTTGTGGTCCGGATCGGCGAGCACCGCGCCATCGCGGTTGCCGAGCATGTTGTAACCCTGCCACGCGAGGACCTTGAGCGCGCGCGCCGCGAACATCGGCGCGAGCGTGGTCTTGAGCAGCGTTTCGCCGGTTTTGCCGTCGCTGCCCGCGTGAGCGAGTCCGCGCGCGCGCGCCATCTCGCGCAGGGCTGGCAGGCTGGTGCCCAGGCTCGGGGTGAAGTTGACGTGGGAGCATCCCGCCGCGAAAGCGGCGTATGCGTAGAGGCTGGACGCGGGCGGGCGCTCGCCACGGTCAAGAGCTGCTTCGAACGCCGCAAGGTCGCGCCACTGTGGCCGCGCTTCGCGCCACGCTTCAGTGCTGGCAACGTTGACCACAACGACGGGGGCACCTCCGAGCTGCGCGCGGAAAGCTTCTAGGCGCGCGGTGATGGCAGAGGCCTGCGCGCGGGGCGCGAGTGCAGTCAACCGAGCGACTTCGCCAGAAAATGGCGACCCGGTGGGCGCAACTTCGGACGGCAACGGCCGCGACCCGTCGGCAAAACCTGGTGCGATGCGGCCGTCAAAACGGTCGAGCTCGTCCATCACCGCGGCGGCGATTTCCGGGGGCACGATGCGCTCTTTGACCAACTCAGCCGCGGAGTCGCGCGCCGCTCCCTCCCGCACGTCGCATCCGGCGAGGACGAGGCCACCCAGAGGCACCAAGTCCGCCCCGTCAAAGGCGGGGGTCTCGGTCACGAGCCCGATGGGTGGTACGAGCCCGCGGCAGAGGGCCGCGAGCCCCACCGCGAGCGTCGTGCTGATCGCTCCCCGCGCACCGACGAGCCAGACCCCGAGCCGCGCGGCTGTCGGCTCCAAGGGGGGTCTTTGGGTTTCCATAGGGCGAGGTCGCGCCGCGCGGGGCGAATAGGACACCGCTTTGGCCCGCCGGCGGCAAGCCCGCACCCCGTAAGGATGCAAAAGACGGGCGGCACAGGGCGGCGAGAACGTGCATAGCGCACTGCCCGCGTCAACGGTTCGCGGAGCGCGCCGCCACCCACGCCGCCACAAGGGCGGCGTCGGAGGGTTCCAAGGCCGGCGCCAGGGCGGGCACCACCCGCGGACCGTTGGGTGCGGGCGCCCACGACGGTGTCTCGACGAGCGCGTCCCCCGCCAGCGGCACGGCCACGCGGCCGGACCCTTCGGCGCCCCCCGCGGCCGCGGGCGCACCCCCTGCACCCCCTGCACCCTCCGTCCCCCGCGCCCCGGCGCCCGGAGCGAACGGGTCGGTGGCGCGCGGCCCCTGTGGCGCGCCCGGATTGCGGAGGTCGCGGAGATCGCCGGGGTCGCGGCCACCCCGGCCGGCCGCGGCGGCGAGGTTGAGGCGCGCGGACTCAAGCTGCTCCGCGGCGGGGTCGTTTGGAGCGATCCGGGCAGCGACCTCGCGCAGCGCCGCTTCAAGGCGGGCGGCATCGACGGGTTCCCCCGCCGTGGCGCTCCGGGCCGCATCCCGAGCCGCACGCGCGAGGGTCAGAAGCTCGCCGGCCGAGCGCTGCGGGCCGTCGGCCGACGGTGCTGCCGGGGCGCTCGCGTCCGCTGCAGCGGACGCGAGCAGCGCCGCAGCGCGTGCGAGCCACTCGCGCTGGCGCAGCTCATCGCCATCGACGCGGGCCGCAAAAACCGCCGACAAGAAAAACCAGCCCGCCGCCAGCGTCGCGAGCAACGCAAACACCCAGGGCAGCTCCGCGGCATCGCGCATGCGGCGCACGCCGACACGCCGGGCAACCTCCTGCTCCAAGAGTCCTTGGAACGGACCCGGCCGCGGGGCGCGCGCTCCCTCCGCCGCAGCTTCGAGCAATCCGCCGAGGTGCAACGCACGGTCGGTCGACTGCGCGAAGCGGCGATCGCGCGACGGTCGGTCGACACCCGTCGCACCCTCAAGGGCCGTCCCGCGCCACACCGCGGCGGCCGCGGCGGCGGCCATCAACGTGCCGAGGACCCATCCGTTCGAGGATTGGGTCGGCCGGCGCACGTCCGGATCGGCGGCGACCACGAGCGCCAGCACGACGAGCCACGCCGCGGCGGCAAGAAACAGCGCGCACGCAAGCCGCGTTCCGCCGCGGGCGCGCGCGCCATGGCGCAGCAGCGCCAAAGTCACCGATGCACCCCTTTCACTCATCGTTGTCCGTCGGGGCAATCGCGCCGAGGTCGGGCAGGAGCGCGATGAGAGCCGGCGACGGCGCGGCGACGGGCGCACGCGCGAGCACAAAACGAACGGGTTGGCCGCGCTCCGGCAACAGCCACGGATTCGCCGTCCAAATAGTTTGGTCGAGGCACTCGGGCAAGGCCGCAGTGGCGAGCGTCTGACCCTCGGCGAAAAAACAGACCGAGATCAGGTTTCCCACGAGGTCCGCCGCGAACCCTCCGGGTTGGTCGCCGCGCGGCGGGATTTCCTTCGAGCCCAGGTACACCCAACCGTGCCGACGCATGGCCGCGCCGGTCGAAAGGTCCGCGATCAGATCCTCGATCCGATAAAAATACACTTCGTCACCGCGCCGCCAACCGGCGTACAGGTGCACACCTGGAGCGCCCGCGGCGTGCTCCGGTGGCAACACGTCGAATGACGGCCGCCGGGCTCCGATCTGTGCTCCCATCGGGTTCGCGATCCACTGCGCATTCGCGCCGGGCGCGAACCCCATGAGCAACATCGCGGTGTGGATGGCACTCGCGCCCACCTGCGTGCCAAAGAGGCTCTCGTGCCCGGCTCCGCGCGGCCCGACCAACAGGTATTCCAGCAGCCCGTCGCGCTCGAGAATTTCGGCCGCGATCGAAACGGCTCCGACTTCGAAGTCGAGCTCGACACCCTGCTCGCGAAGCGCCGCAATCAGGTTGGCGCGGCTGTCCTTGGGATCCGCATCCCCCTGGCCCCATGCGTCGATGGCGCAGACCGAAAAAAGCGCCATGAGGGCGACGGACGCCGCAGCTACGGCGGCCGGAGCCACCCGGCGGGTGGGTGCGTCAAAGCGAGGATCAGCGCGACGTGCCATGGAGCGATTGTCCCACGGCGCAGCGATAAAGGCAGCGATAAAGGCAGCGATAAAGGCAGCGATAAACAGCAGCGCGCGCCGGGGATCGGGTTCTTGAACGGCGCGTTACCGCGCGGGGTTCAACCCGCCGGGGTGAGGCGGGCCCGGTCGATCCCGAGGCGCGCGAGGTCGGGCTCCAGCAGCGTGAACACGGCTTCCGCGTAACGCCGGATCTCGTGCTGGGCGTCCTTCGCAAGGCGCTGTTCGAGGAAGTGGATGACCCCTTGCAGCGACACGGTCCAGTA
>JBBRWC010000075.1:0-20815 GCA_038246255.1 Planctomycetota bacterium
CCGAGACAACAGCACGAGCGCAGAGCGTGCCCACACCGTTGCTGCACCGCGTGCCGTCGCGTCCCTCAGCGCAAGCCCTCCCCACACCGCAACGGGCCCGCAGCGCCGGGAGCGCGGGCCTCCAGGCCCGCCTTGGAGCGACGCGCGAAATCGACACGCGCGCACCGCGCTCCAGGGCGGACCAAAGGTCCGCCCTCCCAGCGGTCAGGGCGCGCTGCGGCATGCGGGCCGTGGGCGGCGGCACTCCGCCATGGGGGGTCAGGCGTGGCGTAGCAGGGCTTCGGCCACGCGGTCGATGTCGGAGTTGGTGAGGAAGGGGTGGACGGGGAGGCAGAGGACTTGTTGGGCCAGGCGTTCTGCGTTCGGGAAGTCGCCGGGGCCGACGCCCCAGGGGCGGGCGGCTTCTTGGAGGTGCACGGGTTTGGGGTAGTGCACGGCGACGGAGATTTTTTCGGCGGCCATGGCGGCGAGGACCTGGTCGCGGGGTTTGTCGCTGAGGAGGCGGGCGGTGTATTGGTGGAAGCAGGGTTTGGAGCCGGGCAGCACGGTCAGGGGGCGCACGGTGTCGCTGGATTGGAAGGCGGCGGTGTAGCGCGCGGCGATTTCGCGGCGGCGCTGGTTCCAGCGCTCCAAATGGGGCAGCTTCACACGCAGGACGGCTCCTTGGATGCCCTGCAGACGCGAGTTGGTGCCGATCTCGCCGTGGTAGTACTTGGCCACACTGCCGTGGTCCCGCAGGCGCGCCACGTGGCAGGCCACCTCGCCGTCGTTCGAGAGCACGGCTCCGCCCTCGCCGGCGGCCCCTAGGTTTTTGGTGGGGTAGAAGGAAAACGCGGCGGCGTCACCCAGTTCGCCGGAGCGGTAACCGTCGCGCTCGGCCCCGTGGGCCTGGGCGGAATCCTCGAGCAACTTGAGGCCGCGCTCGGCGCACAGCGCCGAGAGCTTTTTCATGTCGCACAGTTGCCCGTAAAGGTGCACCGGCATTACGGCTTTCGTGCGCGGACCGATGGCTGCGGCCACCTGATCCTCGCGCATCAACGCCGTGTCCAGGTCCACGTCCACGAACTTAGGGACCGCGCCCATCCAGGCAATGGAGCCCGCGGACGCAAAAAACGTGAACGGGGTCGTGATGACCTCATCGCCGGCTTGCACACCGAGCGCGCGCAGGCCGAGAAGGAGCGCATCCGTGCCGGTCGCCACGGCGACCGCGTGTTTGGTGCGCTGGAAAGCGGCGAACTCGGACTCGAACGCCACGACCTCCGGGCCCAGGACGTATGCACCGCTGCGCAGCACACGCAGCACGGCTTCTTCGAGCGCCGGACCCAGTTGCGCGCGCTCGGCGGCCAGGTCCACGGGTTGGATGGGCTTCAAATCCGTCGTGTTCATAGCGGGATCGGCGGTCTTCACGGGTAAGTCTTGAACTCGCCGCGCTTGTAGCGGCGCCAGTAGTCGGTGAGGTCGGCGCGCACCTTGCCCGAGAGCAGGAGCACACCCAGGATGTTGGGCAACGCCATTCCCAGGATCATCAGGTCGCCAAAATCGAGCACCGCCGTCGCCGACAGCACGGATCCGAGGAACGTGAAGCTCAAAAAGAGCAGTTTGTAGATCAGCGAGGTGCGCTCGCCGAACGCCCAGGCCCAGCAGCGCTCCCCGTAGTAGCTCCACGAAATCATCGTGGAGAACGCAAACAGCGCCACGGCGACGGACAGCACGTACGGGAACCAGGAGATTTGCATCCCCATGGCCTGGCTGGTGAGCGCCGCGCCCTGGTTGCCGGCGATCTCGTCGGCAAAGTCCGGGTTGGCGTAGGCGCCGGTGATGACGATGACGAGCGCGGTCATCGTGCACACGATCACCGTGTCGATGAAGGGCTCGAGCAGCGCCACGATCCCCTCGCGCACCGGGTGGTCCGTCTGGGCGGCGGAGTGCGCGATTGCGGCCGAGCCGATGCCCGCTTCGTTCGAGAACGCCGCGCGCGTGAAACCGATCACCAGCACGCCGATCAAGCCGCCGTAGGCCGCATCGGGTGTGAACGCACCTTGGAAGATCGCACTGAAGGCTGTCGGGATCTGGTCCAGGTTGATCCCCAAGATCACCAGGCACGCGAGGATGTAGATCCCGCACATGCTCGGCACGATCTTCTCCGCGACCTTGGCGATGCGCCGGATGCCGCCGATGATCACGATGCCGACGAGGACCGTCATCACGAGCCCGTAGACCCAGCCGTTGTCCTTGAGGAACGGCACCGTTTCTGACACCGCATCCAGGGATTGGCGCACCTGGAAGCTGTTGCCGCCCGCCAGCGATCCGCCGATGCACAGCACGGTGAACATCACCGCCAGCACCATGCCGAGCGGGCCAAGGCCCATTTCCTTGAGGCCCTTCGACAGGTAGTGCATGGCGCCACCCATGACGTGGCCGTCCGGACGCACTTCGCGGTACTTTTGGCCCAGGGTGCACTCGGCGAACTTGCTGCTCATGCCGAGCAAGCCGGCGATGATCATCCAGAAGGTAGCGCCGGGGCCGCCCTTGCTGATCGCGATGGCGACGCCGGCGATGTTGCCTAGGCCCACCGTGGCCGAAAGAGCCGCCGAAAGGGCCTGGAAGTGCGAGACCTCGCCCGGGGCGCGCGCGCTGGGGTCCGTGTAGCGCCCGCGCACGACCGCGATCGCGTGCCCAAACGCGCGCACGTTGATGAAACCCATCCGGAAGGTGAAAAACACCGCGCCGAGGACGAGCCACAGCACCGCGAGGGGCGCGCTCTTGCCCGTGCCGGGGATCGGCACGGGTGCAAAGAACACCGTTTCGATGGCGCCGTTGACGACTCGCATCGAGTCGTTGACTTTGACCTCGAAGCGCGCGAAGCCGCTGGGCTCGGCGGGCGGCGGGGCCGGCTGGGCGACGCCGATCGGCTCTTCGGACACCGTGGGGCCCGTTTGAGCGCGTGCGGAGCCGGTCAGCACCAGAACGGCGAGCGCGAGCGCGGCCCACGTGGCCCGCCCGGCGACCAGCGCGCTAGATGGCGTTCTTCGAGTCCGTCCCGCACCGGCGCGGAGGGGAGTCAAGGCCGCGGCGGAGGGCGCCGCAGTACGGCATCCCTGACAGTGGCATCCCTGAAAGTGGCGGCCCTGGTGACAAGGGGCCATGAAGCGCGGATCGGGCATCGAGTCGCGGGGGGGCTGCGGTGGGGCGGCAACGGCACGAAGGCCGCCGCCGCGGGCTCGGGGGGGGGCGCCGGGCTCGACGCGCGCGGCCATCCTGCCAGGGAGGCTCGGCCGCCGCCAGAGCGCGCCCTCTGGCCTGACCACGCCCCGCGCCCGCGGGTCCCCACCCGGACCGCACGGCGCTCCGAGTCGCACGGCGCTTGCGAGTCGCTCCTTTCGCGCCTCGTCGTTCGCGCCTTGTCCTGCGCACTCGGCAGCGCCAGGATGGGGGCGATGGAAACGTTTGCGCGTGTTGTGTCCTCGTGCATGGTTTTTCCGCTCCTTGCGGCGTTCGCCTGCAACTTCGCGGACGAACCCGAGCCCAGTGTCTCCGCGGACCAAACGGCACAGATGTTTGCGGAGCTGATGGCGGAGGTCGAAGCCCTGCGCGGTCTCGAGTTCACGCGCGAGGTGCCCTTTGATCGACTCGACGCCGCGGGCGTGGACCGCTACCTGACGACGGTGCTCGAGCGCACCGGCGGCGCGGAGCGCCTGGAGTTCCAGGGTGACGTCGCCAAACTGCTGGGCTGGCTAGCGCCCGAGCGCAACCTCGAGGTCGTGGTGCGCGAGCTGCTCGTCGACCAGATCGCGGGGCTCTACGACCCTCCGACCGAGCGCTTTTACCTCGCCGAGGGCCTGCACCCCGCGATCGTGCGGTTGACGATGGCCCACGAGCTCGTGCACGCCCTCGACGACCAGCATTTTGATTTGGGCGCGGCGATGGATGCCAGGTTGAACAACTCCGATGCCCTGTGGGCCTACCAGGCCGTCGCGGAGGGCAGCGCCACGCTCGTCCACAACCGCTGGACCATGCAAAACCTCGCGACGCTGTCCGCCGAGGACATGCGCACCGTCCAGGAGCAAACGACCAAAGGGCTTTCCGATGCGCCCGAGTTCCTGTGGAAACCGCTGCTTGGCGCGTACCTCGCAGGCGCGGCGTTTTTGGTGCGCACGGACGACGTGCTGCGCGCGCAGCTCGCGCAGCCGCGCCCGGGCGATGTGGACCGAGCGCTCGTCGACCCGCCGCGGAGCTCGGAACAGATTCTGCACCCACACAAGTATTGGAACGCGGATCAGCGCGACGATCCGATCGCGGTGGACCTCGACCTTGGTGGGTTGAGCGCGGGGTGGACTTCGATGGGGGAGGACACCCTCGGGGAGATCGGCCTCGCCTTCGCGACCCAGCGCGCCGCAGCCAATGCGGCGTTCAATCCGCTCGCGCTCGCGCGGTTGCGCTTCACCCACCCGGCGGCGGCCGGCTGGGGGGGCGACCGTCACGTGCTGCTTGCGCGCGAGGGCGCGCGTGTGCTCGTCAACTACCTCGTGTTCGACAGCGAGGCGGACGCGGGGGAGTGCAAGGAAGCTCTGTTTGGGCTCGGAGAGTGGCGCGCGGAGGCGCTCGCCGCTTGGGCGCGCTCGGCGCAAACCGCGACCCTCGCAACGCCCGACGAAACACAGGCCGCCGCGTTCGGCGAATGGGTCGACACGGTCGACAGTAAACACCTTCGCTGGGTGCTGTTCGTCGGCTGCGGGCAAGCGGCCGCTCGGGAGGCGGCGTCGGGCGTGGGCGCCCGAGTGAACGCCACCGCGGATCCTGAACGCGTGCTGGAAGGAGCGGGGGAGAGTTCGCGCTGAATCGGCCGAATTCGGCCGCAATCAGCCGAATGCGCGGCCCACGCGTGCACGTGGCACTCCGCCGGCGAGTCGCCCCTGGAACAGGAACACTCCGGCGATGCGCCATCCCGCGCGCGGCGCGGCGGCCGCGTCCTCGGCGAGTTGCCAGCGGCTCACGAACAGCGTCAACGGCCGGCCCGGGGCCTCGACCTCGACGACGTCGAACTCGAGCCCGGTGAGGGGATTGGCCAGGTGCGCCACGGTGCGCATGGGTGCGTCGATCTCGAGGCAGCCCGCCGGTGCGTCCGCGCCACCCAGGGTGTGGATGCGGGGCGGCGCGCTGCGGCCCGGCTCGTCGCCGCCCAGGTCGGGGTAGACGCGCGACACGTCGAGGGCAAATCCGGCCGCGCTGATCGCGAGCACATGCCCCGGGAGCGGCGTGCCGCCGAGTCGCCGACGGTCGCCCAGGTGGCAGGCGAAGGGGAAGGAGCCATCGCCCTCGACCGCGCGCGGGTGTCGGCCGTCGGGACCCGGCAGGGGCGGGTTGGCCCGACCGTGCAGAAGGGCGTCGAACGGGGAGTCGGGGAGCGGGACGATCCCGTCGACCGCGACGCGCATGCGGTACGGCGCGTTGAACCAGGGCAGGAGCTGTGGTGGGACGTCGGGCCCGAGCGCGTGGTCGAGGCGAAGTTCCAGCCCGCCGCCGAGGGCCAGACGGCGATCCCGTCCGGCGCGGTCGCGCCAGGGCGTGGGTTCACCGCGCTCCGCCACCAGCTCGAGAAGCTGCAGGTGGTCGAAGTCGGGGGGGAAACCCACGCATTCGAGTAAAAAATCCATTGCCAATTCCAACAACGTGCCCAACCGTACCGCACGCGCTGCCTCGTTTACCCGTGGACGGGCCCGTGGACACCAAAATCCGCCCGTTCATCCCCAGTGCCGTGCTCGGCGGCGACCGAGCGAAGCGCGCCGCTGGCGAAGGGAGCCGGGCGGTAAAAAGCGGAGGGCGGGACCGTACGGTGCGCCGGCAACTTCAGGGCCCCTGTGACGACTCCCCCCTCGGGTGCCGCCCCTCAGCCCTTCGCGACGCGGTGCACCACCGCCCTCCACCTTTCTAAAACGCAGGCTGCGCGCCGCGACTGCCAAGAATTTGGGGGTTTCCCGCTCCGACGCGGAGGCCGCTCCCATTTTTGGGTATTGACGGCGTAATTTTTTGAGCTTTGGGCGGCGCAGGAATCGCCCGTCAGTCGGGGCGATGGATCAGCAGCGTGCGAAGCTCGGTCAACGACTCGATCGCAAAACGGGGGCCCTCCCGGCCTAGGCCCGAACGCTTGACGCCGCCGTAGGGCATTGCGTCCACACGCACCGTGGGCACGTCGCCGACCACGACCGCGCCGACCTCGAGGCGTTCGAACGCGCGCAGCGTCCGATCGAGTGAATCGGTGAACACGCCCGCCTGCAGTCCGTAGCGGCTGGCGTTGACACGCTCAAGCGCGTCGTCGAAGTGATCGAAGGGTTCGAGCAACACCACGGGGCCGAACACTTCCTTGCAGGCAAGCGGCAAGCTCGGATCGACTTCGACGAGCACCGCAGGGTCCATGAACGCGCCGCGCCGACTACCGCCAGTGAGGAGCCGCGCGCCTCGATCGCAGGCTTCGCGGATCCAGCTTTCGACGCGCCGGGCCTCGCCCTCGTCGATCATCGGCCCGATGTCGGTGGCTTCGTCGAGCGGATCGCCGACGACCAATCCCCGCGCACGCTCCACCAGCGCGTCGCGCAGCGCCTCGAAGAGGCTTTTGTGCGCGAACACCCGCTGCACGCTGATGCAGCTCTGCCCGCTTTGGCCAAATGCGCCCTTTGCGATGCGCTCCGCCGCGCGCGCGATGTCGGTGCCCGCATCGACGATACAGCCCGCATTGCCACCCAGTTCGAGGCTGACCCGCTTCGACCCCGCGCGCGCACGCATGTCCCATCCGACGTCCGGCGAGCCGGTGAACGACAGGTGCGCGATGCGTTCGTCCTCGACCAGCGGAGCGGCTTCGCGGTGGCCGGTGGGCAATACGCTGAAGGAGCCGGGCGGCAGGTCGCATTCCGCGAGCAACTCGGCGACCAAGAGGGCACTGATTGGGGTCGAACTCGCGGGCTTGAGCACGAACGGACAACCCGCGGCGATCGCGGGCGCGATCTTGTGCGCGACGAGGTTCAATGGGAAGTTGAACGGCGTCACGAACGCGCACACGCCGATCGGGAAACGGCGCGTGATCGCCTGCCATCCGCGGGTGGCAGGCGACACATCGACGGGGAGAACCTCGCCGCCGATGCGTGTGGCTTCGTTGGCCGCGAGCGCGAAGGTGTCGAGCGCGCGGGCGACCTCCGCGCGGGCGTCCCGGATCGGCTTGCCGGACTCGAGCGCGATCGTGCGGGCGAAGGTCTCGCCGCGGGATTCGATCCCCGCGCGCACGGCCGTCAGGACCGCGGCGCGGCGCCAGGGCGGCAGTTGGGCAAGCGGGCGGCGCGCTTCCACCGCCTTCGCGATAGCGGCGTCCACGGATTCCCGATTGGCGCGCGCCACCCGGGCGATGGCGCTCCCATCGACCTTGGAAAGCACCGCGAGGTCGGTGTTGGCGTGGACGGCCTCGCCGGCGAGATAGAAAGGATAGTGTTCGATGGTCATGGCGCTGCCGGGGAGCGGGTGGCGGCCACGCGAGCCTACACGGATAGCCCCTCCGCCCCGGCTGCTGGGCTCGGAACCCGGCGCAGCGTCCCCGTTCCCGCGGGATCGACTACCCTGGGGCATGCAGCGCGGCTACTGCCGCGCTTCGCGCGCGCCTCACTCGCGGCGCCTGATCCATCCCCGTCGGCAGTCCCTTCCGCCGACACAAGCGAAGGAGGTTGAGAAGGACATGATTCATCTCGTACGGGCGCTCTTCGCGCCCGCGCTGGTCCTCGGGATTGCCGCCTACGCGGCTCCTGCGGCCATCGCACAGGACTCTGCAGGTGGTGGCGCCAAGGCGCCTCCCATCGAACTCGTCGATTTTGCCCAGACCAAGGCCAAGGCGTTCGAGGACTACGCCGGTCGGCTCGTCCTGATCGAGTTTTTTGCCTACTGGTGACCTCCTTGCGCAACCTCGGTCCCGCACCTTGTCGAACTCGAAGCCGAGTACGCGAGCAAAGGGCTGAGCATCATCGGCGTGACCGGTGAACCGAAGGGAATCACAGAAAAGTGGGTCGAGCAGCACGGCGCGACGTACGCCTACGCGTACGACAAGGGTGAATCCTTGTTCCGCGCCGTCGGTGCTAGTGGGCGTCCGCACGCGGTGCTGATCGATCCCAGCGGCACGATCGTGTGGTCTGGCCACCCGGCACGGCTGGACGACAAAATGATCGAGGCGCACCTTGGCTCCGCATTGCCGATCCCCCTGTGGGAATGGCCCGCGAGCGCGGACAAGGTCAAGAAGGCCTTCCGCGACGGGGCCCTTGCGGCGGCCGTGAAGCACATCGAAGCACTCGGCGACGACGACTTCAAAACGAGCGTGAAGCTCGCTCTTGAAACCATGCTGAGCGCGCGCGTCAAGGGATTCGCGGCGCGCCTTGCGCATGGCGACCTGATGGGCATCGACGAGGACGAAGCGGCCATGCTGAAGGCCGTCGAAGGCTCGGCGGGGGCCCAGGTGGTCCAGGTGGTCCAGGATGCCATCACGGCTGCAAAGGCGCATCCGGACCGCAAACGCATACTCGCGGGCCAAAAAGAAGTGCGGGAGGTGCGCGACGGGAAGTTGCGCTCGAAATCCGACCTTCGCGAAGCGATTGAGAAGCTCGAGAAAATCGAGTCCAAGTACGTTGGCACCTACGCGCAGACCGAAGCCGCGCAGTTGCGCAAAATGTTGGTCGCGCGCCTGAGTTGATCCACAAACCCACGGCGCGTGGGATGGGTTCACCTGCAACCGGCCGGTCCGCACAAGCGGGTCGGCCGGTTGCTTTTGTTTCAGTCACGGCGCCGGGCGTGCGAACGAGCGCACCGCGCCGTGCTGGCGCGCTTCTGGCGGGGGCAGCGCGCGGCTGGGCGGGATCCTGCGCAAACGGCGAGCCGATGGCGACGTCGTTCACCCCATCGTTGTTCCAGCCGAAGCCGCCGAGCAGTCCGCGTCCGAAAAACTCGCCCGCGACGGTGCCGGTGAGAGCGCCCAGCGACGCACCGGTCCGCCCACAGACAAACTCGACACGGCCAGTATCGGGCAAATCCGCAAAGCTCGCCGCAGGCGCCGTCGCGACGAAATCTTCAAGCCCGTCGCCCGTGACGTCGCCGATTGCTGCCACGCGCTCCCCCAATCGCTCCCCCGTTCGCAGACCGAGGAGGGTGCGCAGGGGGCGCCCCGTGCGACCGCTCCAGACCTCGACGGCGCCCGAATCCGGACCGCGCAGCGGCATGCCCGGCGAACCTACGACGAGGTCGCCGTGCTTGTCGTTGTCAACGTCGTCGATTCCGGCGAGCGCAGCGCCAAGGCGCTGCTCCGGCGTTTCACCGCGGGTGCGCCAAATCAGTTTGCCCGAACCGCCCGCGACCACGTGCAGCACGCCCCGCCCAAAACCTTCCCCGGGTGCGCCATCGCTTGCGCCGAGCCGCGCTCCGATGACGAGGTCAAGGACGCCGTTGCGATCCCAGTCGATCGCGGCGAGGGCATAACCGAACTCGTCCCGCGCGTCCGCTCCAGCGAACTTCGCGCGCTCCGCGCCGGTGCGGCCCACGAGCACCCGCACACTGCCCGGTACGTCGAGCTCGATCGCGGGGGCCGAAACCGCGATTTCGGCGATTCCGTCCCTGTCCAAGTCGCCCAGCGCAACGAGCGCAAACCCGAAGCCGTCGCCGACGGTGCCGTGGGTCGCGTCCACACGCGGGACGGGGCCGCTCGCGGGCACCCCCGCTTGCGTACCGGTCAAGAGCAGCACACACGCGCTGACAAGGGGGCGAAGTCGCATGGCGCGGTCCGGCGCGAGCGCGATTCTAAACCGGTCGCGCGCCCGTCGCGGTCACTCCCCGGTCACTCCCCGGTTCTGGCGAGGCGCTCGATCTCGGCCAGCAGCGCGGCTTCCGCGGAGCCGCGCCACGCAAGGTGCGCCCGCGCCGCGGCGACCTTGTCCCAGGCGGGCTCGGAGCCTGCCCCGAGGAACCCGCGCGCGCGACTAGCGAGGGGCGCCGCCAATTCCCGACGGGCACCGGATCCGCGGCCGCCAAGGCGCGGTCCAAGGCGCCACTGGGCGGCAAAGGCCGCGAGGGCGCGCGCGCGGACGTCGAGCGAGCTGTCGGGGGAGGCGAGCGCGGCGCTGAGGACGTCGCCGGCCCGCTGCTGGCGCGTGGGCACGTCCGGTGTGTCGTGCAGAAGGCGGGCGAGCAGTCCGAGCGCGTCGCGGTGGCGCCCGTCCGCGAGCGCCAGGCGCAGTGCGACCTCGACGGTCGGCGCGCAGACACCGGCGGTGAAAAACAGGTCGGTCTCGCCGATGCGCGCAAGGTCGGAAGGGAGCTGTGCGCGGGAGCGCTCCAGCTCAGCCGGGTCCGGCTGAAGCAGCTCCGCGCGTGCGAGCGCGATGCGCAGGTGCGGTGCGCGTCCACCCGCGTCGACGCGCTCGCGCGCTTCGTCCCAACGGCCCGCGCGCGCGAGGAGCTCCACTTCGACCGCCGCGATCGCGAGCTGGCGCGACTCGCCCGCGTCCCGGTGGCGCTCGATCCACGCGACCGCTTCGTCGACGAGACCCATCTGCGCGTAGGCGAAAACGACGGGATGCAGCAGCCGGCGCGCGGTGACCGGATCGGTGCGCGCGAGCGCGACGGCTTCCGTGCCAAGGTCCGCGAGCACGTCGGTGATGCGCACGCTTTCGCCGCCGGCCACCGCGAACGCGCGGCGTGTCACACCGGGCGCATCCCCGGATTCACGGGGCAGCGCGACGTGGGGCACCGAGTTGATCGCAGGGGAACCCGCCAGCATGGCCTCGCGCACCTTGGCGCGTCCCACATCGAGGTCGCCGGCCAGGAACGCGAGCGCGGCTTCGATATACGCGACATCGCCGCTGCGCTCCCCACGTGGGTCGGCTCGCCGGGCATGCTGCACCGCGGTGCGCGCGAGTTCGAACTGGCGCCGCTCGAGCGCGTCGGCCGCGAGGGCGTGCCATGTGCTGGCCCGCCCTGGCGCGGCGGCCGCGCGCGCTTGCCGCAGCGCCAGAACCTCGCCCGGCGAACCCAGAGCGCGCGCGGTCCGCACGCGCACGAGGTACGCACGCGCATCGCCAGGGGAAAGCATTTCCACGCGCCGCGCCGCGCGGTCCGCCGCGGCGGGTTCGCCCGCCACAAGCGCAGCGTCCGCGCTCGCTGCAAGGGCGGCAACGCACAGTGGCTGCAACACCAGTGGCACGAATAGCGCGAGGGCGAGCGCTCCGCGGCCCCAGCGTGCGGGTTCAAGCGCGGGGCCCTCCGGTGTGTTCGGGCGCTGGAGTGCGGCGAGGGCACCCAACAAAACCCACGTCCAAAGGGGGGCAAACGTGTTTTGGCTGAGCCCGAGGTCGAGCTGGTTGGCGACGAGGATCGCCGCGCCGCCCGCGAACAGGCCCGCCGGGAGGGCCCGTGCCCTGGCCGAACGATCGGTGTATTCCGATCCCGGGGCGAGCGCGCGCCGGGCGAGTTCCCCCGCGCCGATCAGCAGCGCGACGAAGAAAACGAGCGCCGGCCAGCCCGCGCCCTCGGCGATCGCAAGCAGCAGTTGGTGCGGATGCAGGTCCTGCGGTGTGCCGTCGTAGAACGAGGGTTCGGCGTACTGCGCACGCAGGAAGGACTGGTTGGGGCCGAGGCCCGTCCAGGGGCGTTCGGAAAGCGCGGTCAGGGAAGCGCGCCACAGATGCCAGCGTTGGCCGAGAGCCGAGGGCGTGCCCGCGAGCGCGTCCAGCGCGACCTGAGCGCGGGTTCCAAGGGGGCTCGCGAGCGCCACTGCGAACGCGGCAAGCAGCGCAACGCCGCCAACGACCACACCCCGTGCACGTCGCGGCGCGCCCCACCGGAACGCCGCGAGGAACACGGCCAGTCCAGCGGCAAAACCGAGCACGCTCGCGCGGGATTGGGTGCGTTCGAGCGCCGCGAGCGCGGCGAGCACCACCAGCACACCGCCGAGCCGATGGATCCCGCGTGCACGCACCGCCGCGGCCAGCGCAAAGATCGCCGTCGACGCAAACAGCGGCCCGACGCCGTTGGGATGCATGCCGAGGCCGCGCAGGCGCGAGCCCAGCACACGCTCGAGCGGCTCCGTGCGCAATGCCGCGGCGAGGTCGATCGCCACCGCGCCGAGCGCCAGCGCACCGCCCGCGACGAGGGCGCCCAGCACAAGTCCCGCGCCGCGTCGGTCGAGCCCACGCGCGAGTCCCAGCGCCAGCAGCGCGCCCGTGACGACGCGTAGACCGACGCGGTAACCAAGCGCTGTGTCCGCGCCGTTCGCAACGGCGATCCACGTCCAAATGGCGAACAACGCCGCGGCGCCGGCGATCCAGCGTGTCCAATTCGGCAGACGTACCGTGTGGCGCGGCGCGGCGGCGAGGTGCACCAGCACACCGGCGGCGAGCAGTCCGAACACACCTTCGCCGCTGCGCGAAAAGATGTTGGCGCTGCCGGTGATAGCGACGACGAGCACGGCCGCGAGCCGCTCGTCTGGACGCCAGCGCCGCGGGCCGGCGGCGGCAAACACACCGAGCCCTGTCGCGATCGCAAGCAGCCAGAGCGCGCCATGGGGGCCGTCCGCGGACCACGCGTTGGCGGCGAAGGGGGGCAGATCGGCGGCTCCGTGCACGCCCAATGACCAGGCGAGCACTCCCGCAAACACCGCCACCGAACCGGCGCGCCGAACCGCCGCAGCGGCCAGCACACACACGAGTCCGACGAGCGCGACCAGCGGCAGGGGGTCGCTCCATGCGCCCGCCATCGGAAAGCGGCCGGATCCGATCCATGCGTGGAGGACGGCTGCACCAAATCCGAGCGCGACACCCGACCCGACGAGCGCCGCCGCGAGCGCCCAGCGTCCTGTGGTGTGCGGTGCGTGGTTCACGGTTGCTCCGGGGAGATGCGCCGCCATGCGAGCCCCACCGCGCACCAGATCGCGACG
Source organism: Planctomycetota bacterium (assembly GCA_038246255.1). GTDB lineage: Bacteria > Planctomycetota > UBA1135 > UBA1135 > RI-242. The sequence goes on from JBBRWC010000075.1 coordinate 12,950, forward strand.
GGTGCGATCTGCAGCAGCAGTCGGTCGGGGATCGCGGTTGTGTAGAGCACCGCGAGGTCCCAGGGAGTGACGAGCAGCACGAGCGCGTAGAGCGCCCACGCGCCGACCACGACCGCGAGCGGCACCGCGAGGGGGTGGTGCAACAAAGCGCGGGGCCGCGCGAGCCGCCACGCGAGGACGGCCCCAAAGAGGACCCACACGAGGTTCCAACGCAGGGGATTCAAGCTGCTCTGCACAAAACCCATCAACACGACAGGAAAACGAGTCGCCGCTGCGCCCAGGCTGCCCGGACTGTGGTCAAAGGGCCCCGCGGTCGGTGCGTCGCCGATCCCGAGCATCCGCAGCACGGCGGCGGGGTAGTTTTCGTCGATCGACGGGATGTCGCGGCGCAGCACCATCCACGGCGCCACGGCCAGAACAAACAGCACAAGCGCCCATCCGCTCTGCTGCAGCGCACGCGCGCGCACCCAGGACCCGGGTGCAATCACGCACCGCACCGCGAACACGATGAGTGCCATCGCGCCGAGCGCGAGTCCTTCGTTTTTCATGAGTGCCGCGGCGCCCAGCAGGACGCCCGCAAGCACCCCGTCCCCCGCGCCCCCTGCGGGTTCGCCGCGCCACTCGGGATCGTGGCCCGCGGCCCGGCGCGCACCCGCCGCGGCGCGCGTCAAACACACGAGGGCGCCGAGCAACAGCGCCGCGAGGGGAAAGTCGCCCGCGCCATCCAGCGTCCAGCCATCGGGCAACTGGAACGGCCCGAGGTGGGGGAAGCGTCTTTGAGCCGTTTCCGCTCCGATCGCGAGCGCAAGCGCCGCCCGCCCGAACTCCCCGGGCTGTACGTCCAAGCTCGACACAAACGTGAGTTCGTCCTTGTCGAAATCCACCGGATTGCGCGGCAACTGCGAATAATAGAGCAGCGGCAATCCCGCGAGCGCGAGTGCGCCGATCAACGCGGGCCGCCGACCGCGCGGGCGCAACGCGGCGAACAATACCGCGATGGCCGCCGCCGCGAAGGCACCCATCAGCGCGCGCGTGGCGTCTTCGTCGAACTGTCTGCCCGCGGCGGCGACGACGGCGTGCAATGCGGGCAAACCCGGCGGATAGTCGGGGTGTGTGATGATGCGACCGATGGGCCCTTCAAGGTCGGTCCACGACGGCCCGCCAAAACCCTCGTGAGCCAGGAGTTTGCCCTTGTAGGCAAAGTGGTACACGGGATCAAAAAGGTGCATCGGCATGCTCGCCGCATAAAACACCGCAAAACCCGTGAAGCCGACGAGCGCCAGTGCGAGCACGCGGTCGAGCGTTGTCCAAGGGGGGCATTCACACCCCTCGGCAGCGGCATCGGAACGGGACTTGGCGCGTGCCCGCCGCGCCCGTGCCCCGCGGATCCATGCGCCCGCGCCCGCGAGCGCCGCCGCAAGAAGCGCAGCGCGTGTTGCAAACGGCGCGGGTGGTCCGAGCCCCGCGATCAGCGCTGTTGCGAGCACGGCCGTCGAACCGAGGCCAACAAGCAGCGCGAGCCCCGCGCGCTCGATCGCGCCGCCGGGTGTGGGGGCGCGCGCGCGTGCGGCTTCGACGAGCACGAGGCCGAGGCCAAAAGTGCCGGCCAACACAAGCAGGGTGGCAAGGGTGAACATGCTGCGGTTCAGGGCCCCTCGGGCTCACTCTCCGCCTGTCCGCTGTCAAAAAGCAGGCCGCCTGTCGGTTCCTGCCAATCGTCGGCACCCTCGGCGCCCGCGCGGGGTGGCGCGAGATCCACACGCTCCCACCCGGATGCACCGCGCTTGAAGAGCTCGACCTGCGACGCGCGGAACTGGATGCCGATCGGAATCCGCAGGATCCAATCGATGCCGCGCTCGCGGATCGCAGCTTCGTCGGCGAGGCGCTGCTCCAAGCCGAGGCTGCGTTGGTGGTGTTCGATCCAACGCGGGTAATCGACGAGCGTGCCACTCGCCCACGCGGATTGGCGCGTGTAGAAGCGGTGCGGGTAGGCGTAGTGGTTGAGGAAGAGGTGCCAGCGCGAGCGTCCCGCGGTGGTCTGGGCGCGCACCGGTTCGATCAGCACGCGGCTTTGCGGCGGCAGGGTGCGATCGAGCCGGTCGAGGAACGACGTGAACGCGGGCCGGAACCAGTTGACACCGAGCAGGCTCGCGCGCTGCTCCGCGATGCTTTTGCCCGCGCGCACGTTCCAATACCCGCGTGCGTAATGCAGGCCGAACAGGGCCGGCAGGATCGAAAGCGCGACACACGCAAAAAACAGCAAGCGGAGCGCGCGCGGCGGCGGCGCGCTGGCGCGGGTGCCCCCGCCGCGCGACCCCGGCCCATCCCGCTTCGACATCGTCGCGCTCACTCGCCGCGGCTCCCGCTTGCGGGCACCACGTCGTCGTCGGCTTCGCCCAGGTACCCCGCTTTGCGCAAATCCTCGCCCAGGGCCACGGGAAGCGCGTCCGCGGCCACAGCAAGACGGCGTTCCGCGTCGCGGTCGAGGCCCTGCCACAGCTCGCGCGCGGCTCCCGCCCCCGCTTCGCCGTTCGGCGCACTCCGCGCGGGGATGGGCGCGAGTTCACGCGGGTCCTTTGCGAGGTCGAAATACAAAAGTCCGCGCTCGGGCTCGGGTCGGATCCATTTGTGGTTGCCGCCGTGCACACCGCGCATGTGGATGCCCAACGGGCGCACCGTCAGCTCGAGCGGAACTGGCCGCACGTCCGCCGTGCGCTGGCCTTCGAGAATCGGCCGCAGCGATCGACCGTACACCGCCGGAAACGGCAAGTCGCACCAGTCGGCGAGGGTTGGCGCAACGTCCAGCAGCGAAACGAGTCCGCCGTGGCGTGTTCCCGCCGCAATGGTGCCCGGCAAGCGGAACATCAGCGGCACCGCGAGCACTTCCTCGTAGAGCGTGCCCTTGTGGCCAAGCGCTCCACGCTCGAGGAATTCTTCGCCGTGGTCGCTCGTCACGACGACGAGGGTGTCCGCGAGGCGTCCCGCGGACGCGAGGTCGCCGAGCATGCGCTCGATGTTGTGGTCCGTGTAGCGGATCTCCGCGTCGTACAGCGCTAGGAGCCGCGCGAGATCCTGTTGTGAAAGCCGCGTGCCGTTGGATCCGAGGCCCTTGAAGTCCTGGCCGTCGATCGGACCTTCGTAGCCCGGAAAAAACCGGTCGAATTCAGCCGGCGCGTTGTAGTCGTAGTGCACGTCCCACATGTGCACGAACGCGAAGAAGCGCTCGTCGTCCAGCGCGCGCGCGAAGTCCCCGAACGCCTGGACGATCGCGGGACCTGTCAGCCCGCGATGGGAGCTGTCGTGCACGGCACCAACCGCGTTCCAGTCGCCCGGCGCGGACAGGGAAAAGAGCTCTTGGGGGCTCTCCACGATCGCCGTCGAAGCGTCCACATACGCGTCGAATCCGCGGTCGAAGCCGAACCAGGGGTGCAGGTTCGGCCCGGACCAGATCCCGAACGTCCGCCAGCCCGCGGCGGCATAGGCCTCGGCGAGGAGGCGTCGGTCCGCGGGCAGACGGTCGGGCAGGTCGCGTACGCCGTGGACTTCGTTGGGCAGACCGGTGAGCAGCGCGAGGTGCGCGGGCAGCGTCCAACTGGTCGTGGAAACGGCGTGCTCGAACAACGCACCCTCGGCGCCGAGCAGCCGGTCGAGGGCCGGGGTGACCGGTTCAGACGGGCGGGTGGCGCTGTGGTACCCGTAGGCTCCGACGTGGTCCGCGCGCAGGCTGTCGATGCTGATGAGCACGACACCCCGAGGGCCTGCGGGCGGGGAACATGCGGTGCTCGCCGATAGGAGCAGCGCGGCACCAAGAGCGAGGGTGAGGGGGCGGGAGCGGGTCACGGGGCGGCGCCCAGGGTCGCAGCGCGCGGGTAGGGGGTCAAGCGAGCGGACGTCCGCGGCTAGGATGCGCCCCCGCGCCGCCCCCGGCGCGGGAACCGCCGGATGTCCCTGCGCTCGATCGAAAACCTCCATGACGGCGTGGCCCCCGGACCGCGTCGGCGCGCTCCCGTGGCCGGTTCGCGGAGTTTGCCGCGCGCGGCGGCGGACGCGCGGGGTGTGCGTTGGCCGTGAGCGGCCCGGGGTCGAGCGCGGGCGGTGACCCGGCGCCGGTGCCCGCGCAGCCCTCGGGCGCGTCGGCCAGCTCGCGTGCGCCCGCGCGCCCCGACGCGGCCGCGTCGGATCGCAGCGTGCCCGATCGGCTGGGACCACTCGTGCGCGACATGCAGCGCGCCCTGCGCAGTGAGTTCGGCTCTCAATCGATCTACGCGCTCTTGCCCGCGATCACACGCGACCGCGAACTGCGCCGATTGCTCGTCGAATTGCGCGGTCAACAGAAACAACACGTCGAGATCCTGCGCGGTGTGATCGAGTCCCTGGGTGGCCGAACGCCGCGCAGCCGTTGGCGCCGCTCCGTCGCCGCGTGGGCGCTGTTTGCAACCGTGCCGATCCTCGGTTTGCGTTTTTCCCTGCGGCTGTGCGAGGAAGCCGCCGCCACGGTTGCGCGCTGGCACGCGGAGTACGCCTTGCACCTCGCGGAACACGGGCACACCTCCCAGGCCATCGCGTGCCAGACGATCAGCCGCCAACGGCTCGCGCAGCATTGGGCGCTGCGCGCGTGGACCGAAAACTTCCCGAGCGGCGGTCCGCCCGGCGGTGGCGGTCAAGAGCGCGACCGCTGAGGCACCGGCGGTAAGCTGCTCCGTTGCAACCATGGCGCGCCCGAAGATCCAAGGTCAACGGCCCTGGCTTTCCCGCGTGCTTACCTGGAGGGGTACGCGGCCGACCTGATCGTGTTCGCGGGCTCGAATCCGGCCAACGACCAGCCAGTTGCGCTCAAATACCTGTACGAAGCCAAGCGCCGGGGCGCGCGCGTGATTTCGACCAACGCGTACCGCGAGCCGGGGATCGATCCCGACCCCCAGCGGGAGGCGCTCGAGCGCGCCTACCCCTTCCTGCTCGCGACGCGCCGGGGCAAGCAGTTCAACTCGATGGTGCAAAAGCACCGCGCCCAGCTCACCGGTGCCGACCGGGACCACGTCTTCGTGAACCCCGCCGCTGCACGGGAGCTCGGGGTCGGGCAGGACGATCCGATGGCAGTGGTCTCCCCGTGCGCGCGCTTCGCGGCCCGCGTTTTCCTTGGGCCGGTCGCGCGTGGCACCCTCCAGGGGTTCTGGCCGGAGGTCAATCCGCTATTGATGAGTGGCCGGCGTGACCCCGAGGGCGCTGTGCCCGACTACAACGCGCGGGTGCGCATCGAGCAACGTTGACCCCCGGCGGGGTACGCTTCGACGCCCGCTCCCGCACCCCTCGGGAGCCCTCCCCCTCACCCCCCTCCCGCGACGATCCTCCCTTGGGTGCCGACGCCGTCGTCTGTCTCGTCGTTCTGGCGCTGGTTTTTGCGCTCCTGATCACCAACCGCGTCGCCCCGGATGTGGTGCTGCTCGCGGGCCTGACCGTGCTTTTTGCGCTGCCCCTGCCCGATGGTGCGGGCGGGTGGCGCATCGGTGTGCTCACGACCGAGGATGCGCTCGCGGGCCTTTCGAATCCGGGCCTGGTGACCGTTGGCGCGCTGTTTGTCGTGGTTGCGGGTGTGCACCAAACGGGGGTGATCGATGCGCTGGCGCGCGGGGCGCTGGGGCGACCAAAAACGCTGCGGCGAGCGCTCGTTCGCATCCTGGCGCCGGTGATTGTGTTCAGCGCGTTCCTCAACAACACCCCGGTCGTTGCGATGATGATCCCGGCGGTGCGCGAGTGGGCGTCGAAGCTCGGGCTCGCGCCGTCGAAGCTGATGATGCCACTGTCGTTCGCGGCGATCTTTGGCGGGACGTGCACGATGATCGGCACGAGCACCAACCTCGTCGTCGCGGGCCTCGTCGCGAGCCAGACGGACCTGCCCCCGATCGGACTGTTCGAGATTGCTTGGATCGGCGTCCCGTGCGCGATCGTGGGCTCGCTCTACATGATCCTCGTGGGACCGCGGCTCCTGCCCGACCGCAGTTCGGCCACGGCCAAGCTGCGCGACGTGCGTGAGTACACCGCCGAAATGCTGGTGCCCTCGGCGTCGCCCCTCGCCGGCCGCACGATCGAGCAGGCGGGCCTGCGCGCCTTGCCCGGCGCGTTCCTCGTCGAAATCGAGCGCGGCGGGTTCCTGATTGCCGCGCCCGGTCCCGAGCAACGGCTAGCCGCAGGCGACCGACTGGTTTTCACGGGGGTCGTGGCGTCGATCAAGGATCTGCAGACGATCCGCGGGCTCGAGCCCGCGACAAACCAGATCTATAAGCTCGACGCCCCGCGCCAGAGCCGCTGCCTGGTCGAAGCCGTGGTTTCGAGCACCAGTCCGCTGGTCGGACGCACGATCAAGCGCGCGCGCTTTCGCACCCGCTACAACGCCGTCGTCATTGCCGTGGCCCGCGGTGGCGAGCGTTTGCGCGGCAAGGTGGGGGAAATTGCGATCCAACCCGGCGACACGCTCTTGCTCGAGGCCCAAACGACTTTCGCCGAGCGACACCGGGACGACCGGGACTTTTTCCTCGTAGCGGAGCTCGAAGAATCGAGCCCCCGCCGCCACCAGCGCGCGGGCATCGCCATCGCGATCCTGACGGGCATGGTGCTGCTCGCCGGGTTCGGGGTCCTGTCGATGCTGCAGGCCGCCCTCGTCGCGGCGGGACTGATGCTCGTGGCGCGTTGCACGTCCGTCCAAGCGGCGCGCGACAGCGTGGATTGGAGTGTTCTCGTGGTCATCGCGGCGGCGCTCGGCATTGGCACCGCGATCCAAAAGAGTGGCCTCGGAGACACCATGGTCGGGTCGTTCCTGGGCGCGGCGGGCGAAAACCCTTGGTTGACGCTCGCAGCGGTGTACCTGGGCACCACCGTGATCACGGAGATGATCTCCAACAACGCCGCCGTTGCGCTGGTGTTCCCGCTCGCCATGGGCGCGGCGGAGCGGCTCGACGCAAACCCGATGCCGTTCCTGTTCGCGCTGATGCTCGCGGGCTCGGCGAGCTTCGCAACCCCGATCGGCTACCAAACGAACCTCATGGTGATGGGCCCCGGTGGTTACCGCTTCGGCGACTACATGGTGATCGGTTTGCCGCTCAACATCCTGCTCGGCATCGTCACGGTCGGCTTGGCCCCGTTCATCTGGCCGTTCTGATGGCATCCGGGGGCGGCGCACCTTCAAACGTGGGCCTGCTCGCAGGCAGCGCCACACTCGGGCGATCCGTCGTCGTGGCGGTTGTGGCGCTTCCCGCCCTGTGCCACGCCCTCGGACACGGCACGGGAAACGGCAACGGGGACCTGTCGGGGGCGGGCGGAGCGCCCTGGATCCAAGCGCTGCTCGTCGCCTTGGCCTTCGCGCTGCCGATCGCCCTGGCGCGGCGCGACGGGAAGCGGGGCGCGGAGCGCACGTTTACGCGCGGCATTGCCCTCGCGTTCGCGCTGCCGCTCGTGCCGGTTGTGCTGCACGTCTTCCCGTTCGAGATCGAGCGTGTTCTCCTGCATGGCACGCTTGCCGCCCTCGCACTTTTTGGCGGTCTCGGCCGCGCCTGGCGCGGGCTGCGTGGCGCCCATGGTGCGGCGCGGTGGGCCGTGCTCGCACTCCTGGGGTGGGCCGCATGGTCGCTTGGTTCGGCGGCGCTCGGGTTCGGTTCCGCGTGGCCGAGCGGTGCAGGCTTTGGGACCGCGCTGTGGGGCGCGCTGGGGGAGGTGCTGTGGCGCGATGCCCTCGTGCCGCGGCCGCAGATCGAAGCGCTCCAACCCGTGCGCGCCCTGTTCCTGCGGCTTGAGGTGGCAGCCGCAGGTTGGGCGGATGCAGGCGCTGCGTTTTGCGCAAACAGGCCAACGATGATCACAGTACTCAGAGTCAGC
>JBBRWC010000076.1:0-20720 GCA_038246255.1 Planctomycetota bacterium
GGCCGCTACACCCTCGTGTTCTCGAAGGAGGGTTACGTGCGCCAGGTGCGCACCGAGGTGGTCGTGAGCGCCGGACGTCTCGTCGACGTCAACGCCAGCCTGGCGGGTGAGTACGCCGAGCTCGAGGAGTTCGTGGTCGAGGACCTGCTCCAGGGCGGTGGCGGGAGCGAAGCGGCGCTGCTCGAACTGCGCTTCGAGAGCCCGGCGCTGCTCGATTCTATTGGCTCTGAACTAATGGGGCGCGCCGGTGCAAGCGACGCCTCGGACGCCGTGCGGCTCATCGCGGGAGCGACCGTCCAGGACGGCAAGTTCGCCGTCATCCGCGGCTTGCCCGACCGCTATGTAACGTCTCAGCTCAACGGCGTGCGTCTGCCCTCGGCCGACGAAAACACCCGCGCGGTGGAGCTTGACCAGTTTCCCTCGGCGGTCATCGAGAGCGTGCAGGTCTCGAAGACGTTCACCCCGGACCAACAGGGTGACGCTTCCGGGGGCGCAGTTGACGTGCGGATGAAGGGGGTCCCCGACGAAGCGACTCTGCAGATCAGCGGACAGCTCGGCTACAACTCGCTCGCCGGCGGTCGGGATGACTTTCTAACCTACGACGGCGGCGGCGTCAGCTTTTGGGGCAAGGACCGCGGCAGCCGCGACCCGCAGCTCGAGAACCTGGGTGGCAACTGGGACGGTGCAGTCGGCGTCAGCACAACCGAGGCACCCCAGGACTTCAAGTGGTCCGTTGCGGGCGGCGGCAAGGCGGAACTCAGCGAAGGCGTCAAGATCGGCGGTTTTGCGAGCGTCTTCTACGAGCGCGATTCGTCGTACTACAACAAGGGGGTCAACGACGCCCTGTGGGTCGTCAGTCCCGGTTCCAAACCCGTGCCCGAGGAACTGCAGGGCGCGCAAGAGCAGGGAACGTTCCTGACGGCGCTGTTCGACGTCACGGAAGCTTCCCAAACGGTCCAGTGGGGAAATCTGGCGGTCGCGGGCATCGAGTCCGAGAACCACTCGCTCAGCCTTACGTACCTGTACTCGCGCAGCGTCGCAGACAAGGCGATCCTGGCCGAGGACACACGTGGTAAGGCGTTTTTCTTCCCCGGCCACGACCCCGACGACCCCAGCACCCCGGGCCACGGCGACGCCGCCGACGAAGCGCCGTACATCCGCACGGAGACACTCGAGTACACCGAGCGCACCGCGAGCACCGTGCAACTGCACGGCACGCACCGTTTGGGCGCTCCCGACCTGTTCACCGGGTCGCTCTCGAACTTTCGTCAACCGGAGTTCGACTGGACGCTGTCCCACAGCACCGCGCGGGTGAACCAACCGGACAAACGTCAATTCGGATCGGTGTGGACGCCGTCGCAGGTGGTCGGGCAGTTCATCATTCCCGCGCAGCACATTCCCTTCAAACCCGCTGAGAACAACGCGCTGGGCAACCTCCAGCGAATTTTCAAGGACACCAAGGAGACGAGCAACCAGTACAGCCTCAACCTGAGCCTGCCGTTCGAGCGCGACAGTGGGCCGAAGGGTTACGTCAAGGTCGGCGCGTTCGGCGACGATGTCAAACGCACCTTCGACCAGGACACTTTCAGCAATTTCAACGACCCCAACACCGAGTTCAGCGGCGATTTCGAAGACTTCTGGAGTGCCGCGTTCCCCGAGGAAGACCACGCGATCACCGCGTCCGAGTTCGACGTCGACTACCGCGGTGACCAACGCATTCGCGCGTGGTATGGGATGGTCGATTATCCGCTCCGCAAAGACCTCAATCTGATCGCGGGAGCCCGCTTGGAGTCCACGTCCATCGACATCGTCAACGACCCCGAAGAGAACGCCACGTGGTTCCCGCCGAACGGGACCGGGCTTACCGATCTTATGCCCGGGGATGCCGACGTTGCGTTCGCTGACGACCACGTGCTGCCGTCGATCGGCCTGATCTGGAGGGCCAACGACGACGTGACCCTGCGCGCGGCGTACAGCCAGACAATCGCTCGGCAAACCTTCAAAGAACTGACACCGATCCTGCAACAGGAGTTTCTCGGCGGTCCGATCTTCGTGGGCAACCCCGAGCTCGAAATGGCGACTTTGCGCAACTACGACCTGCGCGCGGACTACACCCCGAACCCCGGTGGGTTGCTGTCGGCGAGCGTGTTCTACAAGGACATTCGCGACGCGATCGAGTTTGTGCAGGCGGAAGGCTCGCAGTTCACTTTCACCACCCCGCGCAACTACCCCGAAGGGCGGATGCTCGGGCTCGAACTCGAAGCGCGTCAGGAACTGGGTGAGTACGTCGACAGCCTGCGCGGACTGGGTCTTGGGGCTAATGCGACGTTCATCGACTCGCAAGTGACGCTGCCGGACGACGAAGCGCAGAACCTCGCGCAACTGGGTTACACGGGCTTCGAGAAGCGCGACATGACCAACGCGCCCGAGCACCTCTTCAACTTCTTCGCCACCTACGACATCGAGTCGACCGGCACCCAGCTCGGCCTCTTCTACACGATCACGGGCGACACGTTGATCGCCGGCGCCGGAGAGTCCAAGAACCGCCTCGTGCCGAGTGTCTACGAGCGTGAGTTCGGCACCATCAACGCCACGCTCACCCAGCCCCTTGGCCGGTACCTGCGCTTCCAGCTCCAAGCAAAGAACCTCACCGATCCGAACATCAAATCGGTGTACCGCTACGAGGGCGAGGACTACACGCGCACCTCGACCAAACGCGGCATCGACTTCACAGCCGCGCTGACCGCGCGCTTCACGCTCTGAACCGGGACACCATTTCGAACGCCCATGAAGCACTTACTTACTCTGCGCCGCAGTCCGCGGCTGCGCTCGGTCTCGGCATCGGCACCGCTCGTCGCACCGCTCGTCGCACTGCTCGCCGCACTGCTCGCCGCACCGCTCGCTGCACTGCTTACGGCGGGCGCTGCGCGGCCGCAGCCCGTTCAGGACGTCGAATCAACGCGGGAAGCGCTTTCTAAATGGGTCGACACCGAGCGAGTGCTCTCGAAGGAGCGCGCCGAGTGGGTCCTGGGACGTCAGGTCTTGTCCGACCGCGTCGAACTCGTGCAACGTGAGATCGACGCGATCGGCGCGCGGATGGCGGACGCGCAGAAAAGCATCGCCGACGCGGATTCGAAGCGTGCGGAGCTGCTCGCCGAGAACGATCGGCTGAAGGTCGCCGGCGCTGGACTCGCGGAATCGATCGTGGAGCTCGAGGCGAGCACTGCACAGCTCCTGCCGCGCCTGCCGGCGCCGGTCCTCGCGATCATCCAGCCCCTGACCCAAGCGCTGCCCGAGGACTCCGCCACTACCAAACTCGGCCTTGGCGCGCGGTTCCAAAACGTCGTGGGCATCCTCAACCAGATCGACCGTTTCCATCGCCAGATCAGCGTGTCGTCGGAAGTCCGCACCCTTTCGGATGGAAGGACCGCAGAGGTTGCGGCGCTCTACATCGGTGTCTCACAAGGGTACTTCGCGACCCTGGACGGGCTCTCCGCCGGTGTGGGAACCACAACACCCAATGGCTGGGTGTGGACGCCGGCGGACGACGCCGCACCTGACATCGCCGCCGCGATCTCGATACTCAAGAACGAAAGCACGGCGGCGTTCGTTCGCCTGCCCATCCGCGTCCAGTGAGCCCGCGAGCCATAGCCATGAAACGATCCTTGACGTTGCCCGTGCTCCGCGCGGCCGCGGCGCTCGCTACCGTTGCGCTGATGTTAGCGCCGCACGCGAGCGGTGCACAGGAAGGGGCGCCCGCCACTACACCGCCGGCGGGTACGCCCGAAAGTACGCCGGCCAGTACGCCCGAAAGCGCCCCCCCGAGTGGATTCGAAAGCGCCTCGCAAGATGTGCAGCAGCGGCTCGAGCAAAGCGTCGCGGCGCTGTCGCGCCTGCGCGATGAGATGGCGGCGGAGAAGGTGCCGCTGTCCCGACGGCTGGGGCAGCTTGAAGCGGAGCTTTCCCAGGCCCGCGCGGAGTACCAAAGCACGACACGGCTCCTCGACGGCCGTTCGCTCGACCTCAGCACGCTGCGCGCGGAGATCAAAGGTCGCGAAGACGAGCTGGGCTACCTTTCGAACCTCTTGAGCGAATACGCGCGCAACTTCGAAACACGCATCCACGTCAGCGAGCTGCAGCGTTATGCCGCGGCCATCGAAGCGGCCAAACTCGCGCCCGAAAACTCCAATCTGGACGAGGCCGAGGTGTTCGCGGCGCAGACCGCACTGGTACGGACGTCGCTTGAGCGCCTGCACGAAACCGGGGCCGGAGCTCGGTTCGACGGCAACGCGCTCGACACCGATGGACTCGTCAAGGCGGGGACGTTCGTTTTGGTCGGCCACGCGGCACTCTTCCGCTCGGCCGACGGTGCGGTGGTCGGCACGGTCGAGCAGCGCCTGGGCTCGCTCGAGCCGTCGATCCGCCCCCTGCGCGATCCCGCGATGATCGACGCCGCGAGCCAGCTCGTGGTTTCCGGCTTCGGACGCATGCCCTTCGATCCGACGCAGGGCAACGCCGCACTCATCGAGGAAACCGACGAAACCCTGCAAGAACACATCGCAAAAGGCGGCCCCGTCATGGTGCCGATCCTCGTGATGGCGGCCGCGGCGTTGCTCGTGGCGCTGTTCAAATGGGGTTCGCTCAGTCTCGTGCGCCGCCCGTCACGACGTGTTCTTGACGCCGTTCTGGAGGCCGTCGGCCGCGGAGATGATTCCGAAGCGCGGCGGCTCGTGGCGCCGATCAAAGGTCCGGTCGGCGAGATGCTGCGCGAGGGTGTGAAGCACATGCGCGAGCCGCGGGAGCTCGTCGAGGAGGTCATGTACGAGACGGTGCTGAAGGCGAAGCTGCGCCTGCAAAGTTTCCTCCCATTCATCGCGATCTGCGCGGCATCGGCGCCCCTTTTGGGTCTGCTCGGCACGGTTACGGGCATCATCAACACGTTCAAGCTGTTGACGGTGTATGGCTCGGGTGACGTGAAGTCGCTCTCGGGCGGTATCTCCGAGGCGCTCATCACCACGGAGTACGGCCTGATCGTCGCGATCCCCGCGTTGCTCCTGCACTCGTTCCTGTCGCGCAAAGCCAGCGGCATCACCTCCAGCATGGAAACGTCCGCGGTAGCGTTCGCCAACCGCGTGGCGTTGGCCGAGGCCACCCTGGCTCCGATCGAGCGGCGCCCAGAACCCGCGACGCACTCCACCCGCACCCCGGCGGGGTTGGTGAAATCGTCGTGAGCAGCACGCTTCAGTTTGCCGGCGCAGGGCCCAGTTCAACCGAACCGGCGGCCACCACGCTCAGCGCGGCGCTCGACATCTGGGTGTCCGGCGGTTGGGCCATGATCGCCATCGCGGCGGTCGCGCTGCTCCTCTTTGGGCTCGGAGTGAACGTCTGGATTCGGCTGTGGAGCACCGGGTTCCATTCGGTTCCCGAGCGTGTGTGGCGGCGCTGGATCGATGCCCCCGACGAGCGCGAGGGCAACGTCGGAGCGCTTCTGGACCATGTCGCTGCGGCCCAACGCTTTGACGAAGTTCCCGGGCTCTTCGCGCAGGTGCGCACGCTCGAGCTCGCGCCCTTCGCGCGCGACCTCAAGGTGATGAAAGTCTGCGTGAGCGCAGCGCCGCTCTTCGGCCTTTTGGGGACCGTGGTCGGCATGCTCGCGACGTTCGGCGCGTTGGCCTCCGGTGGCGGGGGCGACCAAACCATGGAACTTGTCGCCGCGGGGATCTCCGAAGCGCTCATCACGACCGAAACAGGTCTCGTCGTGGCGCTCCCAGGCCTATTTTTCCAGTACCAACTGGGGCGCAAGTTTGACCACTACCGGGCGTTCCTCGCGCACCTTGAGTCCGTGCTCACCCAGACGTTGTTCCGCCGTGCACACGCCCAGTCCAACGCCACCTGACGGCCTTCCACCCAACGCCCGCCGAGTTTTATGGGACGATTCAGATCATCCGCCGCCGACGAGAGCAACGAAGCGACCATCGACATGTCGCCGCTCATCGACTGCGTGTTCATCCTGTTGATCTTCTTCATCGTCACCACGGTGTTCGTCGAGGAGACGGGTGTTGAGGTCGACAAACCGCAAGCCGCGTCTTCGGCGCAGCTTGAAAAAACGAGCGTCCTGATCGCGATCACCGAAGGCGGCGCCGTCATGTACGGTGGGCGCGACGTCGGTGTCGGGGGTGTGCAGGCGGTCGTTCGACGCCTCATGCAAGAGGGCCAGGAGATTCCGGTGATCCTTCAGGCGGACAGCGCCGTGACGACCGGACTGCTGACACGCGTGATCGACGAAGCGAAGCTGGGCGGCGCCAAGCGCGTCAACATCGCGACGGCGACGGGCAAGGGCTGACGCAGCACTATGGTCGCACGCCGCACACTGCCTTGGTACGTACGCCTCTTTCGCCGCATGTTGGTGGTGGTGGGTGCGGTAGGTTTCACGTTCGCGCTGTTCCTCGTTCTGCCGTTGATCCAGGCGATCAGCGCAACGCCGCGGCCCGATCTCGCGTACCGCGCCGCCGACACGTCCGACCTTCCGCCGCCCCCGCCGCCGCAAGAAGAACCACCGCCGGAAGAGGAGCCCGAGGAAGAACCCCCGGAGTTGCAGCCGGACAACGCACCGCTCGACCTCGCGCAGCTCGACCTTCTGCTCGGGCCCGGTGGTCCGGGTGACGGCCTTCTAGGTGGCGACTTCGCCATGAACCTGAACGCCGCGAGCAAGGGCGGCGATGTCGATGCGCTCTTTGCCATCGCCGAACTCGACCAAGTTCCGCGCGCGATCCACCAACCGATGCCCATCCTCACCGAACAGATCCGCCGTAAAGGGGGCGGGCAGGTCTACATCCTGTTCGTGGTTGATCAAAACGGCCGTGTCGAGAACCCGACCGTGCAGAGCGCGACCGATCCCATTTTCGAGCGGCCGGCATTGAACGCCGTGCGCCAGTGGCGCTTCGAGCCCGGCAAACGCAAGGGCGAGCCGGTCCGGTTCCGTATGCGCGTCCCGATCACGTTCCAAAAGAGTTGATTGCCATGCACCTTCATCTTCGGACTTGTTTTGCCGCTGCTGCGCTGGTCGCGCTCAACTCCTGCGCCAACACCGGCGCTCCGGCGGGCAAACCTGCGGCGACGTCGCCGGTCGAAGCCGCTTTCACGCGCGAAGCCGCCGTTGGGGATGCCGGCGAAACGGCTGCCGAAGCACAGACACGGCGCACGAACAACGCGGAGGTCGAGCTCGAGCTGTGGAACCGACCCGACTTCAAGCGTTGGTTCGCGGCGAGCTACCTCGCCGAGTCCGAGGTCGAGCCGCGGACCACGACCGTTGAACGGGATCAGCTCCAGGCGATCTTCGAGGCCATGTCCGAAGATCGGATGGATAAGGCGCTCACCGAACTGGGCAAACGGCGTGGGGCGGAAGCCAACGCCGTGTTCGACTTCACCCTCGCGAACATCCACTTCCAAAACGAAGAACTGGACACGGCGCGGGACCTGTACGCGCTCGCTGTTGACAAGTACCCCAAGTTCCGCCGCGCATGGCGCAACATGGCACTCATTGATTTTCGGCAGGGTGAGTTCGAGAAGGCCGCCGCGGCGTTCACGAAGGTCATCGAGCTCGGTGGAAATGATGCGGTCACGTATGGCCTCCTCGCGTATTCGTACTCAAACCTCGAGGACCACATCGCTGCCGAATCGGCGTACCGCATGGCGGTGCTGCTCGAGCCGCGCAACGCGGATTGGCGCATGGGGCTCGCGCGAAGCTTCTTCAAGCAGCAGCGTTACGCAGACGCGGTTGCGCTGTGCGACGCGCTCATCGCCGTTGAACCGGAGCGCGCAGACCTATGGCTCCTGCAGGCCAACGCTTTGCTCGGACTGGGCAAGCCCATGGACGCGGCGCGGAACTACGAGTTCGTCGAGAGTCTTGGCCGTTCGACGCCGGAGAGCTTGCAGATGCTCGCCGACATCTACGTGAACGAAGAACTCTTTGACCTGGCGGTCGAGCGGCACGTGAGCGCGTTGGAGATGTCGGACGCGGTGAAAGTCGACCGTGCGGTTCGCGCAGCGAAGGTCTTGACGTCCCGCGGTGCGTTGGGCGCCACCCGGCGCCTTGTCGAGTCGGTCGATCGGCTGCGTGGTTCGACGCTTTCGGATGCCGAGCGCAAGGACGTACTCAAGCTGCGCGCGCGCTTGGCCGTGGCCGATGGCGCGGGTGAAGCGGAAGCAACGGTGCTGCGTGAGATCGTCGAGCTGGACCCACTCGATGGCGAAGCCCTGATCCTGCTGGGGCAGCACTCCGCGCGGGGCGGCGATCCCGAGCAAGCGATCTTCTACTTCGAGCGCGCGGCGAACCTCGAAGCGTTCGAAGCGAATGCCAAGGTGCACCACGCGCAGCTCCTCGTGGGCCAAAGCCGCTACGCGGAGGCGCTGCCGCTCCTGCGCCGCGCGCAAACTCTGTCGCACCGGGACAACATTCAGGAGTACCTGGAGCAGGTCGAGCGGGTGAGCCAGGGCCGCTGACAGGGATTCAAGCGCTCTGCTGCGCTCTCTTACGGGCTCTGCCCGATGGGGAGGCAACATGCGCGCGCATTCCGCCTGCTAGCACCTGCGATCCAGTGCGCGGCCGAGCCGCGCGGTTCTTCTGTTCTCAGCGCGGCCGAGCCGCGCGGTTCTTCTGTTCTCAGCGCGGCCGAGCCGCGCGGGCATCCCGGATACTCTGGATTGCTTGTTCGGGGAAAGCGTCGACCTGGATGCGGGAGAACTCAAGGCGTGAGGTGTCCGGCTTTTGCAGCGTCAGCCGGTCGTCGGCGAGCACGATCTCGAACTCCCGCGGTTCGAACGCGCGCTCGTACGTCATGACGCCGGTCAGGTCCGAATGGGCGATCAGAGCCGAGGTCTGCAACCGCAGCACCTCGTCGATGCGCCAGTAATGGATGCCACCCTGCACGAAAAAGTCCGGCCCGGACGCAAACGGGCGCAGGCTCCGGACGTGCATCGTGATCGACATCGTCTCGCGCCCGAACATGGCCGCGCCGACGACGTCGCCTTCGGGAATGGGCTGGTCGGGGTGGAAGTACCGATCGAGCTTCCACGCTCCGATCAATCCGTCGGCCAGCTCCTTGCGCTGGGAAGCGCGGTACCCCAGCACACCGACGGGCGGATCCGCGTCATCGGGCGCGGGGGGGACGGGACTGGGCGGCGGCGTCGGGTCTTGCCCCAGAACGAGGGCTGCGGCCAGGGCGCCCGCAAATGCCGCGGCCGAGTGGGCGCGGCGGCGCGACGGTCGAATGGCTGCGGGTCCCATGGGGCGGTGCGCAAGGCGCTCGATCCCAGGGTAGCGAACGACGCCGCGACCTTAGAATCCCGTTCCCCGCGCCGCGGGCACCCATGGAACCCGCAGGAGCGCACCCCGGACTGGCTGACGGCGTTTTCGCAAAGAGCCTCGTCACGAAGGCGGCGATGGCCGCGCTCAAGCTCGCGATCGGGTCTTTGACGGGGTCGAAGGCCCTGATCGCCGATGGGGTGAACTCCCTCGCCGACGTGCTGACGAACGGCGGAGCCTGGCTCGGTTTCCGCCTCGCCCAATCCCCCGCGGACGACGACCACCACTACGGGCACGGGGGATTCGAGGCGCTTACGGCCCTGCTCCTTGGGGTGTTGGTACTGGCGGGCGCGGTGGCGCTGATTTGGGATGCTGTTTTCCGGCCGGCACCGGAACTCGACGGGCGCGACGCCTGCCTGGTCGTGGGTGCGGCCGTCGTGTCGATCGGCGCGAACCTTTGGCTGGCTCGGATCACCCTCTTTGCCGCCACAACACTGCAGAGCCCGACCCTGATGGCGCTCGCCCGCGACAACCGCTCGGACGTGCTCGCCAGCGGCCTCGTCGTCCTCGGCGCGGGAGCCAACTTGGTGGGTTTGACCTGGGCTGAACCCGCCGCCGCCGGCCTGATCGCCGTGATGATCGCCCCCTTGGGTCTGCGGAGCGCGCGGGACGGGCTCGACATCCTGCTGGATCGTGTGTCCGACAAGGACCTGCGCGCCCGTATCAGCCTTTGCGCGAAAGAGGTCGGTGGTGTCCGATCGGTGCACAACGTGCGCGTCCACCCCCTGGGTCGCGGGCAGCGCGTCGACCTCGACATCGCTCTTGACCCCCAACTGAACGTTCTCGCGGCCCACCGGGTGGCCCGCGCCGTCGAAGCCGCCATCGTCGCGGCTGAGCACACTGTCCTATCTGTCCACGTCGGGATGCTCCCCGACGGCGTCGCACCCGCCCGCGCGCCCGGATCGCAGCGCGAACCGGAGCCCCCCATCCTCCCATGAGACCGCACCTCACCCCCTTCGCTCCCCGCGCGCTCGCCGCTGCCGTTTGGTTTCTCGCAGCGCTCGTCGCCCTCGGTGTGTCGGCCTCGGCGGTGCAGGTGGGTTGGGGAGAGGTCAGCCAGTACGCCCGGGGAGCGCTCCACGCTCGGGTCGAAGGCAATACCGTGCGGGTCGCGATCCCCGTTGCGATCGAGTCCCACTGGCACCTCTACCACGACGACCTCGGCCCGCAGGACGCCATCGGCAAGCCGACGGTGGTGACGTTTGAAGCATCCGGCGTCGAGTTCGGCGCGGTGCGTTTCCCCGAGCCCAAGCGCTACGAGCAAGAAGGGGTCGCCGCGGGGGGAAAGGACACGTGGATTTGGGGTCACGAAGGCGAGATCGTGCTCTATGCCCTTGGCCGCATCGCCGAGGGTGGCAACTTCGACCCCGCAGACCTGACGGCCGAGCTCAGTGGCTTGACCTGCGAGGACCTCACCGGCACCTGCGTCCCGTACTTCGAACAGCTCGAGTTCGACGGGCCCGGCCCGGATGCGCTGTTCGCGGCGTTTCCCGCGGACCTGTCCACAAAACCCGCGGCAACCACAGCTGCGACGACCCCCACGGTTACCCCCGCAGCGCCCCGCAGCGACAGCGACTACGACGCGGTCACGTTCCCTGCTTTTCAACCCCGTGAAACCCTTTCGGGCGCGGGTGGGGCGATCGAGCGCGGCTTGTTCGTGTGGCTGCTGCTCGCGTTTGTCGCGGGTGCGATCCTCAATGTGATGCCGTGCGTTTTGCCCGTCATCTCGATCAAAGTCCTGTCGTTCGTCCAGCAGGCGGGCGAGGACAAGCGCCGTGTGCTCAGGCTGGGGCTGACGTTTGCCGCGGGCATCCTCGTCGTGTTCTGGGCGCTCGCGCTCATGGCGATTTTCGCGGGCCAATCGTGGGGTCAGCAGTTCCAAAGCGATAGGTTCCTGGTTGCGATGATCGCGGTCGTGTTCGCGTTCGCGCTGTCGATGTTCGGCGTCTACGAGCTGGGTGTGCCGGCTGGCGTCGGATCGCTCGCGGGAATGCGGCGCGAAGGGCTTCCGGACGCGTTCTTTAAGGGCATGCTCGCAACCCTGCTCGCCACCCCGTGCAGCGGGCCGTTCCTCGGCAGCACGCTGACGTGGGCGCTCAAGCAACCGCCACTCGTGATCTTTTTGATCTTCACGGCGTTGGGTTTGGGCATGGCGGTCCCCTATGTGATCCTCACGGCCCAGCCGCGGCTCCTGAAGAAGCTGCCCAAGCCGGGTGCCTGGATGGACACGTTCAAGCAGGCGATGGGTTTTGTGCTGCTTGCGACGGTCGTCTTCCTGATGGTGAGCCTGCGCACGGACCTGTTGCTGTTCACGGTCACGTTCCTCGTGTTCGTGGCGCTGGGCTGCTGGTGGTACGGCCGATTTGCCACGTTCGACAAGTCGAGTGCAGGGCGTTTTGCCCACCTTGGCGTCGCGCTGGTGCTCGTGGCTGTGGGAGCGCGTTTGGCGTTCGTCGAGTTCCGCGGCGCCTTCCAACACGAATCGTCGGGTTGGGTCGCGTTCGACCCGATCGAGTTCCAGCGCCACCTCGACGAAGGGCGGCCGGTCTTCGTTGACTTCACCGCCGATTGGTGCGTCAACTGCAAGGTGAACGAGAAGTTTGTCTTCGACTCGACCGAGGTACGTGCCGCCATGGCCGCGAAAAACGTCGTCGCGATGAAGGCCGACGTCACCGATTCGAACGCCTACGTGCGCATGGTGGAACGCTTCCAAGCCCAACTGGGCTCGCGCTCGATCCCGTTCCTCGCGGTGTTCGACCCTCGGCGACCGAACGAACCCCTCGTGAAGCACGCGTTGGTCTCGAAGGACGCGATGCTCGAGGTGTTTGGCTCGCTCGCGGATGCCTGACTCCGCGCGGGAGAATCAGTCGAAACCCAAAAGCTTTCCGCCCTGGAAGACGGCGAACGAGCACACCCAGGCAAGCGCGCCGTTGTAGGCAAACAGGAACGCGGGCCAACGCCAGGAGTTGGTCTCGCGCTTGACGACGGCCAATGTGCTCATGCACTGGCACGCGAGCGCAAAAAACACCATCAGGGACAGGCACACGAGCGGCGTGAACACCGCGCGGCCGTCCGGCCAGCGGGCGTCGCGGATGCGCTCGCGCAGGGTGACGTTGGTCTCGTCCGCGGCAGCTTCGACGTTGTAGACGACGGCCATCGTGCTCACAAAAACCTCGCGCGCCGCAAAAGCCCCGACAAGGCCGACGCCGATCTTCCAGTCGAAGCCCAGGGGCGCGATGGCTGGCTCGATCACCTGTCCGAAGCGTCCCGCGTAGCTCTTGCGCAGTTGCTCGCCCGCCGCCTCCGATTCAAGATCGGCAAGCCGCGCTTCCGTCTCAGGGCTGGGGCGTTCAGCCTGTTCGGCCTGCGCCACCTTGATGGCGGCGGCCGTCGTGTCACTCGGCGGCGAGCGCGGGAACGTGAGCAGGGCCCAGATCAGCACCGAGCACACAAGGATCACCGAGCCGGCTTGCTTGACGAAGATGCCCGTGCGTGTCGTCATGCGTCGCCAGATCGACGCGAGGTGTGGACGGCGGTAGGGCGGCATCTGCAACAGAAGCGGCATACGCTTGCCCTTCAAGACCGTGCGACCGAGAACCGCGGCGGCGGCGAGCGCCATGAACGTGCCGAAGAGGTACATGCCGGTGAGCAAGAGCCCCTGCGTCATCGGGTTGCCTTCGCCGGGCGCCGCGAACGCCGCGATCAGCAAGCCGTAAACCGGCAGCCGCGCCGAGCACGTCATCAGCGGCAGCGACATCATCGTCAGGAAACGGTCGCGCTGGCGCTCCATCGTGCGTGTGCCCAGGATCGCGGGCACCGCGCAGGCGTACGCCGACAGCATCGGCACGAATGCGCGCCCATGCAGACCGACGATGCGCATCAAGCGGTCCATGATGAACGCGACACGCGCCATATAGCCCGTGTCCTCCATCAGGCCGATGAAGAAAAACAGGAGCAGGATCTGCGGCAGGAACACGAGCACCCCGCCGACCCCCGCGATGACACCATCGACCGCGAGGTCCGTCAGCAGTCCCTCCGGCAGCAGCGTGCGGACGCTATCACCGAGCCACGCAAACGCCAGCTCGATCCACCCGATGACCGGGTCCGCCCAGGCAAAGAGCGATTGGAACACCACCGCCATCAGGCCCACAAAAAGGGCAAACCCGAGGGCGGGATGGAGCAGGAACCGGTCGGCTCGGTCGGTGGCGCTCAGCCCCGTGCGGCTCTTGGCGCGCACGAAGCGGCCTTCGCGCTCGTCGATCCACGCGTAGCGCCCGCGTACGATTTCCTCGTCGAGGTTGCGCAACGCGGACTTCGCGGCGTCGGTCGCGGCGAGTGCGGCGCGGCGCAGGGATTCGGGTACGTGGGTGAGTTCGTCGCCCTCTTCGAGGCTCAAAAGCGCCCACAGTGCGAGCGCACGGCGGCGACGGTCGTTCGAGCGGTGCCAATCGGCGGGCACCGCGCTCCCGACCTCGTCGATCCAGCCAAGAAGGCGAGGATCCTGGGGCACCCAGCGCGGCCCGGGCCGCGCGCTGTCGGGGTTGGCGAGCACACGCGCGAGCGTGGCGCGCAGGTCCTGCACCCCCGCACCGGTCAGGGCGCTCACAAAAACCACGGGCACGCCGAGATCGCGCTCGAGGGCCGCGCGGTCGATTTCGAGCCCCTCTTTCGCGAGGGTGTCGACGAGGTTGACCGCGACAACGACGGGCGCGTCGAGCTCGATGACCTGCAGCGCGAGGTAGAGGTGGCGCGCGAGCTGGGTCGCGTCCAGCACGACCAGCACCGCGTCCGGAGCCTCGAGCGGCGGCAGCCCGGCAACCGCAAACAGCGCGATGCGCTCGTCCTCGCTGCGCGCGGCGAGGGAATACGTGCCGGGCACGTCCAGCAAGCGGACTTCACCGGCCGCTCCGAGCCGCACACGGCCCTCCTCGCGCTCGACAGTCAGCCCCGGGTAGTTCGCAACCCGCGCATTGCCGCCCGTGAGGCGGTTGAACAGAGCGCTCTTTCCGGCGTTGGGATTCCCGGCCAGCGCCACGAGGGGCGCCGCAGTCGCGACGGTCATGGGTGCCGTGGGATCAGTCCTTCTCGACGTGGACCTGGTCCGCTTCGCTGGTGCGCAGCGTCACGCGGCAGCGCCGGACTTCGAGTTCCACGAGGCCGCCGACAGGCACACGCCGCACGACTCGCAGGTGGGTGCCCGGCACCAGTCCAAGCTCCAGGAGGCGGCGGCGGAATCCGGCCTCGCCGCCGATCTCGAGAAGCCGGCAGGAATCGCCGGAGGCGATGTCGCGAAGGAGCGTCATGGATTGGGGGGTGCGGCGCGGGAGGGGCGAGGGTCGCTTGGCTCAGATCGGACCTAAGCGTCCCTGCACTTGAGATTCAGTCTCAAGACCGACAGTCATACTGCGGCGCGGCGGCCCGCGCAAGGGCAGGCGGTGCTTGTGGGGCGCACCACTGTGGCGCCACAATCGGGTCGCGGGCCCCGCGCGCCCGAACCCCCAACACATGAGCAACGCAAAACGCGCGGCCGGTCGCCACGCCGCCCAGTGGGTCGAAGACGGCATGCGCCTCGGCCTCGGGACCGGCTCGACGGTGGTTTTTTTCCTCGAGGCCCTGTCCGAGCGCATCCAGGGCGAGGGCCTGAAGGTTTCTGGAGTCCCCACGTCCTTGGATACGGAGCGCCGCTGCCGCGACCTGCGCATCCCGCTGGTTGATCTTGAGGCCGCGGAGACCCTCGACCTCACCGTCGACGGCGCCGACGAGGTCGACCCCAACCTCGATCTCATCAAGGGCGGGGGTGGTGCGCTCCTGCGCGAAAAGGTCGTGGCCTCCATCACCCGCCGCCTGGTCATCGTCGTCGACGCGACGAAATGCGTGGAGCGGCTGGGTACGACCTTCCATCTGCCCGTCGAAGTGGTCCCATTTGCTGTTCCGGTGGTGCGGCGTCGGCTGCTGGCGCTGGGCGCGCAAATCCGCCTGCGCGGCACGGGCCCGGGCCAGGACACGCCCTACCGCACCGACAACGGCAACCAGGTCCTCGACGCGGTATTCCCCCACGGGATCGAGAACGCAGCGGCGTTGGAGCGGGAGCTCGCGATTCAGCCCGGAGTGGTCGAATCGGGATTGTTCATTCACCTGTGCGACGACCTTCTGGTTGGCCACGAGCACGGCGAGGTCGAGCACCGCCGTCGCGCGACGGATTGAAGGGCTGAAGGGCGAGCGGGTAACCGGAAGTCCCTTCGCGGCGTGCGCGCGCTTCCGGCTGCGCTCGGAAAGGGCTTCCCGGAGCAGCGGGTCCGCCAGCCCCTTTGGACCCCCGGCGACCCGGCGGGCCGCGGTCCGCCGCTTGGCATCGTCCGTGCTCCCTGGTCGGCATGGCCACCGGTCCCCGCATCCACACCTCGCCCGCGGTGTGGCCTCTTGGCATGGAGCGCTCCCAGGGCTCCGTCGACCCCCTCGGGGAGCGCGCCAGCGTTTTTGGGCGCGAGATGGACCGCATCCGCCGCCCCTCGCAGGTTGCGGAACGGGCCGAGGCGCGGGACAAAGCGGCCGGGGAAGCCGAGAGCCGCCGGCCCGAACGGGAGGCCGAAGCCGCTCACTCCGAGCGCACCGATCGCGCCGCCGAATCCACGCCGCCCCCGACCGCGCAGGTCCCGCCGCCCGCGCCCATGCGGGCAGACGAAGAAGCCGCACCGGGCGCGGGCAGTGAAGCTAGCCCGTCGGATTCCCATCCGCAGGCGAGCGCTAGCGCCACGGCCACGACCGCGGCCAACCCCGCGCCACCCACCCCGGCCTCGGCCGCCGCAGGGGCTGCCGGCGCCGCTCCCGCGGGCCGCCCGAACGCCGCCACCGGCGGTGTGACCCCCGGCGCGACCCCGGCGAGCCCCCCGGTCCGTGCCCCCGAGGGCAGCGCTCCGGGATCGACGATCCAAAGCCCCGCGGCGTCGGCGCGGGCCACCGCACAGCGATCGGCTGCACCGCCTCCGCCCGCCGCACCCTTCGAAGTGGTGCTCGACCAGATCCGGCCCGAGCTGCGTCCCAATCTGCGCCAGGCGCTGATCGTGCTCGAACCCGCCGACCTCGGTCGCATCGCGGTCCGCGTTCGCATGGGCGCCGACGGACTCTCGGCTGTGCTGCGCGCGGATTCGCCCGCGACGCGCGACCTGCTTGAGCGCCACCTGCCCGAGCTGCGTGCGAGCTTCGAAGCGCAGGGTCTCAGCGTCGGCCACCTCGAAGTGCAACTCGACGACCCGCGCGGTGGCCGACACGGTTCGCCCGGGCAAGAGGCTTCCGCCCAATCGCCGCGCGACGCGATCGAGTCCCGTTCACCGAACCGGTCCGCTGGGACTCCGCTGCGTGCGGAGGCATCCCAAGGCTCGGCTATCGACACCTTTGCCTGACCCCACGCCGCCCTATGGAAATCTCTTCGATCTTCTCGAACTCAAGCACCACGTCGTCCGGACTGCCGGTTTCCAATAAGGACCTCGACAAGGATGCGTTCATGCAGTTGCTCGTTGCGCAGCTCCAAAACCAGGATCCGATGGAGCCGAAGGACAACAGTGAGCAGATTTCGCAGCTCGCCAACTTCAGTTCGCTCGAGCAAATGACCCAACTGAACGAGGGGGTGCTGAGCCTGATCCTCTTGAACCAGGGCAACGCTCAGGTGTCGCAGCTCGCGCAGGGCAGCACGTTGATCGGCCACGAAGTGAGCTGGGAAGGGCCGGACGGCAGCTCGGGCACCGGTGTCGTCGAAAGCCTCGAAGTTGCCGACGGGTTAGTGGTCGCGAAAATCGGATCGCAGCAGGTACCCCTGATCGACGTCACCGCCGTGAGCGGGCCGAAGCCGCCGGCGCCGAGCGAAGACTGATCGCGCGGGAGCGCGCCGCGCTCCCATTGCGACCTCCACCATCACAGCACTGCGTCCGCAGCAAATCGTCCGCAGCAAATCATCCACGCTCCACGCTCCACGCTCCACGCTCCACGGTCCCCCGCTCCCCCGCTCCTACGCACCATGGCACGCTCCCTCATTTCGGCCCTCGGCGGACTCCGCAGCCACCAGGGCTGGCTCGACGTCATCGGCAACAACCTCGCGAACTCGAACACCCCTGGCTACAAGTCGTCGCGCGCGGTGTTCAGTTCGCTGCTCAGCCGCACGTTGCGCGAGGGCACCCCCGCGAGCACCACGGTGGGGGGCACGAACCCCGTGCAAGTGGGCCTTGGCACGCAGTTGAGCTACATCGACCGCGACATCGGTCAGGGATCCTTGAACCTGACGGGCCGCACCTTCGACCTTGCCATGTTGGGCCGCGGATACTTCACCCTCTCGGACGGTGCGCGCGACCTCTACACCCGGGTCGGCAGCTTCGGTCTCGACGCGGGCCGCAACATGGTCGACATGCGCACGGGCTTTCGCGTGCTCAACGACAATGGCCAGCCGTTCAAGGTGGATACCGAGGCGGTCGTTCCGCCCGAGAAGACGGCCAGCGTTGGCTTCCAGGGCAACCTTCCCGCGAAGATCACCGGGCCGCTCGCGGAGCAGCTCGCGATGGTGTCGGCCCTGCAGGAGGGCACCGGTGCCCAGATGACGGGCACGTTGGGGGGTCCCTTCAATATTCCCACGGGCGAAGCGTGGACGATGGAGGTTGTCGTGAACGGCGGCGCTCCGCAAACGGTGTCTATTACCGGCGGTGCGGGCCCGACGAGCGCCGCCGATGTGGCGGCCGCGCTCGACGCGCTCGACCACCTCAACGCCGAAGTGACGCCGGGTGGCGGAGTGCAGATCTCCAGCGATAAAAATGGCACGAGCTCCACGATCAAGATCACACCCGGCGCGGCAGGCACCGACCTTGCTTCGACACTGGGTCTTGGAACGGCACTCGTCAGCGGTACCCAGACCCTCGCGTCCGCGGCGACGACGTTGAATTCCCTCACTCGCAACCTCGCGCCCTACAACACCGGCGATGGCATCGAAGTTTCGGGCACGGACGCGGATGGCGCCGCAATCCAGGCGACCTTCGTGTACGGCGTCGACGGCACCACCGTCGGTGACCTGGTCGCGTTCGTGGACTCGCAGTTCTCCGGCGCAACGGCCGCGTTCGATCCCGCAACCGGTGTCATCAGCCTGTCGGCGGATGCAACGGGCGAAGCGGAGCTCTCCCTCGTCATGGGCGACAACGGCGCAGGCAAAACCGATTGGGCTCAGCTCGCGTTCACGGTCACCACGAACGGCGCGGGGCCGGACACCGTCACCACGTCGATGGAGGTGTTTGACGCGGCGGGTTCCTCGCACATCCTCACCCTCGACTACATCCGTCAGGACGACGGTTCCTGGAACATCGAAGCGTCGTTGCCCGACGATTCCGGTGACGTCATCGACGGCACCGTGCAGAACGTACGCTTCAACCAGAACGGTTCGCTTCTGACGCCGCCGACCGCGACGGTGACGGTGCAGTTCCCCGGCCAATCGAGCCAGGACATCCAGCTCAAGCTGGGCAATGTCGGCGGATTCGACGGCATCACCCAGTTCGGTTCCGCGACGAGCATTGTGGCCGCGACCCAAGACGGTTATGGCGCGGGCACGCTCGCGAACCTCTCCGTCGGAGCGGACGGCCTCGTGACGGGTTTCTACACGAATGGCGAAACGGTGCAGCTTGCGCGATTTGGCGTCGCGGTCTTCGCGAACGAAGCAGGCCTTTCCGACAGCGGCGACAACTACTGGGCCGAGTCCTCCAACAGCGGCCAGCGCCTTCTCGGCACCGGCATGATCAACGGCGCTGGCGAAGTGGTAGGTGGCGCTCTTGAGGAGTCCAACGTCGACACGGCCGAGGAGTTCGTGCGCCTGATCCAGGCGCAACGGGGTTTCCAAGCCAACGCGCGGATCATCTCCGTCCAGGACGCGATGCTGGAAGAGATCGTGAACGTCGTCTGATTCGGGTGGAGCGCCCGCTAGCCCGGGCTATTCATCAGGGGGCCGTCCGATCGCAAAGCTGGTGAATAACCCGGGTTAGGGGCGCATCTCCGCGGGCCCGGGCCCACGCCGCGCGCGTGGGTCCGGGCCCGCGGCCATTTTCTCGCCGATTCCCGCGCTGGGCGTGGCGGCCGTATCCGCTCGGCAATCCCTTCCGCAGTGAGAAGGATCTTCCGGTGAATGCTTTCGGCCCGGTCGCTGCGAAGTCCTAGCCCTGCTCCCACGGCCGCCCGGCTGCGCACGTGTGGCTGCCGCGGAGCCTGGCACGCGGCGTGCTTCACGACGGACATGGACCAGTCCCTCTACAGCGCGGCCGGGGCGATGCGCGCTTCGGAAAAGCGACTCGAGATGCTGGCGCACAATCTCGCCAACAGCTCGACGTCGGGCTACAAGCGCAAGAGCACGACCAACACCCAGTTCGTGCTCCAGACACGCGGCCGCGAAGAGCGTGTGCAGGGCACGACGTTCTACACGGACTTTGGCCAGGGCGAGCTGAGCCGCACGGGCCAGACCTACGACCTGGCGCTGATGGGCGACGGCTTTTTGGCCGTCGACGGGCCCGAAGGCGAGCTCTACACGCGCGGCGGAAGCATGCTGATCGACGCGGGGGGTGTGCTGACGGCACCCGACGGTCGGCCGCTGGCCTGGGAAGAGCGCCTGGGCCCGATCGATCCACTCGGACAGGAACCGACCATCGACGTCGAGGGCCGCGTCCAACAGGGAGACGTGGCGATCGGCCGACTGCGCCTCGTAGATTTCGAGGACCGCGCTCGCCTCGTCGAGGAGACCGGTGGCTATTGGCGTGCCAGCGAAAACATGCTGGAGCGCGCGCCGACCGCTGAAGTCCACCAGGGCGCGATCGAAAGCTCCAACGCCTCGGGCATGTCCGAGCTGATCGAGATGATCGTGACCCAACGGTCCTACGACCTCGCAGCGAACACCATTCAAATGATCGACCAGAGCTACAAGCGTCTCAACCAACCGCGTTGAGCGGCGGAGTATACGAAAGATGATCCGTGCCATGCGAACCGCTGCTTCAGGCATGCTTGCCCAGCAGATGCAGGTCGACACGATCGCGAACAACATCGCGAACGTGAACACCACTTCCTTCAAAAAAGACGCCCTGGCCTTTCGCTCGCTCCTTTACCGCACCTTCCGCGAGCCCGGCGCCATCACCGCCGGCAACTTGATGAACCCCACTGGACTTCAAGTGGGTTCGGGCGCCGAAATCTCGAGCTCGATCAAGATGCACGTGCAGGGCGATCTTGAGCCCACTGGTAACGAGCTCGACGTCGCGATCAACGGACCCGGGTTCTTCCGGGTGCGCCTTAGCAACGGCGAATTCCGCTACACACGCGATGGCACGTTCCGCAAGGACGCCAACGGCGA
>JBBRWC010000077.1:0-20469 GCA_038246255.1 Planctomycetota bacterium
CCCTGTACGCGGCGCTGCGGCTCGTGTCGGCGGCGCACTACCCGGCGGAGCTCACGCCGCACAACTTCACCACCGGCTACGGGAACGACCGATCGCACGAAGTGCTGGCCGCGACCCTCGACGCCACGAAAAACCCCTTCGTCGAGTTTTTCGAGGAGCGCGTCTTGCCGCGGCTGCTCATCCGCCGCCCGCGTGTCCTCGGACTGAGCGTAATCTACGGCAGCCAACTCGTCCCGGCGCTGACGTTGGGACGGATGGTCAAAGCCGCGCTGCCCGACTGCCACGTCACGATGGGCGGCGGATTCCTCTCCTACATCGGGCCGAAGTTGATGGCCGCGCCGGGCATGGACGCGTGTTTCGACTCGATCGTGATGTACGAGGGCGAAGCGCCGCTGCTTGCGCTGTGCAATGCGCTGCGCGCGGGCATCGGCCTTGGCGAGGTGGGCTCGCTGCTTTGGTTCAACCGCACGGCATCAAAGACGGGGGCCGTCACGGCTGTCGAGGCCGTCACCAACGCACCCGGCCACCCGATCCGCCTCGAGGACGCGCCGCTGCCGGACTTCGAGGGTTTGCCCTTCGGCCTGTACTTCACGCCGGAGCTCGTTCTCCCTTACGACGTCAACCGCGGCTGTTATTACGGCGCGTGCACGTTCTGCACGTTGCCGACGGTCATCGGCCCCGGGTACCGCACACGCAGCGCGCGGCGCATCGTCGACCACGTGCTCGCGCTCAAGGCGCGCTACGGCACCCGCAACGTGAACTTCATCACCGACTGCATGCCGCCCGGTCTGCTTTCGGACCTGCCCAACGAGTTGATCGAGCGGCGGGCGGACATCCGCTGGTGGGCGGATGCGCGCGTCGAGCCCAAGGCGTACAACGCGGAAGGCGCGCGCAGGCTCTATGAATCGGGCTGTCGGAAGTTGCTGTTCGGGTTCGAAACGGCGACACCGCGCCTGTTGAAGATGATGCAAAAGGGCCAAAGCCCGCGCGCGACGCTCGAAGTGGCCCGCAACTGCGCGCGCGCCGGCATCAGCATCACGTTCTACGCGATGGTCGGTTTCCCGAGCGAAACACGGGACGAAGCGCGGGCCACGTTGGATTTCCTCCGCGCTGCCGCCGACGAGGGCACCCTGCGCGAGGTTTCACTCCAGACCTTCCACATCGACGAGGTCGCAAAGACCTACCACGAGCCGGAGCGGTTCGGGATCCGCGTCCTCACGGATCCGACCTCCGATCTGCAGCTTTACCACGCCTACGAGTCCGAGGCGGGGATGACCCAAAGCGAGGCGGCGGAGATGTTCCACGAGCTGATGGAGGGATTGCGCGCGAGCCTGCCCGTGTTCAGCGGCGACAGCATCTTTTTCTTCATGCAAAAGAGCCACTACTTTCTGCACCTCGCGCGCGGAGTGACACCGGATGTGTTCGCGGAGCGCTGCCGAGCGCGGCTCGACCAGCGGCCCCGCGCGCGCGCGGATCGCGGCGCGCCGGTGCCGGCAGGTCTGCGTGCCGTGCCGCTCGAACATCCCTACGCAAAAGCCGTGCGCACGCTCGCCCATCCCCTCGCCAAGGCGATCCGTCCGGATTTCACGGTGGGACGCTACGATCCGTCCGCCGCCGACGCCGCGCGCCTCCAACTGCCGGCGCTTGCGGCGCGCGGCCGTGCGCTGATTTGGAACCCCGAATCCGCCGAGTTCCTCGACCTTTCCCCGGACGCCGCGCGCTTGCTCGAGGGCGTCGCCCGCGCGGGGTCCCCCGACTCGTACCTGGCGCGGATCGCTCCCGGCGCGGGACCCGCGCGCGCGCGCCTCGAGGCCTTCTTCGACGACCTCGCGCGCCAGGGCCTGCTGCGCGCCGATTCCCCGGCGGAAGCACCCGCGCCGCAGCCGGTCTGACGTTACCGACCGGCACCCTCGAGGCGGCGCGATCCCAAGAAGGGCATCCGGGACGACGCTGTCTGGAACCGGCTTTCTGGAAGGGGCCCCGGACCGCTTCTTCCTACGTCGCACGGATTTCCCGAGTAAAAGCCGCAACCGAGCGGAGTGACCGACGTCCTTGGAAGTGGAGCCGGATTTTCCGGCGCCTCCGCGCGCTTGGTGCGCTGCGGAAAGTTTGTCTTCGCGCGTCGCTCCCGGGACGAGGATTCCACCCTTGGAATCAAAATCAATGGTCGTGGTCGCGCTCGTCGCAATCGCTGCGCTCGTTTTTAGCCTGTGCGCGTCTGTTCGAGCTTCATCCACTGGGCCCGGGGCTGCTCCCCCGCTCGTCCCGGCGTTGGCCGGGACCAGCTCATCGCCGATCCTCCGGGTTCTAACCGGTCTTCCGCTGATGCCGTTCACTTCCGTGCCGGCCATCGTCGCCGTTGCGGACTTCGCCGTTGCTCCCAGTGCCCCGCGCCCGTCGCGGACGAAGAGCGCGACGGGTTCGGCTCGGCCCGTCCCGATGCCGACCGGAGCGGCACGCGAGTGCCACACGCATCCACACGCGCAGCGCTCGGCGCTGCGAGCGGATTCGACGGGGACAACACCGTCTTTTATCTGACGATTGCCGAACGCGACGCGCGCTTTGCCGCACCAGGCCACGGGGCCGGGTTGGTTGCCCTCCGGGACGACGTGTCCCTCGGCGAGAACCAAACCAACGATCCGCGGGTCGAGGTATCCAGCCGACACCGCTTGAGGATCGCCGTGCGCGACCGTGCGAGTGGAGCGCCCGTCGAACGCTTTGAGCTGGCGGTTGGAACCGAGTGGATCCAAGGATGCTGGCCCGTGTGGACAGCGAGCATCCCGCGATGGGTCGATGCACCGCAAGGCACTATCCTCGTGGAGGGCATCGAAATCATTGAAGGCCGTGTCCGCGCCGAAATTCGCACGGAGGACCACCGCGAAGCCCAATCGGAATGGGTCTTGGCGAAGGGCGGCGCGCTAGCGGCCGACGTCAAACTCGCTCGTGTGGACGATTCGGTTGGGTCAAGGTGCAGGTTGTGGAGCGCGCCACCGGACTTCCCATCCCCGATACCGCGGTTTCACTGATCCTCGATCCCGATGCAGCGCGGGTGGTCACCGTTTATTCGTCCGACGTCGGACTGCAGGTGATGCGCGCGGGTGAACACGACGAAACGCAGCAACTTGCCTGCGACACCCTTCGCCCTACTTGCACTCGGGATGCGCGATGACAAAAGCGCGTTGATTTATAGCGTGCGACGGATGGAAACTCCGGGATCCACGCACATCGAAGTGAAGGTCCCGACCCCGCCCCTGCGCGTGGCCTCCCGAGGTGGCACGCAGGCGACGCGCACGGTCCGAATCGACGCTCACGGCGCCGCCCCGTTCGAGCGCTTGCTTGTGCGCGAGCTGCCACCGCTGCAGTTGAGGTCCGACCGGGAAGCACTTTACTCCGGTCTCCCAGATGGCCCGTTGTTGCTGACAGTCGTCGGCCCCGACGGATCGAGCCAATACACCACGGTCGCGGGCGATCGCATCGAAGTGCAGTGAGCGCGCATCCCGGGGTGAAGCGCGGCCCCCTGTCCGTCGACCGCGCGGATGGATAAGCGGGGCGCACGCGGGTGTGCGCTCCACACCATTTTCCGCGCGCCGCGCCCATTGCGCGCAGGCTCGCGGGCGGCTGTCAGACCTGCGCGCTCTCCTTGGACGCACCAAACCGGCACGCGGGTCGCACCGTGCATCCCGCGCAGCGGGGAATGGGTGTGCAGACTCCGCCGTAGCCCGCCGCGCCAAAGAGCCACACCAAAGCGTCGATCTCCGCGGATACCACTCCGTCGGCGGCGGTTTGAGCTTCGAAGCGCGCCGCGTCGGCGTCGGGGGCCGACTCCCGCCCAAGCCACGCGAGTCGCTCGGGTCCCAGCATCCGCGCGACCGCGGGATCGAGCGGTACGTACGGCACGCCGAGGTTCCGCAGGTACTCAAGCGCGAGGGGGAAGCCGATCTGGGCGAGCTTCACCGAACTCGCGGGTGCACTGAGCCTGCGGGCGATCACGGGGGGCGTCGCAGAGCTCGCGAATCCGTCGAGACCCCCTTGCTGCGCTTCGATCGTGCGCAGCGTGCGGATGTTGCCTGCGAGGGCCGCCATCTGCGCCGCGGAGGCGCGGTTCGCCGCGCGCAGCGCACGCAGCCGATGGACGAGCCGCGCCGGCTCTTCGCGCTCCAAAAGATCCGGGTCGAAGCCCGCGAATGCGTCGGCGATGAGCGGGGTCTTGCGAGCGACGCTCGCCCACGGCTTTTGGTTCGCAAGCTGCGCGAGCACCATCGCACGCACGTGCTCGGTGAGGGAGAAGCGATCGCCCTGACGTCGCCGCCGCGCGGCAGCGATGCGACCGAACTGGGCAAGGAGCCCGTCGAGGTCGGCGACCTTTGAACGCAGCGTCGTGTACAGCGCATCGCGCAACGCCTGGGGTTTGATCTCCATGTCCCAGGGACCGCGGCCAGCAAAAGGGGTTGCACCCGATCTCCCCGTATTCCCGCCGGGGTCGTCGCACCCAAGGCACACCGGACGGTGTGGCCGACTCGCGCCCTCAAAAAAATGCGTGCCGCTGCAACCACGCCCCGCGGCGCACGTCTTTGGATGCAGACGTTCGCTGTTCGAGACGCAAGAAGGCAGGAGGTGCCCGTGATCGAGTGGATCGGAATGGGATTCGTGGGATTGGCGACGGTGTCGGGATCGTTCCGGACAGAGATCGGAAAGCCCAGCGCGGGAAAACCGGGCGAGAACCACCACGGCCCGGGACCGAAAAAGTCCTCTCCCTGGCCGGTCGCAATCCGCGTGCGTGGCCCGGCCCAGCCCTTCCTGTGTGGCGCAGCGGGCCACCGACAGGTCGGCGGGATGGAGCTGCTCCTTGGGCCCTTCCCGACGCGGATTTCGGCGAACGACGCGGCCCTCGACACCGCGTTCCTCGTGGACGCCACCGCGGCAGCCCTATGGCCCGGTGAACAGGGAACGACGCCCTGCCCTCTCGACCGCAAGTTCACCTCGTCCCAGCGGATCGCCATCGACGAGTTCGCGGCGACCTCGCGGGTGGAGGACGAGGACGAAGCCTGGTACGTGCACGTACGCGTCCGCGCAGGTGTGGCTTCGATGCACTGCTCGTCGTGCTCGCTCGTCCCCGTCTAACCGTGGCGCAGGGGGAGTGTTCTGCTCGCCCGTGGGCGAATGGGTCGCTGCGGCGCGCCCGGCGATTAGCCGGCGTCGCCGCTGTGGACGGTGGCTCGCGGATCCCGGCACCAAACCAGGCCGTACAGACCGCCTTCGACAAAGCCCAACGATTGGTAGAGCGCTTGGGCCGGCGCGTTCTGGTGCTCGGTGAAAAGGTGCAACGTGGAAAGTCCCAGTCGGTCCCGCGCCGTCTGCAGCGCCTTCTCCACCGCGGCGCGCGCCATCCCCTGGCCGCGGGCCGAACGTTCGGTGAAGACACTCCCCACTTGCCCGTGGGTGCGGTAGATGGCGGAGATGGCGGCGATGGAGCGCAAAGCCCCGTGTTCCTCGCCTGCGCCGAAGGCCCTGCCCGCGTGTGCCAGCACCTCGAACGCCGTACGACGATCCCGGGGTGTGTCCGAAGGCTGCAAGCCGTCTTCGGCCAAGAATTGGATGCGCAGGCGGTCCCAGTCGGTGAAATCCGCGGGGTGGAGCAGCCGCCCGGCGGCGCTGCCGCGCGGGCGGTCGCCCGCTTTGTGGGTCGGCGCGCGGGTCGGCGCGCGGGGCGGCGCGCGGGGCGGCGCGCGGCCGACGGTGTCCCCGTGCACCCATCGAAACAGCCGCTCTTTCGATTGGAACTCCAGCTCGAGCGCGATGCTCCGCTGGAGCGCCGCAAACAGCGCAACCGCGCCGTCCCAATCCCCGCGCACCTCGACGAGGCGCGGGCAGGACTGCGCGATCGGGGCAGCGAAGCCGACCGCGACGTCGGGACGTTCGCCCGACTGGACGATGGCCATGCCGTCGGAGCGCACGCACGCGGCCGCCACCACGCGGCCCGCCCCGTCCGCGCCCCGGAACACCGGCGATCCCGACTCCAGCAACTCGAGCAATTGCACGCTCGATTCGATCCGCACTTCGAGGAAAGCACGCACGGCCTCAACCTCGCCGGGCGCGGCCACATCGATCGAAACGGCCTCCGTCGCAGCGGTGTGGATCGGAACTCCGATCCCGGGTCGCTCTCGAGCTCGATCCACGTCGCGGAGCATACCGATCCGAGCGGCGCATTGACCGCCCCGGCCCCCGGTCGGGGATCATTCGACCTGCAGCACGTAGGGGGCGACGTCCGCGACCTTGACGTCGATCCCCTGCGCGATCGCGCCCGCCGTCACCCGATAACGTCCGCGCGGCAAGCCCACGAAGCGCGCCTCGCCCGTTGGCGAGGAGCGCAGGGACCCCTTTGCACGGCTGTCCTCAATCCACTCGGCGACACTACCCTCAAGTTCGAGGTGTTGAAGCTCGATGTCGACACCAGCCGCGGCGGTGCCGTCCGCGCGCACCAGCCGGATCGCGAAGTCCACTAACGTGTACGCCTCCAGGTGGACGGTCGCGCCCGCGGGGCCGATCTCGAACTCACTTTCGGCCCGCCATATCCCGCTTTGAAGCAGGTTGATCCCCCACCGACCTGGCGCGAGTGTCTGTACCCGCACGTCACCCGCCGCGTCCGTGTGCCACGTCGCCGCCGGGGCTTGCGTCAGCGGAACCGAAGCCACGATGCGCGCGCCGTCGAGCGCTCGGCCATCCTCCCGGACGTGGATCGTGAGCGGCGCGGGGGGCGCCACGACATAGCTGACGTCGTGGTCGGGGCCGGGAACGGAATACTCCTGAAGCGGGTGATGGACGCCCTCGCGATCACCCGCCCAGATACCCACACGCGTCGGCGTTCCCAAGGCGATCGCCAGCCGCCCGTTGCGGTCCGCGACGTAGGCGCGGCTGCTCGCGTCGCCGAAGGGTGGCAACACGGCGATGTGCAGTTGCACACCGTCCACCGGCGCGCCGCTTTGGTCCACGGCGTGGATGCGCAGGGAGGCCTCGGAAACGGTCAAAAGGACTTCCTGCATATCCGCGGTGATTTCCAGCGCGGCGAATCCGTGCAGGTCCTTTTGGCCAAGGGTCGCGATGAAGTGCAAATCGGCACGGGATGCGGGCACGCCCGGAGCCAAGACGCTCCGGTCCAGCCGCACCGGAAAATAACGCGACACCGACTGGCCATGGATGTCAAAGAAGTGCATCGAAAGCTCGCCCGACACCCCCATCGGCTCACCCGCCCCATCGACGAAGCGCACGTGGAACGCATGCGGGCTCAACGGGATGGGAACCACCTCGCCGGGTTTGCTGTTGCGCGGTATCCAACGCACTTCACGCCACCGCTCAGGGTGATAGAGGTGGAACGAGTGGCCCGGCGACGCACCCTCGAGCCGTGCACGGCCGTCCGCATCGAAGCGAAACACTTCACGCTCGATGCCCCTTTGCCAGTCGGCGGGGGACGTCAACTGGGCGGTGTAGGCCGAGGTGTCGCGGAGCCCATCGCCCTCGAGCTGCAATTCGATCCCCATCGTGGGGTCGAGCCGCAGGATCTGCTCCGGCGCGCTGGGGTCCAAGTCGCGCAGGTCAACGATGCGCGGGAGGAAACCCGGCGCCTCGAGCAGCAGCGAACAAACGTCGTAGGCCACGGATTCGAGCCCGAATCGCCCCTCCGCATCGCTGCGCGCCGAAGGCCCCGGACTGACCGCCGGAGTGAGCCCGCGACGGGGAAGGAAGACTTCGACCGCTGCATCGGCGACGGGCTTGCCGTCAACGCGCCCGAGGATGCGCCCCACCAACGGTCGAGCTTCGCCAAACGCGAGTTCGACATTCACCGCGCCCCCATCCCCTTCGGGCGCGGCAACATCAACGTCCACCGGGGCCGAGAAATCGATGCCTCCGACCACGGCCGTCAACTGGTAACGGCCGGGCGCCATGTCGGGAATTTCGAAGCGTCCCTCGGGATCCACGACGGGGATCCAATCAAACCATCGGCCACCGACGGCTGCGCTCTGGATCCGCAGCTTGTAGTCACCGACCGCCACACCGCCGCGGGTCGCGCGGCCGCGCAGAACGGTCGCGGGCACCATGCCGATCTGCAGGGGTGTCCCGACGGCGTCGGGCACGATCGCCAGTGTGTTGTATTCGACGCGGCCCCAGCCGGGTTTGGTCGCCCAGAGCGAAAACTGGCTGGCGTCGACAACGAAGTTGAGCCAACCCTGCGCGGTGGAAATGCGCTCCGACGAAACCCGCCGCACCGCGCCGGACTCGTCCTTGACATCGGCGACCAGCCCGACACGCACGCCGGGCAAGCCTTGGGTCTTAGGGTCCGAATCGCGCGCATCGAACATGAACACCCACACCAGGTTCGCGGGCGATGTCCGGAGCCGAACATGGGCAGCTCGCGCGCCCTGGGCGGGGGCGAACTCCACTTCGTCCGGCATGCACTCGCCGTAGTCGAACCCGGCGCGGAACGCCCGCACGCCCGCGGGCCGCGGGATGGCAACGGGCCCGAACGACCCGTCCTGGGCGACGGGCAAACCCGCCACACGCCGGCGCGACCCGTCGTTGAACAACGCATCGACTTCGACGATCGCCCACATCCCGATCGTCACGCCGCCGGCCGTTTCGACTTCGCCCGTGAGCTCAAAGACGTCGGCGAGATTGAGCGTGTGGTCCACCCCCGGTCCTGTGGTCCACTCGACGGCGCGTCCCGCGTCGGCCTGGGCGAGCCAGACCTGGGGGCCCGCAACGGCGTGCACCGACACAAAGCCATCCGCTCCGGTCTCGAACCGTCGCAGGAGCGCGCGCCGAGCGCGCGATTCGAACGGGTCCGCGTCCGGTCCGGCGACGGGCTCATAAAACGCGATCTGCAGGACCTGGGCTCCGGCCACGCCTCGCCCTTGTGCGTCCACGACATGGGCGCGGGCGGCAGGCGCGGCCGCGAGCGCGATCTCGACGTCGCTCGGGTTTGCCTCCGGCCCCAGAACCACGCACGCAGCGGCAAACGTCGGATGGCTCGCCCACACGACCGTCGAAAGATCCGGCGTCGCGCGCGCGGGGGGTGTGAGTCGGGCCCCGCCCGCGGCGTCCGTGGTCGCGAACCGATCGTCGCTCAGGAGTCGCGCATTGCGGTCGGCGAGCAGCCACAGGCTCTGCGACGCTTCGGGTGTGGGGTAAAACCCCAAAACATCATTGTCGAGGGTGTGCCAGGAGACCGTCGCGCCGGCGACCGCACCGCCCGCGGTGTCGCGCACGCGGATCCGCAGCGGCGCCGGTTCGGGCGCGCTCGCGGCCACAGGCACTCGGCCATCGGCCGCAGGCGCAACGGCTGCCAAAGCAGCGGGTTCGGCATCCGGAGCTTGGGGCGAAGCCGCCACGGCACGCACCTTTGCGGCCTTGTCCAGGTCCGCAACGGCAGACACATCGGGGCGGGCGACCGCAACCTCCGGCGCGGCTGGGGGCCGCAATCCGAAGTAAGCCGCGATCAGTACCGCCACCACCGCACAGACCACGAGCACGGTGCGCATCGGGTGTCTCCGTCAGGGAAGTTTGCGTTCCTTCGGGCGGAAGGCCGGCGCGTGCACCTGGCAACCGCGGGGGGCGCCGGACGAAGTGATCATGGTGCTCGGATCCGACCTCACCCCCTCAAGGGGCGGCCCAATCAACGGCGGGCCTGGGTTTCCGCCCTGCGCAGTCGAGAGTTGACGCGATCCGACGATCAGCGCAACGACGCCGCACAAGAGCAGGAGTCGATGTCGAATGAGCGCCCTCACATCAACACTTCCCGGATGCGCTGAGCGCTTCCAATGAGCCACTTCCTGCTGCCAACGTCGAACTGCGGGGTCGGACGCCAGGACCGCTCCGCGCGCGCACGCAACAGCATCTGCGCGAACTCTTGCCAGACGATCTCCGTGATCCCCCCCAACTGCGCGAGCGCCGCGTCGGCTTGAAGGCCATCCGGCTCATCTCCCGACTGCATCGCGTTCAGCAACCACCAGATCGCGGCGCCGGCGCCACCGTCGGGACCCAGCGCAGCGGCACGGTACGACGAAGCAGCTTTCGACCAGTCGCCGCAAAGAGCGCTGTGTGCCGCCCTCAGCTCCATCAGTCCACGGTGCGCGCCGGAGGCATCAACTTCCACGATGCCCGCAAGCAGCCGTTCGACGGTTAGCGTGTGTCCGGCGCGAAGCTGTTCAGATCCGAACCAAGCCGTGGGGACCGGATGCGGTTCCAAACGAAGGGATGCAATTCCGATGGAAACTCCGCGCGAGAGAACCCCTGTGGCTTCGATCCCCGGGCGTCTTCCAACCTGCGCGATCGCCCAGATTTCCTCCGAAACTGCGCGATACTTGTTGAGATCCTCGCCTGCTTCGAACAGAACGTCGGCACTTTCAGGCCGGTGGTTTTGACCCGCGGCGACCTCCGTCCCCATCAGTCCCGACTGGTTGGGATCCGCGAAAATGTGGGCGTGGGCCACGCGCCGCAACCAACTCGCCACTTCGCTGCGGTGCACGCTGACGAGGTGTCGCTCGGCTCGGGAGAGGTACGTCGAGAAACGACTGATCGGATCGCGCGGCAGGAGTCGATCGAGGGGATCGCCCGGCCCGCGGGGGTTCGGCGGATCGAAGAGCGCGGAGCGCTCCTGACCGAGGACGTCGAAGAAAACCTCGAGCGCCTCGCCGGATAGGGTCGGGTGGGTCACCACAGTTGATTCTCTTGCACGGCCAGTTCGCCGAGCGTGGGAGGTTTGAGTGTTTTGATGGCTTCGAGGCCCGCGCGGTAGCGGGTGCGGACCTCTTGGGCGCTGCCGAACTCGAGGGGGTCGAGGTCGCCAAGGGAGCGGCCCTCCAACACGATCGCCCACAGGACGGAGCGCGTCTTGGGTTCGAGCAGGTTGAAACGCAGAGCGCACAGGCGCGAAAGGGGCGGTTCGACACCGAAGAGCTCGACAGCGAAGCGGAAGCCAACTTCGGACTCCGCATCGAGGGGTTCGCGCTCGAACTCGAGCAGCAGATCGTCCTGCAACAGGTCGCGAGCACCGCGCCGCACGATCCCGTCGCACCAGTCCTCCAGTGTCGGAATCCCCGTGTAGAGCATGCCCTTGTAAGCCGCAATCGCGAGCGCTCGCATCCACAGGCGATCCGCATGAATGGCGATTGAGCGCTGGCGGGCGAAGCGAATGCCCCGCCGACGCATGTCGAGCGGATCCCCGTCCGCGAGGCGCGCCAGAAGCTCGCGCGTATCGCTCGCATCAAACAACGACTGCCACCCCGACGGAAACTCCAACCGGCGCCCGACGGGCTGCAAGAGGTCGCGCACCTGCAACGCCGGGTCCGGCCGCAGCTCGCCAGGGGGCGGCGGCTCGGGACCTTCGCCAGCAAAGCCGGCGTTCGAATCCGAGGGCTCGGACGGGACCATCGCAACCGCGAGCATACGTAGCCCCCATTTTCTTGCAAGGCCAAAATTCGCAAGGGACGTCCAACGGCTGCGGGGGCGACCTAAAACTGGGACCAACTGGCAACCGCGCCGAGGCAACGGAACCGCCACCACGTGCCTAACCGCGGCCCCAAGCGCGTCCCAATGTCGGGTTCCGCGCCCGACAATCGCCATTGGCAGGCCCTCGCCCAGCTTCAAAACCTGGGGGCGCCCCGGCCCCCGGGACTGCTAGGATCCGCCGCGGACGTCGTCGCGCACCCCCGCGCCCTGGGCATCCGCACACCACCATGCAGTTCGGATTTGCCATCGACCAGCGCAAGTGCATCGGCTGCCACGCGTGCACCGTGGCCTGCAAAGCCGAAAACGACGTGCCGGTCGGAAGTTTCCGCACCTGGGTCCAATACACCGAAAAAGGCCAGTTCCCCGCGGTGAAGCGCCACTTCACGGTGCTGCGCTGCAACCACTGCGACGCGGCACCCTGCGTGACGATCTGCCCGGTGAACGCGCTCGAAAAGCGCCCCGATGCGATCGTCGACCTCGACCGCGACCTGTGCATCGGTTGCCGCGCGTGCATGCAGGCGTGCCCCTACGACGCGCTGTACTTCGCCGAGGACAAGGGTGTCGCGGAGAAGTGCCACTTCTGCGCGCACCGCGTTGAAGTGGGCCTTGAACCCGCCTGCGTCGTCGTTTGCCCAGTGCAGGCGATCGTGTCGGGCGACACGTCCGACCCGACCTCCGCGATCGCCCAACTGATCGCCGCGGAGCCCACCACACGCCGACGGACCGAAAAGAACACGGGTCCGCGGGTGTGGTACGTCGATCCGCTCGTCGAAGCGCTCGATCCCGCGCGGGTCCAGGAGCCCGAGGCCTACCTGTGGTCCGACCGCGCCGCGTTCGATGTGCCGCCGCCGGTGGTGCCCGGATTCGAGCCCGACGAACACGTCGTCCGCACCCTCGACGCCCCCCACAAGCCGGCCTGGGGCTGGCACGTGTGGACCTACCTGGTCACCAAAAACGTCAGCGCGGGAGCGATGATGGCGGCGCCGTTCCTCGCGCTCCTGGGAGTCGAGCCGGGCCCGTTACGCGATCTCGGCCCGGAGATCGCGGCGCTAGGTTTCCTTGCCGTCACCGGCGCGCTCCTCACCCACGACCTCGGCCGGCCCGAGCGCGTGTGGCGCCTGCTCCTCGCGCCGAACACGCAGAGCTGGTTGGTGCGCGGCGCTTGGGTCCTCACGGCATTCGGCGGCGCCACCTTCGGCGCGCTGGTGGCGCGACTCCTGGGCGCCTGGGCGGTCGCCGACCTGCTGCGCTGGATCGCCGTGCCCCTCGCGGTGCTGACCTCCGGTTACACCGCGTGGCTGCTCGCCCAGTGCCGCGGACGCGACCTGTGGCTCGAGCGCGGCATCTTCACCGGCCTCGTGCTGCGTGCCGGTGTGTTCGGAGCCGCGCTCGCACTCCTGTTCGCGGGCGCCGCCGCGCCGTTTGCGGGCGTCGCATTCCTCGCGCTCAGCCTGGCCACCGCGTGGCACATGAACCGCGAGCGCACCGCCAAAGCCTCGAACACCCTCTCCGCCCGCGCCCACGCCATGCTGTGGTCGAGCGTCGCGCGGCGCACCCCCGCGTGGATCGCGATCGGTGGCCTCGTCGGCCTGGGAGCCTCACTCGCACCGTCGCTTCCGGTTTTGTCGTTTGCCGTCGCCGTGGGCGCAGTGGTCCTTTCCAGCGTGGGGCAGTTCATCTTCGAGCGCGAGTTCGTGCGCGCCGGCCAAGCGGTGCCGATCTCGTGACGACCCAATCCCCCTCGATCGCGCCGTCCGGCGAACCGTGGCGGACCACAACCCTCGCATCCTTTCCGCCCCTTGAGCGTTGGGACGATTGGGTCGAGTACGACCCCTCCGCGTGGCCGCGCAAGGTGGAGCGGCGCTACGCCCTCGTGCCCACCATCTGTTTCAACTGCGAAGCGGCGTGCGGCCTGGTGGCGTGGGTCGACAAGAGCACACGTCGGATCCAAAAACTCGAAGGCAACCCGTACCACCCCGGCTCCCGCGGACGCAACTGCGCGAAAGGTCCCGCGACGCTCAACCAGATCCACGATCCCCAGCGCATCCTCTACCCGATGAAGCGTTCGGGGCCGCGCGGCAGCGGCGCGTTCGAGCGCACCACCTGGGACGAAGTGGTCGCGACCTTCGGCGCACGCATCCGCAAAGCCCTCGTCGAGAACCGGCGGACACAGGTCATGTACCACGTCGGGCGGCCGGGGCACGACGGTGCGATGGAGCGTGTGCTGCAGGCCTGGGGTGTCGACGGCCACAACAGCCACACGAACGTGTGCTCGGGCGCCGCGCGGCTCGGTTATGCGCTGTGGTCGGGCGGCGACCGTCCATCACCGGACCACGCCAACGCAAAGTTCATCCTGCTGCTGTCGTCGCACCTGGAGACCGGCCACTACTTCAACCCCCACGCCCAGCGCATCATCGAGGGCAAGATGAAGGGCGCGAAGATCGCGACGGTCGACGTGCGCCTGTCGAACACGGCAAGCATGTCCGACTGGTGGCTCGCGCCCTATCCAGGCACGGAAGCCGCCCTGCTGCTCGGGTTTGCGCACGTGATCCTCGCCGAGGGGCTCGAGGACACCGAGTTCCTGCGCAACTGGGTCAACTGGCGCGAATACATGCGTGCCCGGGGCCAAACGCCGGATTTCGCAGCTTTCCGCGCCGCGCTCGTCGATCAATACCAGCACTACACCCCCGAGTTTGTGGCCGCCGAATGTGGTGTCGACGCCCAAACCGTGCTCGCGATCGGCCGCGCAATCGGCGCCGCCCGCGGTGCGTTTGCGTCCCATGTGTGGCGCAGTGCGGCATCCGGCAACCTCGGCGGTTGGCAGGTGGCGCGCTGTCTGCAGCTCCTCAACGTCCTGACGGCCTCGGTCGGCACGCAGGGTGGCACTGCGCTGGCCGGCACGAACAAATACGTCGCCAAACGCTGGAATCCCCCGCCCGCGCAGGATGTGTGGAGCGAGCTTTTGTATCCGCCGGAATGGCCCCTCTCGCACCACGAACTCAGCTTCCTCCTGCCGCACCTCATCGCCGACGGGCGCGGTGTGATCGACACGTACTTCACGCGCGTCTACAACCCCGTTTGGACCAATCCCGACGGCTTCTCGTGGATCGAGATGCTGGGCGATGAATCCAAAGTGGGTCTGCACGCGTGCCTGACGCCAACCTGGAGCGAAACCGCGTTGTGGGCCGACTACGTGCTGCCCATGGGGCATGCGACGGAGCGGCACGACGTGATGAGCCAGGAAACCCACGCGGGGCGCTGGATCGGCTTCCGCCAGCCCATCGGGCGTGTGCTCGCCGAACGGGACGGCAAGACCGTGGTTGCGACCCACGAAGTCAACCCGGGCGAGGTTTGGGAAGAGGACGAGTTTTGGATCGCGCTCTCCTGGGCCATCGATCCCGATGGTGACCTGGGCATCCGCAAGTACTTCGAATCACCGTACCGCCCCGGCGAGCGATTGAGCGTCGACGACCAGTACCGCTGGATGTTCGAGAACTCCGTTCCGGGGCTCGTCGAAGAAGCCGCCAAACAC
This sequence comes from Planctomycetota bacterium, assembly GCA_038246255.1. Taxonomy (GTDB): domain Bacteria; phylum Planctomycetota; class UBA1135; order UBA1135; genus RI-242. Next base: position 15,035 of record JBBRWC010000077.1, read on the forward strand.
GGCCTCGACCCGCTCGGATACATGCGGCGCTTCGGAGCGTTTGCCGTTCCCGGCGACACCCTGACTCCCCACGCCCACACTGCACCGACCGAGGGCGCCGAGCGCAACGCCGCAGAAGGCATCTGGACGAAGGACGGCAAAACCGTCGCGATCGACGTCGCGGGTGCACCCTGCGCCGGCTTTGCGACACCGAGCAAGCGCCTTGAGTTCTATTCTCCCACGCTCGTCGAATGGGGTTACGGCGACGAGGCGCTGCCGGGTTACATCCAAAGCCATCTGCACCGCTCGCGCTTGGACACCGCGCGCGGCGAGATCGCCCTCGTCCCGACGTTCCGCCTTCCGACGCAGATCCACACACGCAGCGCCAACTCCAAGTGGCTGGCCGAGCTCTCCAACACGAACCCCGTGTGGATCCACCCGACGGACGCCGCACAACGCGGTGTGAAGAGCGGCGATTTGATCCGCGTTTCGACGCGCATCGGCCACTTCGTCGCACGCGCCTGGGTCACCGAAGGCATCCGCCCGGACGTCGTCGCGTGCAGCCACCACATGGGGCGCTGGCGGATCGACATTGGCGCAAGCACCCCCGGCGCGGTTGACGCGCAAGCGCGCTCGAGCGAGAGCCTGGGCGCTGACCGCTGGAGCTCCGCGCCCGTGCGGGTCGAACACCACGCTCCGGGCCAGTGGCGCGTCCGCCGCACCGGAGACGTGGGGCCGTTCGAGTCGTCGGACCCGGATTCGTCCCGTGTGTTCTGGAGCGCGGGCGGCGTCCACCAGAATCTCGCCTTTGCCGTGCAGCCCGATCCGATCTCCGGCATGCACTGTTGGCACCAGGTTGTGACGGTTGAAATCGCCCATGGCGAGGACCGTTTTGGCGACGTGGAGGTCGACACCACGAAGGCCCGGGCGGTTTACCTTGAGTGGCTGGAGCTTGCGCGCGCCCGCCGAGCCGCGGCGCCGCCGACCGACCTGCACCGGCCCGAGTGGTTCGCGCGTGCGGTGCGACCCAGTGCGAAGGCCTACCGCAAGCGGACGAGCTGAAGCGCCCCGTCCCACCCACGCCCCCCCCGCGAGTCATACCCGCGCACAGTTTTTGTCTGGATATCGGGACCCGAATATCGGAAGTTGGGCGGATGCTCTCCCAAACTGCCGAGTACGCCCTGCGGGCCGCCGTCCTTCTCGCGCGCGCACCCGACCAGTTCGTTCCCGCCGCGGTCCTCGCCGAAGCGGCGGGGGTTCCGCCGCCCTACCTCGCCAAGCTGTTGGGCGCCCTCGCCCGCGCGGGCCTCGTCGAAGCGCGCCGCGGGCCCGGAGGTGGCGCGCGGCTCGCTTTTGCACCTGAAAGCCTCTCCGCCCTCGACGTCGTCGAAGCGGTGGAGCCCGTCGCCCGCATCCGCCACTGTCCGCTGGGGCGTGAGGAACACGGCACCCGCCTGTGCGCGCTGCACCGCCGCATCGACGAAGCGATCGAAGCGACGCAGGCCGCGCTCGCCAGCACGACACTCGAGACCCTCGTCGACCGTCCCAAGGAGCGCGGCGCGTGCCGCTTCCCCGCCGCCACGACGGCGAAGGCGAGCGGCGCCCGCCGCGCCTGATACCCGCGCCCTACGGGCGCGTTTTGCCGCGCGGCGCGCCCCCATCGTGTTTAGGATGGACGCCATGAGCCACGAGTCTTTGGACGAGCGCGAAAAGAAGGGCAACGACGCTGCGGCACGCGACCAAGCAAGTTCCCAAACCGGGTCAGGTGGCACCCAACCCGCCGGCGAGCGAGAAGCGGACGCGGCGCTCGACGTCCTCGCGCTGGACCTGTCGATCGAAACCGTCGAAGAGCGCATCAGCCCCGGCGAAACCAACGTCTTCGACAAGTAGCCGGGGACGCTCGCCATGTCACCCGCTTCCGACCGTAGGGATGCATCAACGGGTCCCGCCGGGGAGCCGGATGGGGCGGCGCAGTCGGATTTGAACGCACAGCCGAATGCTCCCGAGGGCCGCTGGGCAGTCGCCGCCATGGCCGCCGTGGCGATCCTCGTTGCGCTATTCCTCGCACTCTGGTTGCTGTGGCTGAAGCCGGACCCGGCGCCCGCGGGAGGCGCGCTCTTGACCCCCGCTCCAGCGGACGCCGCTGGAGCCGGCATGGGCACTGCCGACGGCAAGGGCACGGGCACCGACGAAAGCCGCGCGCAACCCGCCGCGGTCAGCCGGGTATGGACCCGCGTGCTCACCGCTGAGGATCCCTTCACCTTCGAGCCCCACGCACCCGTTGCCGACGGCCGCACTGCGGTCTCACCCCACGGCCCGGACCTCGCGGGAACCTGCCACGCGTGCCACGGCGAGATCGTCGCGGAATGGTCGCGCGGGCAACACGCGCTCGCGTGGATCGACGAGCACTACCAGGCATCGCTCGCCGATCTGCGGCGGCCCGAGGCGTGTTACGGATGCCACGCTCCTGAACCCCTGCACGCGCCGGGACGCCGCTTCGGCACGGCGCCTTACGTGCGCGACGAACAGGTCGAAGCCTGGCACTTCGGAGTGTCCTGCGCCACGTGCCACCTGGGCGCGGATGGTGAGACGTGGCTCGGTCCGCACGGGAGCGAGAACGCGCCCCACCCGACGGCGCGCGGGGAAAGTTTTGTTGGCTCGGCGACCAATCAACTGTGCATCGACTGCCACCGCACCGACGTCGGACCGGTGCTTGGCGTGGCGCGCGAATACGAACGTTCGGACCTCGCCGCCACGGGAGTGCGCTGTGTCGACTGCCACTTTGCGCCGGTCGAGCGTGCGTCCGCGCCGGGCTCGCCCGTGCGGGTGGGGCGCAGCCACGAACTCTTGGGGCCGCGGGATCCGCACTTCCTCGCGCAGGCGTTTGCGCCCCGCGTGGAGGCGCTCGCGGACGGCGGTGTTGCCGTGCTGATCGAAAATCGCGCAGGGCACCGTGTGCCGGGCCTCGTGGGGCGCGAACTCCACTTCGAAGCGACGGCACTCGACGCCGCGGGCGTCAGCGCGGGACGGGCGGAATGGACGCTGGGTTCGTCCAATCCGCTGCAGCTTGGCGAAACACGCCGTTTCACACTCGCGAGCACCAGCGCCGCCGAGCGTGTGCGACTTCGAGCGCACCATGCCGCGCCCGGTTGGACCACGCCCGTTCCGTTCCTCGACGTCGAACTGAAAATCCAACGGTGACGATGTGAACGCGAACGCGCGCGGTCGACCTCGAGCATTCCCGCGCTCGCTCCAAGCCACCGTCGTGGCGCTCGCCGTCGTGGTGTTCGCTGCGGGCCTGGAGAACGCGGCCACTGCGGCGCAGCACACGCAGACCGATCTAAAAACCGATCGGGCGCAGGCGCGCGACTTGCGGGCGTTCGAGCGCGCCGCGGACGGCTGGGTCAGCGGGACGCAGCGGCCAGACCCTGAAGCGCTGCGAGCCCTTTTGCGACCGCTGGTCGCAATGGCGGGCGAACGCGGGCGGCGGCTCGAAACGGCGCTCTGCCGCCTGCTCGGCGCCGCACAGCAGCGCTCTTTGGATGCCCACGCGTTTGGCGCTGCGGACGTGGCGCGCGCGACACTGTTGACGCGGCTCGTGGACCCCGCGAACGATGGGACGCGGATCCACCTCGAGCGCGGAGTCCTCCTGCGGCCCGTGACGCAGGACGACGCCGGTCGGTTGGGAGCCGCCCTCGCGCTCGGGGGTGCAAGACTCGACGGCGGCGCGGGGCGCGGTAGCGGCGCAAGTGTTCCGGCGCTGCTCGCGGCGAGCCGCGATCCGGACCCGCGCGTCGCGCGTGCGGCGCTGGACGGTTTGGTCGGGGAACCGCACGCGACCGCGCGGTTCGCCGCGGAGGTGCTCGCGCGCGGCGAAGAGCCCGAAGCGCAGAACGCCCGGCGGCGCTCTGCGGAAGGGGACGGCGGAATGGACGTCGCGCTGGCACGCCTTGGCCGGCACGCCCGAGCACTGGAGCACGTGCGCGCCCTGGCCGCCGCTGAGGCCGCAGCAGCAACAAGCGCTCCGCCTCGTCCGCCCGCGGCGGAGGGCAGCCCAGCCCCGGGGCTCCAGGAACCCCAGAAGGCTACTTCGAACGGCGCACGTGACGCGGCAGCGCCCGGGCGCGAGCCGCCGTCCGGTTTGCCAGCTGTTATGCACGAGCGCCTGGTGCCGGCGCTGATCGCGGAACTGCGCGGCGACGACTGGCAGCGGGCTGCCCACGCCGCCAAGGCCGCGGACCTGTTGGAACCCCGCCCAGTGGTGCGGCCCCTCATCGAAGCGCTCGAAGTGTGGATCGCACGGGAAGCCGAGGCGCTGCGGGAGCCCATCCCCGGCGCCGGACGTGTGCGCGCCGAGCTGGTCGAAACCCTCGAACGCATCTCCGGTCTCTCCCTCGGCGCGCGGCCGGATCGGTGGCGGCAATGGCTCGCGGGGGTAGAAAATGGCGAACCCGTGTCCCGCGGTGCTGACGCGACCCGAGCACAATCCGGCTTTTTCGGGCTAGAGCTGCGCTCGAGCGCCGTCGTGTTCGTGCTGGATGGCTCCGGCAGCATGGGCGTGGTGATGCCCGGCCAGGGCACGCAGTCGCTGGACGGGCCGCGGGGGCCCAGCCGCTTCGGAGCCGCCGCCGCACAGGTGCTCGGTGCGCTCGACCGCCGCGATGGACCGATCTGGTTCCAGGTCGTGGTTTTCAACTCCCATGCGCGGCGCTTCGCCAGCGGAGCCCGCCGCGCCGATCCCGAAAGGTTGAAGGTGCTGCGCGGCTGGCTGGAGGCTCAAGAGCCCGCGGGGGGCACGCGGCTTGGCGCGGGCCTGGATGAGATTTGGCCGACGGGTCCGGCGACGTCGCGCTGGCGGCCGGACTTCGACACGGTGGTGGTTTTGTGCGACGGCCAGACGGAGGAGGGCGCCGACTCCATGCGCGCTTTCCTCGCCGACGGGCCGCTGGAGCACGGGATCGTGTTCCACGCCGTCCAGATCGGGGGCGGTGCGGCTCCCGCGCTCGAAGCCCTGGTTGCAGGCACGGGCGGGAGGTTCGTCCGCGTCCCGGCGCAGTAGCCCGAACGGGGCCGCCGGCGAGCGGTCGCCAAGTCGCAAGGACGGGCCTGGAGCGCGCGGGAAGATCGTCCTGGATCCTTTCCGCACGCAGGGGCCGACGCTACCTTGTTCGCGCCTTCGTTCTGCGGCCGGACCCGCGCGCGAGCCTGCGCGCGGTGTCCGCCACCGCGGGTAACGAGGCCCGTCGTCCCCGTTGAACCCCTCGGGTCCGCCGCCTCCAGCCGCCAGAAGCATCCCCGCACCCCCCAAACCCGCGCGTTCGAACCTGCGCCCCCCCCCACGGCAGCGTCCGACCCGCACCACGTCGGCGCTCCCGCGGGAGCTCCGACGACCGCTCCGCGCCGCGGAGCACCGACGACCCCCGTCCGCACCGACCCCGACGCGCCAGAGCGCTGCC
>JBBRWC010000078.1:0-20365 GCA_038246255.1 Planctomycetota bacterium
GATTCAAAGAGATCGCCGGCCTGGGCGGCGAGGTTGATCGCCAATCCGGCGAGCATCCCCTGCCACCAGGCGCCCGCGAGCACGTCCGTGGCCGCGAACACGGCCCCCGCCGCGACCCCGACCACGACCGAAGCGAGGCACCCTTCGGTGGTTTTCCCGGGGCTGATGCGCGGGAACGGGTGGTGGCGCCCAAACAGGCTGCCCCCATAGAACCCCGCGATGTCGCCGACTTTGCTCAGGACAAGAAGCGCGACAAGTCCGCCGTGCCCGAAACTCTCGCGCACGAGTGCCATGGCAGGCAGCGGTACGAGCAACCACAGGGCGAGCAGCGCGATCGCCACCGGTCGGCGTGCACGGCGCATGGGCGGTGCGGCACGCAGCAGCGCGGCCACGCACGCGGCCGCGGCGAGGGCCTGCGCGTAGAGCCACATCGGCCCGCCCGGCGGCGCGAGGAGCAGGACCAAGGTTGCCGCCGCGGACGCCGCCACCAGCGCCGCACCCGCGCGCCACTCGCGGAAGCTCCCCATCAGATTGAACTCGAGCGCGAGCAACACGCTCAAAGCCGCGCCGATGGCGAGCACCGGCAGCGAAGAGGGCACGAACGACGTGCCGAGCAGGAGGCCGAATAGCAGGACCGTGAGGATCCCCCCGACCCGTGTCCGCCGCCAGATCCGCGCGGCACGCGAAGCCGCGGTCGGTTGCGGCGCCGGGGACGGAGCGGGCCGGCTTGCGGGCCAAGGACTCAACCTTCGGCCGCACGCCGTTCGGCGCGCATCGGTGCGGGCGACGGCAGGTCTTGGATCAACCCGCCGAATTTGCGCACGCGTCGAGCGTAGTCCGCGAAGGCCTCGAGCAACTGCGGGCGACGGAACTCCGGCCAGCAGGCGCGCGACACGAAAAACTCCGTGTACGAGCACTGCCAGAGGAGAAAGTTCGAGAGGCGCATTTCACCCGCGGTGCGGATCAAGAGGTCCGGATCCGGGGCGAGCGGGTCATAGAGGTAGCGGCGGACGGTTTCCTCGTCGACATCCTCGGGGTCGAGCAGGCCCGCGCGGGTGTCTTCGGCGACGGCGCGTAGTGCGTCGCCAATTTCGGCGCGGCTGCCGTAAGAAAGCGCAAGCCGCAGGGCGAGCCCGTCGTTTTCGGCGGTCAGGCGCTCCGTCTCGCGCAGGGCGGCAAGCGCGGTCTGGGGCAGGTCGTCGAGCCGACCGATGGCGGAGAGGCGCACCCCGTTTTTCATCAGGGTCGGGCGCTCCTCCACGAGATAGCGCGAAAGCAGCCGCATCAGGTACTGGACTTCGCGCCGGGGGCGTTTCCAGTTTTCGACGGAAAACGCGTAGAGCGTCAGGCTCTTGATACCCATCTCCGCGCAGGCCGTCGTGATCTCGCGCACCGATTGGGCGCCCTCGCGGTGGCCCCACACACGGCGCCACCCAAGTCGCTCCGCCCAGCGACCGTTGCCGTCCATGATGATGGCGACGTGCTCGGGGAAGGGGCCCCCTAGGTCGGGGCGTTGGGTGCGGAGTCGGGCCATGGCTCGCGTGGGTGGGGTAGCGGTCGTGGGCGCACGTTAGACGGTTCGGCTGCGGGGGGCGAAGCCAGCCCCCGAGGGTCAGGATCGATGGATGACCTGGTCCCGGCGCGGGCCGATGGACAAGGTCTCGATCGGAACGCGGACGCTCGCTTCGACCCACTCCACGTAGTTGCGCGCGGCGCGCGGCAGGTCTTCGAATCGCCGGATCCCGGTCAGGTCCTCGGTCCAACCGGGCCGATGCTCGTATTCGACCTCCACCGCGTCCAAGCTCGACAACTCGGCTGGGAAGGTCTCGAAACGGCGACCCTCGCGGCGGTATGCGACCGCAACCGGCACGTCCCCAAGCCCCGAGAGAACGTCGAGATTGGTCATGATCCAGCTCGTCGCTCCGTTCAGCTCGAGGGCATAACGCAGGGCGACGACGTCCAGCCAGCCGCAGCGGCGGGGGCGACCCGTGGTCGCGCCGTACTCGTTGCCCGCTTCGCGCAGTTCCGCGCCCCGCGGGCCGTGCTCTTCGCTCGGGAAGGGGCCCTCGCCGACACGTGTGCAATAGGCCTTGGCGATGCCGACGGCGCGCCCGATCCACTGGGGCGGGAATCCGACACCCGCGGGGATGCCGTCGACACCCGTGTTGGAGGAGGTGACGTAGGGGTACGTGCCGTGGTCGACGTCCAGCATCACTCCCTGGGCCGCTTCGAACAGGATCGCGGCCCCGGCGCGGTGGGCGTCGCGCAGTTCCGCGCCCGTGTCGCCCACGAAGGATGACAGGCGTTCGGCGAGACGGCCATAGAGGTCGAGTTGCTCGCCCAGGTCGAGGGGTGTGTCGCCGTGGACGCTTTGGATGAGGGCATTTTTTTCGGCAAGCGCCACCCGCAGCCCGGATTCGAGGCGCGCCGGGTCGAGCAGGTCGCAAACCCGGAGCCCGACTCGCGCGGCCTTGTCGGCGTAGCAGGGGCCGATGCCGCGGCCGGTGGTGCCGATGCGGCCCTCGCCGCGCCAACGCTCGGCCAGGGCGTCGAGCCTGCGGTGGTGCTGAAGGATCACGTGGGCGCGGGCGGACAGGCGCAGGTTCGCGCTAGACACGGCGACACCGCGCGCGATGAGTCCGTCGATTTCCTCGAGCAAGAGCAGGGGATCGACGGCGACACCGTTGGCGATGACGTTCACCTTGCCGGGGTGCAGCACACCGGACGGCACGAGGTGCAGCACGTACTTCTCGGCGCCCACCACGACCGTATGCCCCGCATTGGAGCCGCCTTGATAGCGCACGACGTGGGTGACGTCGGCGGCCAGGTGGTCGATGATCTTGCCCTTGCCCTCGTCGCCCCATTGGGCACCGAAGACGCACAGGGAAGGCATGGCTAGGGGGCGCTCGCGCGCAAAGAAGGTCCTGCGCCCGTACGGGCGCGCAAATGGGGTCACGCGGGATCCACGCACCTGCGCCGAACCCCGGACGGCGCGATTCTGGATTCAGCCGGGGGGGCGGACAAGGGAATTGTGATTGGCGCGGCGGCGGCGCGCGCCACGGGGAGCCGCACCGTGCCCTCCGCCGCCGGGAGTCTCGATTCGAAGGCCCCCGCCTGCGGGCACATCGAGCGCCGCTACAGACCCGACGGGGGCGCCGAGCGCTCCATCGACGGCCATCGGCCGCAGACAGCCCTGCGCTCCGTCCGCGCCGCCGAGGCGACCTTTCCCGCCCCCGTGCTGCTGGGTCGCGAGCCAGCCGACGCGCGCAGGCGCGAGGAATAGAAGCTCCTTCACGAGGCCGTCGCCCCCCGCGCGCGCCCCCGCGCCCCCCGAATCCCGCCGCACGCCGAGCCGCTGCACACGCACGGGAAACTCGCGCTCGAACGCTTCGACGGGTGTGTTGCGCGTATTGGTCATGTGGGTCTGGAGCGCGCTTGCCCCCGCGCGCCGCGGGCCCCCACCCGCGCCACCCCCGAGGGTTTCGTAATAAGTGCGCGCCGCGCCGTGTCCGCCGGCGACGCCGAAGCTGAAGTTGCTCATCGTCCCCGCGCTCCCCGCGGGCACCCGGGCCGGGTCCGCCGCCGCGAACCCGTCCAGCAAGACATCGACGAGGCGCTGGCTCGTCTCCACGTTGCCCGCCGCGACCGGCGCCGGGTACCGGGCGTCGACGACGCTGCCCGGGCGTGTCACAAGGTCCACCGGGGCGAGCAGTCCTTCGCTCGTGGGCAGGGAAGGAGGACAGAACAGCCGCAGCACGTAGAGCAACGCCGAAACCGCGACCGCGCGCGGACAGTTGAGCGGTTCGTCGACCTGGTCGTCGCAGCCCGAGAGGTCCACCCTGAGTCGGCCCTTCGCAAAGACGAGGCGCACGCGCAGCACCGGCCCGCCGCGCTCGATCTCCGCCTCGGCCGCGTAGGTGCCCGCGGGCCACGTCGCGAGCATCGCGCGTGCCTCGCGCGCGCCCCACTCCAACTGGTCCGCGGCGCGCCGTTCCAGTTCCTGTGCGCCGAACTCGTCCGCGAGTTCGCCCAAACGCCGCGCGCCAAGGCGCAAGGATGCCCACTGCGCGAAGAGATCCCCTTCGCGCTCGTCCCGACCGCGCACGTTGGCGAGGAAAAGATTGAGGAGATCGCGCTCCATCACTCCCGCCCGCACGAGCTTGACCGGGGGCACGCGCAAACCTTCGCCATGGACATCGCGCGCCGGCCCCATCGATCCGGGGTGGGGCCCACCCACGTCGGCGTGGTGGGCACGGTTCGCGACAAAAAAGCGCGCTGTGCGCGCGCCTGCGAGGAATACGGGCTGCACGAGCGTCAGGTCGGGCAAGTGCGTGCCCCCCGCGAACGGGTCATTCAGGAGCACGGCGTCGGTGGGCGCAAAACCCGCGATCCCATAGTGCGCGATGGCAGCGCGCACGCTGAGTGGCGCGGACCCAAGGTGGACGGGGAGGTGCGCGGCCTGGGCGACCATCACACCCGTGGCGTCGAACAGCGCGCACGAGTAATCGCGGCGCTCCTTCACGTTGATCGAAAAGGCCGAGCGCCGCAGCGTCGCGCCCATTTCCTCCGCGACCGCCGCGAAGAGGTGGCCAAACGTTTCGCTGCGCAGCGGGTCGAACGCCTGCGCGGCCGGCTGTGCGCGGCGTGTTGCGGTCACCGGTCTTCGTCAGGGGAATCGAGGATCTCGTAGGGCTGCCAATCGAGCACCTTCCAGCGCTGGATCGGCAGGAGCTCCTGGCCGTCGTCGGTCGCGCGCCGCCACACGACGCAGCGGACCGTGCGCACGAGCTGTCCGGCGGATTCTTCGTAGCGCTCCTGCTCGGCGCGCGACGTGAAAAAACCGCCGCCGCGCTCAGGCGAAGTGTCGATCCGCGCGGTCACGTAGACCGTGAAGACTTCGCTCGACACACCGACGAGGCCGAGGATCTCGTTTTGGAACTCGGGCTCAAAGCGCGTCCAGCCGTCCATCGTCTCGAGCTCCTGCGCCGCGGTGAAGATCTTGCGCACGAGGATCGGCTCGCCGTACTCGTCGAGGATCGGGTCCGCGTCGGGGTCGTTCTGCGTTTCGTCCTCTGCGTTGCGGTGGGTGATGACTTCGTCCCAAAAACGCGGGTGCACATCGCGGTCGTCGGTCAGCGACTTGAGCACGACCGGCGGCGCCGTGTTGAGGTTCACACGCCACGCCCCGCCAGCGCCCGCGGCACCACCGGCGCCGCCACCGGCCCCGCCCGCTCCCCCGAGTTGCCCCGCGCCTGCACCCGCGGTCGCGCCGGGGGTCGTGACTCCGGTGGCGCCCCCTTGGCTACCTTGCGCTCCCTGCCCGGCCTGCGCTCCCTGCCCGCCCTGGCCTGCCGCGCCGCCCTGGCCGCCGGATCCCGTGCCGCCCTGGCCTGCCGCGCCGCCCTGGCCGCCGGATCCCGTGCCGCCGCTGCCCCCCACCGTGCCCCCGGGTTGTTCCGCCGCGCGCGCTTCGAGCATCGCGGCCTGTGTCTGCATCGAACTCCAGACGGTCAGGTAACGCTCGAGCCCGTGCACAACGACGCCGTCCGCGTTGCGCCGGTCGCGGAACCAATCCCGCTCAAAGGGTTCGACGACGACGAGCTCCGCCAGCGTCAGCGGCATGCCGCGGTCGAGCTCCTGCGGGTCGTCGCTAAGGAGCGGTGAGCGCGGCAACTTGGAATCGCGGCGGCGCACGAGGTGTTGGCGCAGCGCATCCGCGGCGGCTTCCGCCTGACCGCTCGAAAGGTCGTCCGCCGTGCCTTCGCGGAAGAGGTCGAGCACGCGCACGACGCGGCGGAAAGCCTTCTCGGCTTCGTCATCGTCCGCGGTCAGCATGCCGAGTACGTTGAGCTTGCGGCTCTCGTCCTCAATGAGCACGCGCAGCGACACGCCGTTGATTTCGGTGCGCTGGGGCCGCGCCCAATCATCGCGCCGGGACTCCGTCGCGCCCCCGCCGGCACCGCCTTCGCCTCCGGCGCCGCCCCCGCCGCCAAACGCGCCACCCAGACCCCCGGGCAATGACCCGCCGCCCGCAGTGGCTCCGCCCCCCGCGGCCCCGAGTCCACCCGCGCCACCCGAATCCGCCGCCGCCGCGTCGGCCTCGCCGTCGGCTTTCAGTTGTTCGAACACCTCGAGCAGCGACGACTCGATCGCGAGGTCCATCGTCGAGAGCGCGATGTCGTTGCGCGCCACCCGCGCGTCGGTCGTCGTTGCGATGTTGATCTGGAAGACGACGGCGACAAGCACCATCAAAACGAGCAACGACAGCATCAACGCCGCCCCGGCCTCGCTTCCCGCCCTCGCGCGCGCCCCCCGGGGCACACGCAGGCCGCGGCACGCGGGCGGAGCTGTGCGGGGGGACCGGTCGGCGACAGGGTGGGGGCGGCGGCTCATGGTTCCAAGGGGCTGCGGCCCAGCGGCAGCGCAGGAATCCCTAGAAGCATACGGACGACCGAGTGCGCGCCAGCTTCCCGCGTGTCCGGACGCCCGCAACGGCACGGCGCTGCACTTCGCAGCAGGCGGCGAGAGCTGGGAGCGCGGGCCTCCAGGCCCGCCTTGGAGAGTGGTGCGCGTAGGTCGATCTCGCTCGTGGCTCCAGGGCGGGCCTAAAGACCCGCGCTCCCAGCGTTGCTCCACGCCGCTGCACACGCTCGAGCGGCCCTACGGCGGGGCGCGACGGCCCCCCGGGCGCTCGCCGCACTCACTTGTTGCGCAGGTCGGGGAACACGCGGTTGAAGTCCGCGCCCTGCAGGATCCGCGGGCGGATGAAAAACAGGACGTTTGTGCGTTCCTTGCGCGTGCGGTCGGAGCGGAACAGGAGCCCGATCAGCGGCAAGTCCCCGAGCACCGGCACCTTGCGCTGGACTTCAACCGTGCGCTCGCTGACGAGGCCACCCAGGACGATCGCCTGGCCGGGCTCGAGGTACACCACCGTCCGCGCCTGGCGTTTGGCGACCACGGGCGCCGCGATCTCGCCGCCGCCGTCGGTGACGAAGGAGACCAACGTGCCGATCTGCTGCGACGCCTCGATGAACAGGTTCAACGCGAGCGTGTCGGTGCCAATCACACGCGGCGCGATGAAAAGCTTCACGCCGACTTCTTTGAACTGCAGGTTCGCCGTGAAGTTGCCTGTCGCGCTGATCCCCGTGAAGTTGAAGAACGGGATGTCCTGGGTGTTGAGAATCTCCGCGACACCACCTTCGCGCACGGCAATGCGGGGTTGGGTCGTGATCTCGACGTTCTCCCAGCTCTGGATCGCCTCGAGGATGGCGTTGAAAACGACACCGTCCTGGATCGCACCGATTTGCAAAAGGGCTTCGTTTTGGTCGACGGAGTTGGGAACGGCGTAACCCAGGCTCTTCACGAACGTGCCGCCAGGGAACTCGAAGATCGGCGCATCACCCACCTGGCGCACGCCATAGTCGAGCTCGTCGACCTCCGTGACTTCGACGACGCTGGCTTCGATCTCGATTTGCGGGACGCTCGCGGCAAACAGGTTGATGAATGCTTCGACGTCGAACAAAAGGCTCGGCAGCGCAGTGACAACGAACCAGTCCGCGATCTCCACGGACCGCGAGAGTCCGGGGAGTTTCTGGGAGGGTTCGGAGAAATCCTGGTAGATCTCCGAATCCCACTTCTCAAGGAGCACCACCTGGACGAGGTTCGGGTCCTGCGTTGTGGAAGGGCCCTGCCCAGCGGTGTTTTGGTCCGGCGCGGCGTCGGCTCCAACGATGTGGAAGTCGAGGGGGAAACCCCCAAACAGCGCCAGCATGTGCAGGAGCTTGCGCCCGCGGCCGACCGGCATGGGGTAGGGCTTCGTGATGCGGCCGTCCGCGCGCGGGATGATGCGCTCGCCGAACAGCAGGTAGGGGTTGCCACTGAACGGCTGGGGCGCGATCAGCGCCTGGCCAGCGCCACCCAGGCTGCCCAAGCCCGCAGCCACGTCATCCCCGCCGAGGTCAATCGCCGTCGGTGGACTCGCCTTTGGAACCTCGAGCTCGGGCGCCGCCGCAGGCTCGCCTTTGGCGCCACCCGCCGAGCCCAGCGCCCCCGCGGGCATCACCGGGGACGCGGACACGGCCCCTTCCTCACGCACCTTTGCATCGATGCCCCCGACTGCGCCCGAGCGCAGCAGCGCGGAGAGTTCGCTCATCGACCCCCGACGGGCGTCCGTGGGCTCCTCGGGAACGCTGCGGCACGCGCCGAGCAACGACCCGAGCAATGCCAGAGGAAGTACCCACCGTGAGCCGCTTCGAACGCCACGATTTTTCGAGCGCGCCGGCGAAGCGGCGAAGTCGAGCGCGGGCGGTTGGAGCGGGGGGGTCATGCGGACGGTCGAGGGAACCCGATGGGAATCCCATCGACTTCCTAACCGATCGACCCCAGCAAGCGGTGACCCGCTCAACTCTTCGCCCCCGGAAGGGGGACGGTCCGCGATCCCCCCGAGGGGACGGCCCACGATCCCTAAAGGGGCAAACGCCGTGTCCCCCGCTGGGAAGCTCTCACATCTGTTGGCGCACCAGGTCCGTCACATCGGGCACGTTGCGCCCGTCGCTGTGGCGGATCGAGGACCACACGCTGCAGTGGCCCTGGGACTGCATCACGCTCTCGCATGCCGTCGCAACCTTCGAGCGGGCGGCGTCGCGCAACTGGATCCCCTGGGGAGATTTGGGGTCGATGCGCTCGCGCCGCAGCCGCTTCATCTCGTCCGTGTCCTCAAGCAGCGCGTTAAAATCCACCTGAGCGGGATTCGAGAGCTGGCGCGCGTCGCGCAGGCCGCAAACGTTGTCCTGGGCGCGGGTGATCCAGCCCTGCTGCTGTGCAGTCCCCTGCTCGGGAGCCGCGGCCGTCACCGCGCCGCGCTCGGCCGCGCGACCCCAATTCACACTCGGGCCGGCGAGGATGCACGTGGCGGCGGCGAGAGTGACGAGGAGGCTGGGGAGTTTCATGGCGCAGGGCGCTTGTGGCGGTCGGGGTTTGCTGCGGCGCGGCGGAGGATGGGGGTGCTCTGGCGCGGACGGGGGCTCGGTCCGGGGGGCGGCATCGACACGCCCCGACGTGGATCGGCTCGCCCGCGGCGAGAAGTGGAGCCCGCTTAGGTCCAGGTCTCCATCCGGGCATTGTGGCGGCATCCGCCGGATCCAGCAGCCCCTTAGCCCGAGTTTTTCTGCCGCTGGGAATCCTATTTCCGCGCCCCGGGAGGCGTTTTGAAGCCCGGCCCCCCCCTCACCGCCCCAAAAATGGATGCAGCCGCCCGCCCCAAAGAGGGCGGACGGCCGCGTTTTACGAAGGGCCGGGGCCCCTGCCGGAACTTCAGCCCCCGGCTTCGGCGTCGACGAGCGTCTGCTTGTGGGAGAGCTTCACTTTGCCGCGGTCATCGACGTTGATGATCATGACCTCGATCTTGTCGCCCACCGAGACGACGTCGCTGACGCGCTCGACGTAACCCTCGGCCAGCTCGGAGATGTGGCACATGCCCTCGACCCCGGGCAGGATCTCGATGAACGCGCCGAAGTCCTTCACGGACCGCACGGTGCCCGTGTAGCGCGAGCCGATCTTCGGGGTCTCGCACATCGCCTGCACCGACTGCACCGCCTGGCGCAGCAGGTCGCGGTCGACACCGCTGACCGTGACACGCCCGGTTTCGTCGACCGTGACGCGCACTTCGAACATCTCCTCGAGGCCCTTGATGGTGCGGCCGCCCGGCCCGATCAAAAGGCCGATGCGCTCGGTCGGGATCTGCAGCGTCTCCATCTTCGGAGCCCACAGGCTGACTTCCATGTTCGGGCGCGGCACCGCCTCGAGCATCTTCTTGAGGATGTGGATGCGGCCCTCACGCGCCTGAGACAGGGCGCGCTCCAGGAGTTCGCGGCTGACGCTTTCCACCTTGATGTCCATCTGCAAGGCGGTGATACCGAGGCCGGAGCCGGCCACCTTGAAGTCCATGTCACCGTGGTGGTCTTCGCCACCCGTGATGTCCGAGAGGATGGCGTAATCATCGCCCTCGGCGATCAGGCCCATGGCGATGCCCGCGACCGGTTGGGCGAGGGGCACACCCGCGATCATCATCGAGAGGCAGCCGCCGCAGACGCTGGCCATCGACGACGAGCCGTTCGATTCCATGATGTCCGACACGATGCGGATCGTGTAGGGGAAGCGCTCGGGCTTGGGCAGCACGCTCGACAGCGCGCGCTCGGCGAGCATGCCGTGTCCGATCTCGCGGCGCCCCGGGGCCAGCATGCGCTTGGTTTCGCCCACGCTGTAGGGGGGGAAGTTGTAGTGCAGGTAGAACTTCTTGCGGTACTCCTCTTCGAGACCGTCGATGATCTGCTCGTCGTCCCGGGTGCCCAGCGTGGTGCTGACTAGCGCTTGGGTTTCGCCGCGGGTGAACAGCACCGAGCCGTGTTGGCGCGGGATGAAGTTCGGCACGATCGTGATCTGGCGGATGTCCGCGTGGCCGCGGCCATCGGCGCGCTTGCCCTTGAGGATCTCCTCGCGTTCCACCTTGGTGGCGAGATCGCCGAACACCGACTTGATGGCCTTGCCGCGCAGTTTGGCCGCGTCAACGTCCAAGCCCTCGGTGAGGGAGGCAACCACGCGCTCCAAAACACCCTTGATGGCGGCCGAGCGTTCCTGCTTGCCGGGGGTGTGCGCCACGGCGCGGATGTCTTCCTTGAAGCGCGCCACTTGGTCGACGAGCTCCGGATCGGGCATGGGCGCCTCGAAATGCACCTTGGGCTTGCCGGCTTTGGCGCGCAGTTCGTCGAGTGCACCGCACAGCGACTTGATCTGGTCGTGGGCCATCTCCAACGCGTCGATCATCTGCGCTTCGGGCACTTCACGGGCCCCGGCTTCCACCATGCACAGGCCGTCGCGGTGGCCGGCGACAACCAGGTCCAGGCGATTGTCTTCGCGGCGATCCTTGTCGGTCGGGTTGACGACCAGGCGTCCGTCGACGATGCCGACACGCACGGCGCCCATGGCACCGCGGAAGGGCACCTGGCTGATGTGCACCGCGGCGAAGCCCGCGATCATGGCGAGCACATCGGGGTTGTTGACCCCGTCGTACGCCATGACGTGTGACAGCAACTGCACTTCCTGGCGGAAACCGTCCGGGAACATGGGCCGGATCGCACGGTCGACCAGGCGCATCGTCAGGACTTCCTTCGTGGTGGGGCGCCCTTCGCGCTTGAAAAAACCGCCCGGGATCTTGCCCGCGGCTTCGGTCTTCTCGCGGTAGTCGACGGTGAGCGGGAAGAAGTCGAGGTCGTCGCGGCCGGCGGACGTGCACACGGCGGCAAAAACCATCGTGTCGCCGAGGCGCGCGATGACGCTGCCGTGGGCTTGGCGGGCGACTTGGCCCGTCATCAGGGTCAGCGTCTGGTCGCCGAGTTGGCACTCGACGACGATGGGTTGGCTGCTCATTGGTCTTGCTCTCTTTGCCGCCTCGGGGACGGCATCCTCTTGGGTCGATTCAGGTTTGTGGGTGTTCGTTGGAGCGCCTGGAACGCGCGCGGTCCGCGGCCACACCCGCAAGGGGCACGGCGCGGACCGAGCAGTTCAGGGCGTCCGGCGCGGGCCCGATCGCGGCGCAGCGCCTGTGGAGCCGCGGCGGCGCAAACCGCGCGGCGGAGGGCTCGCGGGAGCGGAGGCCACGGACTAGCGGCGCAGGCCGAGTCGCGTGATGAGGGTCTGGTAACGCGCCGGGTGGCGCGTGCGCAGGTAACGCAGCAGCTTGCTGCGCGCGCCAACCATCATGAGGAGACCGCGGCGACTGGTGAAGTCCTTGCGGTGCACCTTGAGGTGCTCGGTCAGGTTCGCGATGTGCTCGCTGAGCAGCGCGACTTGGACTTCCGGCGAGCCGGTGTCACCGGGTTGGGTGGCAAACTGCTGGATGATTTCGGACTTGCGATCGGAAACGATGGGCACGGCGGATCCTCGTGGAGGTGCGCTTCGTGCGCGCCCGACCGGCGAAGCGATCGGTGCAGCGCGCGCGGGCGCGGGATCGATGCGGGCCCGTGGGGCCCGCGGGGACTTGCCCGGTTCCCAGGCCGTCCCTGCCGCAGGGAGCGACCCGAGGATCGGGTGCGATAAAAACGACTCGCGACACACGCGGAGCGATCGCGGGGATCGGTCCGGGGGTGGGCAAGGGCGGAAAGGGTACCGGCCGGTGGGGCGCTCCACAACTGGCCCCGGGAACGGGACGGACGCCCGGACGACACCGCGGTGTCTTTGGAAGCGGTGTCTTTGGAAGCAGGGTCTTTGGAAGCGGTGTCTTTGGCAGCAGGGTCTACGGCAGCAGGATCTACTGCAGTCGAGCCGGAGGCACTGGCCGCGGCGCGACGGACGCCGGCGGGGTTGCGCCCGGGGCGGGGGCGGACCCCGCGGGGGCGGGGCCGTCGGTGGGCTGGGTGGCGGGAGAGGACTGCGGTGCGATCCCGCGGGTGGGCTCCGCAGCGGGGGGCGGCGCCACGGAGCCGCGGGGGGGCAACTCCAGGAGGATCTCCGCCCCCAGGCGATCGGCGAGAACGCGCACGAGTTCCCCGCGCGACGAGCGCCGCACGGTCGGCATCTCGACCGTCAGCCGGCGGCTCAGGAAGGTGCGCCATAACACCGTCGGGGCGCCGTCGAGGGGCCGCACGAGCTCAACCTCGACCTCGGTCTCGACGACTCCATTCGATTCCAGTGCACCCGTGTCCCAGCGGTAGACGGAGGTGCGAAGGAGGATTTCGTCCGACCCATCGAGAGTGGGCTCGGCCCGTCCGGATTCGATGCGGCCATCGACGTGCTCGAGCCGCAGAGGGCTGAAGAGCCGCGCGACGAGGCCCGTGTAGAGCGCCTGACGCAGGGGGGCCCGCACGGAATCGAAGGCCCCGCTCATGTCGCGCACGGGCGCGACGAGCACGTCCGCGGGCGCGAGGGAAAAACCCTGCGGTTCCACGGTGGTCTCGGTGGTCCCGAGCGGCGTACGCGGCGCGGCAGGAACCCGGCAGGCGAGCACACCCAGGCAAAGGACGATTCCCGCTAGCCCCGCGGCGCGGGCCATTTTCGCGCGACTCTCTGCGATCTGCATGGGGTGATTCTAAGGGGAAAGCGCCCCGATCAACGCACGTCCAATGTGCGCGGGGCGCTGCGCGTGCGGAACCCGGCCAGGCGCTCGAGGTCGCTGAACAGGAACGACTCCGCGTCGAAACCCGCGTGGGCGAGGCTGGCGGTGCGCAGCACGAGCGCACCCACCGGGAGCGCGGCGCCCCCCGCGGCAAGCAGGTCGGGGACGTGCAGGCGGACCTCTGCGCTCACGCCGTCCGCGACGTCCGGTCGGACGATCGTCCAGCCGCGGCCCGCGCCGTCGATGAGCTCCGCGCGGTAGAGGCCACCGCCATCGGCCGTGCCGGCGAAAACGCCGTCCAGCAGCGTGTTGGGCACGACCACGTCGAAAGGCGCAAGGGCCGTGGCGCCCTCCGCGGGCGCGATGGCAACCGGCACCGGCGGCGCGAACAGCGTGCCCCCCAGTCCGGCGAGTTGGGCCGGGGTGAAGGAGATCCGCGAAAGCGCGCCCGCGCCGTCGCGCAACTCGGCGGCGAGGCGCAAAGTCGCCGCGGGGTCCGCGAGATCCGCGAGGTATTCGGCCACAGCGCCCGGGTACGCGGCGCGCGCCGTCCAACTGGTCGCTCCGCTTGGATACGCGATCCCAAGGCCCAACGTCAACGGCGTCAGTTGTCCGGGCAGCGCTGACTCGAACACGATGCGGGGGCGCGCGCCAAACTGCGGATCGTCGACGAGGTCCGCGACGTCCACGCCGGTTGCGAACAGCGCGCTGAGTTGCGTCGGCGCAAACGCGACCGGCAGCTCCTCCGCCGGCACGTTCGCCTCGTTCAAGAGCCGGCCCACGGCGATGTCGTCCGTTTGCACACCGCCCGCTGCAACCGGCGCGCGCGCGGGCGCGAACTCAAACGCCTTGATCAGGCTCGCCGCGCTGAAGTTCCCTTCCAAAAGCCCAAAGTCCCCGGCCAGAAACGCGCGCGCACCGGGCCGCGCGGGACGGATCACGATCGGTCCGAACGGGCACGTCACACCCTGGCCGCCGAAGGGGCTGCCCACACAGGCCGCCGCGGGCGACGAAGGAGAGGTGTTTTCACCGCGGCGTGTGTCGTCGACCGCGAGGTCGCTGGACGGCAGCACGAGCGCGCCAAACGCGCTGGTAGTGGACGCCGTGCCCACCACCGAGGCCACCGGCGCGGGTGTGCGCGCCAGCGGGATCGACAGGCGCGCGGAGCGCACCCCGTGAAACGTGAAACGGTCGTATCCGCTGGCGTCGACGGTGACAATCGTGCCCACGGCGGGGGCAGCGTGGGTCGGTACCGGCGCGCGGCCATCCACGTCGGTGGTCGCACTCCCCAAGGACGGATATCCGCTCCCATCCCCCAGGTCCGCGTGGGTGACGACGAATGCTCCCACGATCGGCGCCAGAGACTGCGCGTCAAAGACCTCGATCGCCAGGGTGTCCGCTGGCACGAGTGGCCCACCCGACGCCGCGCCCAGTTGCCGG
This sequence comes from Planctomycetota bacterium, assembly GCA_038246255.1. Lineage (GTDB taxonomy): Bacteria > Planctomycetota > UBA1135 > UBA1135 > RI-242. The sequence goes on from JBBRWC010000078.1 coordinate 14,549, forward strand.
AAGAAACCGGGTATCGGCGCGCTTTCGTTCAATGCGCGGTCCTGCAGCACGAACTCGTAGGCGAGCGGTTGGTCCACAATCTCCACCACGCCGATCGGCACCGGCCGGGCGATGAAAAACCCGTCGTCGTCGGAGCCCGCGACTTCCACGTCGGGCCCGTTGCCGCCGAGGTCCGTCTCGACGATGACCTGGCGCAGCGGCTCGGACGCCGTGCCCATCAACACGACGCCCGCGAGGTCCGAGCGATAAAGATCGCCGCCGCCCCCGGGCGCGACGAGGTCGATCAACGTCGGCCGGACCGTGTCGAGGATCGGCCCCTGTACGCCAGGCGCGTCCGCGTCCACGTCGAGCAGCGCGATCGGCGATACGACGGCGCCGCGCGCGAGGCGCAGGGCAAACACAAGCTCGCCATCCGCAAAGCGCGCTTTGAGTGGCGACGTGCTGGAGGTCAGGTTGAGGTCCGCGACGTCGACGGCGACCGTGTCGCCAACCCCCCCCGCGAGCGTCAGTGTGCGCTGCACGGCAACCAGAACCGGCGGGTTCGCGAAGTTCTCGCCAAACACGAAAACCGTAAGGCGATCGCCACCCTGCGCGCCCTCAAGATCCACCTCGAGCTGGAGCGGGTCAGAGCTCCCGGGAGTCAGGTTGTTGATGCCGATCCCATCGGCGGGCTGCGACAGGAGCCGCGCGCCGGTCGGAGTGGAAAACGGCGCCGTCTCGAACGCGATGACCGTCGCCGGGAGTTCGCCTCCCGTTGTCCCGATAAGCTTCGCGCCCGCGGGCGAAAGCGAGAGCGCCACATCGACACCACTGCCGACGGATACGGGTTCAGCGCTGCCGTCGAGGCTGCGCCAGCGCCACACGCGTGTGTCGGGTGGCCCAAATCCACCGGGTGCCGCAAGGGGACTGGGCGCGGGATCGAACGCGGGCGCGACACCCCCCGCTGTCACCGCCCATCCGTTGGCGATGAAACCCGGCGCGGCCATGGGGCGGTCAAAAAGGACGACGATCTCCCCCTTCGCACTTTGGTTCTGTGCGCCATCTTCGGGGTAGGACGCGACCACACGCGGGGCCGCGGGATCCGTCGCGGTGGTGGTGAAGCTCGCGAGCACCGATCCCGGCGCCGTGCCCAGGGACTGGCCGGTGTAGTCCCGTGCGTTGCCGTTCGAGGAGTAAATGACCCGGTACGTCGTGCTGGCGGCGAGCGCCGTCGCGGGCGCGAGGACGAGCAACCGCCCGTCACCGACAAGGCTCGGCGTGGCGACGATCGGGATCGAGCCGAAGTCGTCGAACCGCTCCAAGCGGAACGCGGTCAACGCGGTGCTGGGCGCGAGGGACTCGCTGAACAGGATCGCGACGGGCGTGGTCGAGGACGCGCTCGTGCCGGAGGGGTAGATCTCGGACACCGCGGGGGCGCCGTCCTCGATCCATGTGCCGCTTGCGGGGGGGAATGCCTGCGCACCCAGGACACCCCCGCCGGAGCCCCCCTGGCAATTGCCCGGCCCAAACACACAGGCCGGGTTGTCGCAGCCCGCGCCCGAGAGGACCGCGACCGCGGCGCCGGCGAGCGCAATCAGGAGTGCCGAAGGACGCCGTGTGCCGTCGAGACCTCGGCCGATGTTGCGAAGAGAGCGCATGGGTGAAGACGGGTGGCCTGAGCGGAACACGAAGGGGTCCCCCGCGGGCGACACGGGGATGGGCGGCGATGCGCGGGCATGCGCCGCGATGCACTGCGATGCGCCGCGATGCAACCGCGGGCCGCGAGCATCGGCCGCGGGCGGGGGGAGGTCAAGCGCGCCGCCTGTGCACCCGCACCGTCCCGCGCGAAGGAAGCTGGAAACGGACGCCCGGAGCGCGCGGATCTTCCCCGTGGAGGGCTCCTTGGAGCGTGCGCCTCGGAGTCGCGGGGGGGCGGCGGGCGGTCCAACCCGTCGCCCCGAACGGGCGGGGGCCGCAGAGTCTGGCGGAGGCGGGCGGGGGCCTGCGGACGCAAAAAACCGAAGACCCGTTGGAAAGCGCGCCCGCGGCCCGGAAATTGCCGATCGCGCCCGGCGCGATCGCCAGCCCCCGCTCCCCCTCCCACCCCCGATGTCCCGACCGCAAACGCGCTCTGCCCGCCTGGCTTTCCTGGAAGCCCTGGCCCCCGTTGCTCCCCGCGCCTCCGTCGGCCTCGCCCGCCGCGCCGCTCGGACGAGCTTCCTTCTCTTGGGCGCGGCGGCCCTCGCCGGCTGCCAGGCAACCGGTGCGGGCTCCGTCGAGGGGTCGACCGACGCGCGCTCCCCCACTGCGCAAATCCGCGCCAACGCGCTGCCGGCCGCGGACGCCGAACGCGCGCCCCAGCCCGAGGGCGCGGGCGACGGAGCTCAGTCCGCCCGAGCGAATGCTTCCGCCCCAGATTTCGCGCAGCTTGCCGGCGCGCTGGACCTCGCGGCGCTCGAGGAAGGCCACCGGGTACTCGGGCAGGAACTCATCGCGCGCTGGGAGGACTTGGCCGACTCGCACCGCGCGTCGGCGGACCCCGCCGCGGCGCTGCCGTACCTCGACCGCGCGCTGCGGATCGAACCCGACCGCCGGAGCTTGCACCTCGCCCGTGCCGAGGCGCTCGTCGATCTGGGCGATCAGTTGCGCGCCGAAGGCCAAAGCGGCGTCTACATCAGCGGCTCCTACGACGATGCCCGCCGGGCCTACGACCAGGCGGGCCGCTCGCCGCGCGTGCTCCTTGGCGCATCCCACGCGGCGTGGCTAAGCGGAGACGGTGCATCCGCCCACACGCTCGCCAAAGAAGCGCTGTCGCGGCTCGCGGACGCACACCGCAACCTCGTCGCCGGGGGTTCCGCGGCGGCCGCAGTCGCACCTTCGGACGTGGAGGTCGCACCCTTCGGGTCACCCGCGCGCATCGCTGCGCAGGGCGCGAGCCTCGCGTTCGCGCAGGCGGTGCAACAGGACGCTGCCGTCGGGCGCCGCGCCGCGCTCGAGGCCGAAGCCCGCACGGCCATCGACCGCCTGATCGGCGAAGCTCCGGAGGACATGTTCGCGTGGAACTCCGCGATCGACTTCGAACTGTGGCGCGGCGAACACAACGCGGCCCTCGACGTGCTGCTCGCCGGAATCGAGCAGGCGCCGGGTGAAGCGGCCCTCGAAGCGCGCCTCGTGAACCTCGCCACTGGCGCACGGGGCGCCACGGGCGCGGCCGACCTGCTCGTCGAGCTCGCAAACACCCCCGACGCATCCCCCGGCCTCGCGTTCGAAGCCGCCAAAGCGCAGTTCGAAGCGGCGCTCCTTAACCTTCCGGCGCCCGGCAACGAACCCCAAAGTTATCCGGAGCAGCTCGCGCGCTTTTCCGACGCCGAAGTGCGCTTCGCGAAGCTTTCCGCGGGGCTTTTGGCTGGGGATCCGCGCGCGGTCGAGTTGGCCGGTTGGCGCACCGTGGCACGTCTAGGTCGCGGCTGGGTGGAGTACGCTCAACTCGACCTCGAACAAGCCGCCGCGACGTTTTTCTCGGCCAACGAGATTCTGCCGCGCGGTGTCGAATGGCAAGTGGAGGGCCGCATGCGCTCCGGCTTGATCGGCTTGCAGCTCGTCGCGGAGCGTCTGCAGCGCAGGGGATCGGAGCAACTCGCCGCCGATACCCTGTGGCACACGCACCTGCTCGCGCCGTCGGATCCGATGCTCGCCAGCAACGCGGGGCTGTTCCTGCGCGACCTCGGCGCCAACATGGAAGCCGCGGGGCGGCTCCTATGTCGGCTCGCGAACGGGGAGCTCGACGCGCCACAGGCGCGCGACGCGGGCCCCAGCTTGCGCGCGCTCGCGGATCTGGCCGCCGATGGATCGCAGGACCGCACACCCGCCGCCAAGGTAGCCGCGAACACGCTGATCGCGCGCGGCGTGGAAGCGACGGAGCGCTGTTTTCGCGCCTACGAAGCGGCCATCGCTGCGAGTCCAGACGACCCGTGGATCCTGCGCGACGCCGCGCTCGTGCTCGTGTACTCCCTGCACCGCGACCTCGACCGCGCCGTCCAATGGTTCGAACGCGCGATCGAACTCGCCGAGCCGCTCGCACGGGCGGCGGAAGCGGGCACCGAAGGCCGCGGCAGCATCACCGAGGTGTGGGGCGACGCCCACGAAAACCTGGGTGTGTACCACCTCAACTTCACCGGCGACCTCGAACAGGCCGTCATCCATCTGCGCAAGGCCGTCGAAATCGGCCCCATGCCCGAGATTGATCGCCCCTGGGTGCGCGCGCTGATTGCGGCCTACGATGTAGGTGATCTCGAGACCGTCCGCACCGCACAGGATGTGCGTTCCTTCGGCCAACCCTGTCCGTGAAACCCATGAACGACCGTCGATCGCTGACCCTTTCCTGTGCGCTCGTGCTGTTTGGCCTGGGCGCCGTTTCACCGACGGCCGCCGCGGCGCGGTTCAACGATGCCGCCGCGGCGCTGGCTGCCGAGGATGCCGCGGCGCTGGCTGCCGAGGATGCCGCGGCGCTGGCTGCCGAGGATGCCACGGCGCTGGCTGCCGAGGATGCCGCGGCGCTGGCTGCCGAGGATGCCGCGGCGCTGGTCGCGCGCGGCCGCGAGCACCTCGCCGCCGGCCGAATCCAACCCGCGCGCGAGGCGTTTGAGTCCGCCGCGAAACTTGAACCGGGCCTCGCCACACGCATCTGGCTGTGGCGTGTCGACATCGCCGACGGCCAGTTCGACCGCGTGCTCTCGGAGGTGAGTTCCGAGCGGCGCACGGGCGCAAAAGGGCCGGAGATCCCGCTCGCCGTTGGCCTCGCACTGCTCGCAAAGAGCGAAGCAGCGATCGCCACCGGATCGACGGGTCAAGTCGGCTTTTACCTCGAGGACGCGATGGCGAACTTGAAGGAAGCCACGGACGCAGAGCCCGAGCGTTTCGCAGACGCATTTTTGCCCCTCGCCCGCGCGGCACAGCTCGCAGGCAACAACACAACCGCGCTGGCGGCGGCACGGCGCGCGGAAGCGGCCGATCCCACGTCCCTCGAAGCGCGCCTCGTGCGGGGCCGCGCGGCGCTGGCGCGCTCGCAGGAAGTGGATTCCGACAAGGAGGAGAGCTCCGCGGCGTTGCTCGAGGAAGCGCGTGCAGCCTTCCGCGGCGCGCTCGAGCTGATTGGCGCTCCGAAGGCGCCGGCGCAGCAACTCCAGGCGGCGCAAGCGCTCGTGCAAGTCGGCCACAGCCACCAGTTCGCCAACCAGGCTAAGGATGCGGACGTGGCGTACGCACAGGCGCTTTCGATCGCCCCGGACGCGGTCGATTTGCAGAGCCTCATGACGATCGTCGGAGCCGCGCGGTTTGCCGATGTGCTCAAGCGGGGCGCAGCGGATTTCACCAAGCGCTACGGCGCAAGCGACAACCGGGACGCGACGCTCCAGTGGTGGCTCGGCTGGGCGCTCTTCTCCAGCAGCGACGCGAAGAATTACCCGGCGGCAGAAGCAGCGTTCAAAACGACCCTCGCGAAGTGGCCGGAGTACGTGAACAGTTGGTACTACCTTTTCCGCCTGCGCTACGAAGTGGCCGACTGGGCCGGAGCGCAGGACGCGCTTGAGAACTACGCCAAAGCGAACCTCGAGGGACTCGTCGACACCCTGCGCCGCGGCGACGAGCACGAGTTTCCGCGCGTTGAGTTTGTGGTCGCAAAGCTCGCCGGCGCGAACGCTTCGACCGATGCCGCGTGGCTGTCGGAGTTCCTCGCGCGTGCGCTTCCCGAGGATGACCCCGCGGCCATCGCGGCCCAGTGGAACAACGCGGGGTTATTCTGGCGTGAAGCAGGCGACAACCGCGGCGGCCGCAACCCCA